>CALKVG010000590.1 GCA_937998045.1 uncultured Myxococcales bacterium
AGTTCGGCGTGGCTCCCGCGCCCTCGCCGCCGCCCGTCATCGCGCTCGCGGGAGCCACGCCGAACTACCACGACGAGTCTCCTCCGATCCAAGTGCACAAGGGCGGCTTCTGGAGCACGGCGTGGCCGTACATCCTCGGCGGGGTGGCCCTCGCGGCGGGCGGCGCCGCGGTCTATTTCGCCCTTCGCCCGAGCGAGGACGTCACCGTGGGCGGCCCGCGCGTGAACGTGATGCCGTGAGGGGATGAACGTGCCGCCGCAAGATCCCGCGCAGCTGCCGTTCCCGGAGTCGAGGCAGAGCGAATCGGACGCGATGGCCGACGCTCCCCAGCGGGGCGCGCTCGACGGGGGGACGTATTTCCTCGGCCGCTACCGCGTCGTCGACGAAATCGGCATCGGCGGCATGGCGAGCGTTCACCTGGCGCGAATGGACGGGCCGGGGGGCTTCCAGAAGTGGATCGCCATCAAGCGCATTCACCCGCACCTCGTCGAAGACCCGACCTTCGTCAACATGTTCATCGACGAGGCTCGCGTGGCCGCGCGCATCTCGCATCCGAACGTGGCGGCGGTCCTCGAGCTGGGCAAGCACGAGGACACCTACTGGATCGCGATGGAGTACCTGCACGGCGAACCTCTCCGCGAGGTGATGCGCCGGACCGAGGAGCTCGGGCAACCCATGCCCCCGGAGCTCGCCTGCCGCGTGATCGCCGACGCCGCCGAGGGGCTGCACTCCGCCCACGAGCTCGCGGGCAAGAGCGGCGAAAAACTGAACCTCGTGCACCGCGACGTCACCCCGCACAACCTGTTCGTCACCTACGACGGATGCACCAAGGTCGTGGACTTCGGCATCGCGAAGTTCGCGTCGCGCATCGCCAGCACGCGGGCCGGGACCCTCAAGGGGAAGGTGGCCTACATGTCGCCGGAGCAGGTGGCGGGCGAGCCGCTGGACCGGCGAACGGACGTCTTCGCGCTCGGCGTGGTCCTCTGGGAGCTGACGACAGGACAGCGCCTCTTCCGCATGGAGAGCGACCTCGACACGATGGCGAAGGTTCAGGAGTGCGCCGTTCCGCAGCCGAGCAGCATCGTCCGCGGGTACCCGATCGATCTCGAGAAGATCGTCATGAAGGCGCTCGCGAAGACGAAGACCGAGCGCTACCGGACGGCTCGCGAGCTCTCGCGCGCGCTGCAGTCGCTCCTCATGCGGCGGAGCCTCTTCGTCGCCGCCGATGAGGTCACGGCGTACATGCAGAGCATCTTCGACGATCGCATCCGCAAGCGCGAGGCGCACCTTCGCTGGGCTGCGGAGGTTACGCAGACGATCGACGTCGACAAGCTGAGCGCGCCCGCGCCCTCCTGGCGCAACGAGGACGGCTCCGTCCTTACGTTCAACTCCGAGGTCCAGCCCTCGCAGTCCAACGCGGCGAGATACCCGCCACGACCCGCCGCCGGCGTGCGCGTCCCCATCCCGGCTCCGCTCCCCATCGCTCCACCGCCTCCGGCTGCACCTCGCCGGCCGTTGACTCCCGGTGCCGTCGAGGACGCGAGCGCGAGCGAAGACCCGACGACCCGCGCGAGGACCGGGCGCGCTCCCGTCCCGAGGGTTCCTGTGCTCACGCCGAGCTTCGAGGACGACCTCGATTACGTCGGCGATACGATCGTGACCGAGTCGCCTCCCGAAATCGAGCACCTCCGGTACCCGGAGCCTCGCCGCGACCTGGCATCGCCGGTCCCCGCCGCAGGTCTACCCGCGCCGCCGCGACTTCCCGCGCCGACGCCACCGCTCCCTCCCGTCGTCGTTCCGCCGGCGCCGGTCGTCATGCAGCGGTCGAGCGACAGCAGCGGCATGAGCGTCGCCGCCGCCCACGTCGACTACCCGCCCGCCGCCGGCGACGGCGTGCCCAGCGAGTACGACCTGCGCATAGGACCCCTGCGAACCGAGACCGCCTCGCACGGACCGGCGGACATGCAGCGCCTCTTCGCGCCGCCGATGCGGCTCGAGCAGCGTACGGTGACGCGCAGGTCGTTTCGGCGGCGAATTCCGCCCTGGACGGTGCCGGCTGGCGCGGCCGTGCTCGGACTGATGTCGACCGGCGTTCTCGCGCTCTTCCTGAGGCACAGCCCCCGGCCCCCCGGGGCGGGTCCCGCGTCTTCCGCCGTCGTCCTCCTCTCCTCTTCGGCGCCGGGCCCGCTCGGGGCAGCACGTTCGGCGTTCGCGTCCGCGACGTCCGCCGGGGCTCCCCTCGCGTCCGTGCCCCCGGCCGCGCCGCCCGCCTCGGTCGCATCTTCCGCCGCGGTTGCAACTGCAACGTTCCCCTCCGTCGAACCGTCCCACGCAACCGAAGAACCCCCGGCAAGTCCGACCCGCGCGGCCCCGCCGCCTCGAGCGCTCGGGACGACGCCGCAGTCGACAGCGCGCGGCGGCGGCGGCACGCTCAAGATCATCTGCGTACCGGGATGCGACCAGGTCATCGACAACGGCAACTCCCTCGGCCCCTCGCCGATCGTGCGACGCAGCGCGAGCGTCGGTTCGCATCGGATAAAGCTCGTGTGGGGCGATGCCACGAAGATCGTGAGCACCGTGGTGATCGCCGAGCAGACGGCGACGATACGAGAAAACCATCCCTGATGCGCGCCCACGGGCGCTGGGTCGCGGCAGCGCTCGGGGCTTCCGCGATCGGGGCGCAGTGTCGGCCCACGAACTCGATCTCCTTCGAGATCAACCTGCCTCGCGGGATCAGCGGGCAAGCGCAGTGGATCGAAGTGGGCGTCTTCGACGGCCCGTGCCCGGGCCGGACCGAGCTCGCCGGCGGAATCCCCCGAAGCGGGACGCTCACGCGCATCGCCTTCCCGAAGGGAGATACGAGCCCGCCCCTCGTCGGCGATCTCAAGAGGGCTTCCTATGCGTTCGCGGCCGTCGCCCGGAACGGCGACTGCGGCGTCGTGGCGATCGGGTGCAACTACGTCGACCTGACCAAGGCCACCGACGTGACGATCAATCTCGCGGCGACCCAGAGGCCGACGGCGTCGTGCGTGACCGGCGAGACGTGCGCCGACGGCGAATGCGTTCCGGTCCCGGCGACCAACGACCCGACCCTCGGCGCCGACTGCTCGATGCAGCTCGTCGGAGCCGGTCCTCTCGGCGATCCGATGGTCTTCGACAGCGACGTCGTGAGCGCGCCCGCTCTGGTCGCGACCGAGTCGGGCTTTCTCGTCGCCTACCGCGAGTACGACCCCAACGCGGGGACCGGGCGCCTGACGCTCGCCGCGATCGATCAGGGAGGCGGCTTGACCATCGCCGCGCCGGCGACGCTCCCCGGGCAGTGCGCGGGGCAGCTCGAGACCGACGCCGTAGGCCTCGCCTACCTCACCGGAAGCGGTGTCGCCGTCTCTGCGCGCCCGTCGTGTGGGGGCCAGCAGCCCGGAGGTCTGGACGCGTTCGCGGTGGACAAGTCGGGGAACGTCACGGGGTCGGCGTTCAACAGCGTCGTCGGTTCGTCTCTGACGCTGTCGAACGCCCATGCCGTCAGCCTCGCCGGTTCGAACTCGGGATGGATCGCCCTGCTCGACAGCTGGTCCGCGCAGCTCGTCGGCCTGTCGGGGCTGAACACGACCGGCGGCGCCACGGCGTTCGGAGGCCCTCCCCCGCAAACTCTGGCCCAGGTCGTGGCAAGCGACCAGATGCTCGCGCTGCTCGCCGCGAAAGCGCCGACCGCAGGTCCCGAAGACGGAGGTTCTCCGACCGCGGAGGGCGGCCCCGCGCAACCCGAGGGCGGCCCCGCGCAACCCGAGGGCGGCCCCGCGCAACCCGAGGGCGGCGCGCAACCCGAGGGCGGCCCCGCGCAACCCGCGCTCACGCTCATCCTGCGCGCGTCGCCGTCCGACCCCGGGACCCCGTACCTGCTTTCGGCGACCTGGGGCGCCGTCGCAGCCGAGGGGGGGCGCGCGTTCGTCCTCAGCAACTCCCCGATGCTGTCCTCGCTCGTGAGCTGGACCGCGGTCGACCTCGGCGCGGCAGCGCCGGCTGCGGGCAACACGTTTGCGCCGTCCGGTCAGGGCGCCGTCGTCGGCGGAGACATCGCGTTCCACGGCGACCGGATGATGTTCGTCGTCGAGCAGCCCGGCTCGATCGCCGTGACGGTGTGGGACCACGCGTCGACCGCGCCGACTCTCCTGCGAACCCTCGCCCTCTCGGACGACCCTCGCGTACCGCCGCAGGCGACCGTCCGCGACGGTCGAGTCGCCATCGCCGCGAGCGACTCACGCGTCGCCGTGACGTGGGTCACCGCCGCAAACCTCGGCCTGAACGACGCCGTCGGAGGGTATGCCCTTTACGCGTGCTCGCCGTAAGGGGCGGGCTATCTTCCCGCGCATGCCCGCGCGCATGCCCGTCTCGGGGCGACGGGGCCGAGACCCGAGCGTCGCCGTCGCCACCATCGGTTCGCTCGCGCCCGGGGGAGACGGGGTCGCGCACGTAACGATCGGCGACGACCGCAGGGCCGTCTTCGTGAGCCATACGGCGCCCGGGGACCGCGCGCTCGTCGAGGTCGACCTCTCGCAGCGGCCGGCTCGGGGACACGTGGTCGAGCTCTACTCCGCCGGTCCGGACCGCGTGGAGCCGGAGTGCCCGTGGTCGGCTCGGTGCGGCGGTTGCGACTGGATGCACCTCTCGCCGGACGCCCAGGCACGCTGGCACATCGATCACGTACGGGCCGCCCTTCCGCCGGCATGGCGCGACGTCGAGGTCGCGTTCCACGCCGCGCAGCAGCGGCTGGGGCAGCGAGTGCGCACCCGCGTTCACGTGCGCTGCGACCGACTCGGAGGGAGGGACGGCCGGCGTGCTACCGGCTCGCCGGCAGATCGCGACCGCGTGCGCGTCGGCATGCACGAGGCGCGCACGCACGATCCGGTCGAGGTGGATTCGTGCGTCGTTCTCCACCCCGCCCTCGAGGAGGCTCGCCGCCTTCTTGCGGACCTGTTCCACGGCTCCCAGGGCCGGGGCGAGGTCCTCCTGTGCCTCGGCTCGGGCGGTCGGCCCGTCGTCGACGTCACATGGCGCGGGGAGATCGCCCCCGCGTGCTTCGCTCGGTTCGAGCGCGCCTGCGCCGGGGGCGCACTCGCCGGCGCGGCCCTCGCGCTGCAGAACGCAACGCGTCCTGCGGTCGTCGGCGACCCGACCCCCTGGATGACGGCCGCGGACGGCGAGCCACTGCGCCTCGCCCGGGGAGGCTTCGGCCAGGCGAACGAGACCCTGAACGCGCAGCTCGCCCGCCACGTCGCGCAGCTCGCGGGGACCGACGCAGCCGAGTCGAAGCGCGTGGAGCTCTACGCCGGCGCGGGCAACCTGAGCGTGCTTCTGGCGCGCACACCGGGCGAGCTCGTGACGGTCGAATCGAGCCGCGCGGCGTGCGAAGCGGCGCGCGCCAACCTCGCCGCGCGCGGCCTGCGCGCGCGCGTCGTCGAGGGCGACGCCGACGCCTACGAGTGGAGCCCCGCGACGCGGACCGTCGTCCTCGATCCTCCGCGAACGGGCGCTCGCGCGGTGGCCGAGCGGCTCGCCGCCTCGCGCGTCGCCCGCGTCGTGTACGTGTCCTGCGACCCCGCGACGCTGGGCCGCGACCTGGCGCTCCTCGAGCCCGTCTACGAGCTCCGGTCCCTCGCCGCCTTCGAGATGTTTCCGCAGACGAGCCACGTCGAGGTCGTCGCCGACCTGCACGCGGCGCGGAGGCGCTCGTGAAGACCACCGTCGACGCCCGCTTGCGCCTGGAGGCCGCGCGCTTCTCCTTCCGGTTCTCCTGCGACGATTGCGCGCACTTCGAGGAGACCGGCGCCCGTTGCTCGCTCTCCTATCCTGCGGCCCCGCGCCGGGACGCCCTCGAGGGCGACCACCTCGAGCTCTGCAAGGGCTTCGAGCTCGGGGCATAGCCAAATGCCCCGCACCCACCCGCCGACGCTCATCACCCTGGCCCGCGCGGCGCTGCGAGACCACGCGCTCGCCCCGCGCGGCTCGCGCGTCCTCGTCGCCGTCAGCGGCGGCCCCGATTCGATGGCGCTGCTCCACGTCCTCTCGCTCTTGCGCCACAAGCTCGCGTTCGGCCTCTTCGCGCATGGGGTCGACCACGGGTTGCGCGAAGCGGCCGGCCCCGAGCTCGACCTTGCGGAGACCTTCTCGCACTCGCTCGAGGTCCCGTTCACGCGCACGCGCGTCTCCCTTTCCCCGGGGGGAAACCTGCAAGCGCGCGCCAGGACAGCCCGCTGGCAAGCATTGCGCGCCGCGGCATCACGCCTCGGAGCCGATCGCATCGCCACCGGTCACCACGCCGACGACCGCGCCGAGACGCTTCTCATGCGCCTGCTCCGCGGCACGGGTCCCGAGGGCCTCGCGGTCCTTCCGCCGCTGGCGGGCGATCGCGTGCGCCCCTTTTACCGTGCGCGACGGGCCGACGTGGATGCGCACGTTTCCCGCCACCAGATCCCCCATGCGATCGACCCGTCGAACCGCGACCCGCGCTTTTTGCGCACCCGCGTCCGTCACGAACTGCTGCCGCTGCTCGAGCGCTTGAGCCCGCGAGTCGTCGAGCATTTGTGCAATCTCGCCGATCGCGCGGCCACCAAGCCTTAGTTCGCCTCTTTTGGGGCCGGGGCCCCATCTTTTGAGACCCCGGCCCCATCTTTTGGGACCAGACCTGCGACCGGACCTCGGACCGACCAGACCTGGGACCAGCCTGGAACGTGACCGTGGACCCGAGCTTGGCCCGAAAGACGTAACTTAGACGAACTTACAGCCGCCTCTCGCGCTGGAAGCGACGCATGCTCGCTGCTACGCATCTTACGTAGTAAATTGTTGAAGTCGGAGGCCGAGTGGCCCCGAGCCGCCTGCAATTCCGTTCCCGTGCCACCCGAGGTCGACGTGAAGCAATCGCACAAGACGCTGCTCCTTTGGGTCCTGCTGATCGTAATGTTCTTGGCGATCTGGCAGGTCCTTCAGCCGAGCGAGCGGAAGCAACAGGTCAGCTTCAGCCAGTTCGTGTCCATGGTGCACGCCGGGCAAGTGACCGACGTTCACATCAAGGATCACGAGTACCTGTTCACGCAGGTGCAGGACGGCAAGAGCCAGCAGAAGGAGACGCTCGGCCCCGTGGCCGACCAGGCGCTGCTCGACGACCTGCAAAAGCGTGACCCCGCGACGGGGCACAATCCGAACGAGAAGCTGCAGGTCTACTTCGAGAAGGAAGACACGACGCCGTTCTGGTCGTCGACGCTGGTGACGCTCCTGCCGATGCTCTTCATCGGCATCATGTTCTTCCTCTTCATGCGGCAGCTTCAGGCAGGCGGCGGCAAGGCCATGTCCTTCGGCAAGGCCAAGGCGCGCATGCTCTCCGACTCCCAGAACAAGGTGACGTTCGCCGACGTGGCGGGCATCGACGAGGCGAAGGACGAGGTCGAGGAGATCATCGCGTTCCTCAAGGACCCGAAGAAGTTCCAGCGCCTCGGCGGGCGCATCCCCAAGGGCGTTCTTTTGATCGGGCCGCCCGGCACGGGCAAGACGCTCCTCGCGCGCGCCATCGCCGGCGAGGCGGGAGTCCCCTTCTTCAGCATCAGCGGGTCGGACTTCGTCGAGATGTTCGTCGGCGTCGGCGCCAGCCGCGTACGCGACCTCTTCGAGCAGGGCAAGAAGCACGCGCCGTGCATCATCTTCATCGACGAGATCGATGCCGTCGGCCGGCACCGCGGCGCGGGTCTCGGCGGCGGGCACGACGAGCGTGAGCAGACGCTCAACCAGCTGCTCGTCGAGATGGACGGCTTCGAGTCGAACGACGGCGTCATCATCATCGCGGCCACCAACCGCCCCGACGTCCTCGACCCCGCCATCC
>CALKVG010000591.1 GCA_937998045.1 uncultured Myxococcales bacterium
CTGCGTCGCCACGTCAAGCCCCTGGCGTCCACGTCGTTCGCCGATGGCTTACGGTTCACGTGGCCATTCTTCGCGGCGGTTCCGCCGAGGCCGGCACGTGGGCAAGACTGGCGGGACGCTCAGCACGCGCGAGCCGCTGCGGATCGAGCCCGTGGCGCGCTGCCCCGCCCCGCGGTCATCGAGCGACCGCGTTGGCCTCGAATACGTCTCGGAGCCCCCGCGTCCCATGCGCGTACGCACCCGGCGTGAACCCCAGAGTACGCCGGAACTGGCGCGTGAGATGGCTCTGATCGCTGAAGCCGACTTCCGCCGCCACCGCGCCCGCGGCGACGCCTTGGACCAGAAGCTCCCTCGCTTTCGCGAGTCGCAGATGATTTTGGTACGTGTGCGGCGGAATCCCGACGTCGTGCACGAAGACGCGCGACAGATGATAGATACTGATCCCGGCTGCATTCGACAGTTCGTCGAGCGTAACGCGCTCGGAGAACCGTGCGTGCAGGAGCTCGCGCGCACGCCGAACGGCCGAACGTTCGGGTCCTCGACGGGCCCGGGGCGCTCGGTCGACGCCGTGTTCGACGATGAGCCTCACGCACTCCGCGAATCGCGACTGCCGCTCGAGCACTGTGGAGTCTCGTTCGAGGCACTCGTGCAACCGCGCCAGGCAGCAGAAGAGCGGGGGACACGCAACCAGCATTGTCTTGAACTGTGGCCTGCTTCCTCTGAAATCGAGCTCGCGTGCAGCGCCCTCGAAGGCCACGGGTGCGATGTGAAGCTTGCCCACTGTCTCGGCAATTGGAATGCGAACGTGTCGAAAGACGCCGTCAGGCTCCATCATCGCGACTAGCTGAGGCGCGCCAGCGTACGTATTCCCTCGGAAGTAGACCTCCGAAGCACTCCGAAAAATCGTCGCTATGGAGTACGCTTCGTTGTAATGGCTATATACACGCGTCGAATTCTTGAAGAGAACCGCGCGAACGTCAGGCAGCTCCGCAGGAGCGAGGACCGGCAGCTCCTCCGAGTGCCCACCGTCGCGAGGATGCTCGGCCGCTGCCCTCTCCTCTCGCCACATCGTCGGGGAACGTTGGCGGCATGGCATTCGGGTGTCAACCGGAAAGAAGGGCACAAGACCGTGATCGGTCAGGCGAACCGCGTGCCGTAGCGCGCGCCCGCTCGCGAAACGCGAGCCTCCTCGAACGATTGCAGCGGGAATATGTCGCGCGAGAGCAAGAACGTCCAAGACTTCAGGCGGCGACGCGCCACGAGGGGCGCGGACCCATGTCCTGAGGTTCCCGTAGAGGCAAGAACATCCAAGACGACCGACGTGCCGTAGCTCATCGTGCTGAGGCGTCGCGCTCCCTACCGGCAACACTGTTTCCGGCGCAGTCCGACAGGAAAGGTGGCGATCATGAGCATTTGGCGACATGGCTTTTGTAAGTTTTCCATCCTATGGGATTTATGATGATGCCGACGGTCGCTTCCGCTCAAGCGTACGACGGTTGGTATTCGCATTACAGCAACGGATACAGTTCCCCCTGGTGCTCGAGCTACTGCCCGCTGTCGCCGCCGGCTCCTGAGGCCGACGGGTTTACCATGCAGGCGGGTACCGCGTCAGAATACCTTTGGGGCGAGGGCGCTCCTTCCCTCGGCTTTCCTCCTTGGATCGAGAGCATGTACCTCTGGCAACCGGGGGTGCAGTTGCAGCTTTTCGTGCAGACGGACTGCAACGTCGTCCTCTACGACGGCTTCAACGCCAACTGGGCCCTTTATGCCGACGAGATCGTTCCCGACTGGATGAAGGTGTGGCCGGAACCGTTGCGGTGTTACCTTCGAATGCAGGGCGACGGAAATCTCGTTTACAATGTAGGAAAGCTGGGATTGGCCTGGCACAACGCGTGGAACTCGCAAACCCAAGGACACCCGGGCGCATACTTCGTCCTCCAGACGGATGGAAATTTGGTCGTTTACGACGTCAATGGGAGTCCGCTCTGGAGTTTGCGGAATGAGTACACCAACGCTTGGCACGATCTGCGCTGAAGAGCGCAAGCGGCGAACCGTGAACTCCCATCCGTGAGGCCGAAATCGTCTGTGTTTCGCCTTCCGGGGGCAGGTCGCCCCGCGCATCGACAGTCTCCGGAGGACGAGCTTCAACTTCTTGCCGCTCGCGGAGAGTCGCGCCGCTTGAATATGGTCGCCTCCGTCCCGTCCAAGGAGGCAAAAACCTCATGCAGAAAGCACCCCCGATGGATACTGCACGCGCATTTGGATTCGTGTTGCTTTCGGCGTCGGCCGTGGCGGTCGCCGGCTGCTCCTCCTCGAGCAACGTCACTCCCGACGGAGGCGGGGGCGGGAACCCGGACACGGGTACGGTCACCCCGCTCACCGACGGCGGCGCCGACAGCGACGGCCCCAGCAGCGCCACGGGCGACGACGGAGGCGAGGGAACCGATGGAAGCGACGCCGCAACAACCGGCGACGATGCGAGCAGCGCGACGCGAGATTCGGGGCTCGGCTTCGCAGCGTCGAACATCCCGCCGGGTACCGCTCTGGCTTCGCCCGGCGACTGGGTCTTCAACTCGGCGCAATGCGGCGGAAGGACGACCGTCACGATCGACACGACCAAAGGCATGAGCGACTGCGACGGCCAGATGCAGCCATATCAGTACAGCATGATCACCCAGAGCGACACGTCGCTCGGGAGCTTGCAGGCGGCGCTCTTTGTCACCAAGAAGTTCACGATCCAGGCCGGTATGAGCGTGCAGGTCGTGGGCAGTCTCCCGCTCATCGTGGTCGCGTCGAGCGACGTCAGCATCAACGGCCTGTTGAGTGCCGCCGCGGGGTACGCCGGCGGCCAGCCTGGGCCGGGGATGAACGTGAACGGCTTGGGTCCGGGAGGCGGGACCGCGCCAATCGCGACGAGCGGCGCGGGCGGCGGAGGATTCTGCGGCAAGGGTGGCGACGGCGCTGCCGCGAGCGGGATGATCGCCGCCGGCGGCAAGGCGTACGGCAATGCGACGAACGTGCCGCTGCTGGGCGGCGCCTCCGGTGCCACCGGGAGCTGGGAGGCAGGCGGGGGGGGCGGTGGCGTCATCCAGATCGCGTCGGCGACGTCGATTCAGGTAAGCATCCAGGGGAGCGTCCACGTGGGAGGCGGCGGCGGCGGGTGGACTCTCAGCGGCGGCGGCTCGGGAGGTGCGATCCTTCTGCAAGCGCCGATGGTGAGCGTCGCCGGAACACTTGCCGCCAACGGCGGCGGGGGGGCCGAGTCGGGTGACAACAACTACGGTCAGGACGCGCAGGCGAGCGCCACGGCGGCTGCGGGCGGCACCGCATCGAGCGGTCAGAATCCGGGAGGAAACGGCGCTGCGGGAACGACGGTCGACGGAGCGGCCGGCCCAATCGCGGTCATGACCGCGAACGGAGGAGGAGGCGGCGGCGGGGCAGGTCGGATCCGGATCGATACGTCGACGGGCAGCGCTGCCATCGCGTCGAGCGCCGTCGTATCGCCGGCGCTGTCGACTCCCTGCGCCACGCAGGGCATGCTCCAGCACTGACAGGGCAGAGGCGTCCGTCGACGCGAGAGACAGATGCTCTTCATCGGCCAGGTCGAAAACGGCGTGTCCGCGAACGCAACGAAGGCGTGCCCCACGCGTTCTCGTGTCGCGGCTGCCTGATCGCCGCCGTCTGCGACCAGCAAAGTGGAAGCGGACCGGCGCGACGTGCTTCCTCCAGGGTTGCGCGCGGTCGTCGCCTTGTCACTCAATGGCAAGAACGTCCAAGGCGGACCGCCGCCCCGAGGCTTATCGTGGGCGAACCGTCGAACGGCCACCTGCAGCGGCCGCCTCTCCGGTGAACATAAGAATTCCCAGTCGACATGGGTACCCTACATGAGCGCAACCCATCGTGGCGCTCGATCGCGATCCAGGAGGGTGCAAAGAAGGCGAACGTCCAAGACGACGGACGCGCCGGGCCTCATCGCGGCGAGTGGACGCGCCGCCACAGCGGTGATCCTCTCCACTGACACAATCCGCCGTTCACTCGCGTAGCAACGCCGGAGCGTCGCTCGGCGCTCGTCACCCGAGATCCGCGTCACGACTTCGACTCTCACTCATCCTTTTTGGAGGAAAAACGTCATGGCTAAACGTGCTATCGTAAGTGTCGGTTGCCTCCTCGTTTGTGCACCCGTCGTGGCCGGTTGCGGAGCTTCAAACCAACCTTCTGACGAAGGGGTCGGAGCCAACGCAACTCTTCTAACGGGATATCTGCAGTTGCCGTCAGGTGCGATCGAGGTGCAGTACGTGGTGATCGACGGCGAAGCGATCCACGGGGACATCGACCTCGGGCGAGCCGAAGATGTTGCGAAGGAGTGGAAGATTGCGAAGGAGACGGGAAGGCCCCCTATCCCCGCGGGCGCCACACGAGAGACAGACGCGCTCGGTGCGCCCTCGTCGTCCCTTCATCTCGAAGGTTATGACATCGATCCGCGATCGGGCGCTTCACTCTTCTGGCCCGGGGGAGTCATTTGCTACAAGCTCGACCCCGCCATCGACAAAGACGTTTTTCAAGACGCGATAAACACGTGGCAGAACTGGTGGCAGGCCCCCTCGGGCGGCGTCCAAATCGGGCTCCCGCTATTTGTCAACAGTACGACTGATCCACGATGCAAGAATTACTACGTGAACATCACCCCGATCACCGACAACCTGGCCAACGACCAGCACCTTGGCACGTGCGGTGGGCAAAGTGCGATCGGCAAGACCTTCGATTCACGAGGCTTTCAGGATACGTTTCTGCCACTCAAGTCGTCCGCCTGTACGGACGGAGCCAAGCGGACGATGGTTCACGAGCTCGGGCACGTGATCGGTCTCTACCATGAGCACCAGCGACCGGATCGGAACACGTTTGTCACGGTAAACGACGCGAATATCCTACAGGTCCGCAAGCCCGACTACGCATTGCCGGCCTCGGGCCCGAACCGCGCCAACGGCCCCTACGATCTCTTCTCCGTCATGCATTACGACGGCGGTCCGAACGGCACCTACATGACCCTTTCGAACGGCGATGCCCTGCCGGTCGGGGTTGGCACAAGGTCGACGCCCACCACCGGTGACGTTTCTGCCGTAGTTTCAATGTACCAAAATGGCGGTTTGGGCGTGACCGCCGACGTGACGACTCACGATTTGCAGGGGAATGTGACGGGCGGCGACGTCTATCCGCTTGCCAATAGCGCGGCGGCCGGCGGTAACAACGACTATCAAGTCGTCGCCGTCGCGGGAACCGATCAAGCGGTGTGGTACCGGACGTTACCCAGCAGCGGTCTTTGTCACGGGTGGTGTCCGTGGACGAGCATCGGGGGGATCGTCACGTCGCCGCCCGGTCTGGTCGTGGCTACCGGTAACGCTAAAACGGGCGATCCGGGAATATTCGCGATCGCGAGCGACGGCCAAACGATGTGCATGTGGGGCATGAGTCTCGGTCCCTATGACGGCTCGTGGACCTGCGATGGATGGCCCACCGCCTGGGGAGGCCCGATGGTTTCAGGTTATTCCCTTGGCTACGAATCGGCGCCGGCGGTAGCGTATCGAGACGGAACCTGGCTCATTCTGGCGGCTGCCACCGATGCGAACAACGACAGGGGGCTCGTCGAAAACGTCCTCTTTCCAGATGGAAGCTGGGATGGATGGACTTTGTCGAAGGACAGCGGCCTCGCTCTCGGTACTGGCCCAGCGGTCGTGTACGACAGCGGAACCGATTCGATCTGTTCCTTCTATGTCGGAACCGACGGCGGCATTTACACAAACAATTACGATTGCTCCTCGTTCCCGGAGGGAACCAAGCCACCTCCGGGGATCGCGCCTGACACAGGCATCACGGCCAGCTCGCGTGGTGCCTACATGATCGAGCTCTTCGTCGCGGGGAACGATGGTCTCATCTGGGGCATTACCCACTACGGTGGATGGAATGCATGGAAAGTCTACGGCGGTCCAGCGAGCTTTGGCAGGCCCTCGACGCCCGCCGTTGCACCCTTGGGGCTAGGCTCTCCGGGTCTTGAAACGCTGTTTTTTACGACCACCGAGCCTTTCGGCCCATTGCCGGACGGTACGCCTTTCGACCCGACCCATCGTTACGACGACCTCTGGGGAATGACGGTCTTGCCGTCGACGATGTCGCGCTGAGCGAGCTTGCGCGTTCGGGCCGATCGGTCGCGAGCGATCCGCTTGGCAGGTGGGCCGCGCGATCGTCAAGGCGCTGCTCAAGGGAGACCAGACCCCGGAGCAGATCACCGGGACGGCGGGCCGTCGCTTGCGCGCAACAAAGCCCGACATCGCGCGCGCCGTTGACGGCGTGCTCTCGGACAGCTGCTCATCGCGGCGCTCTTCACAGACGTTCACGGACGCAGCGGCGTCTTAGTCCACATCGCTGCGCTTCTAGTCGCGCGGCTCGCCTCGGGCACCGCGCTGGCTGACCATGGGCCGTCCGCGACAGACCCGGAGGAACCCGTCGTGCACTCCGTCTCGTCCCTCGCCGGCAAAGCGCCTTGCGTAGCGCCGCTGCCAGGACGTCAACCCGATGCCGAGGACGACGATGGGAACGACCCAGAGGCGGACGTCGAACGTGCGCATGCCCAGGCGCGGCGCGTTGACGACGACGAACGCGGTGACCGTCGTGATGCACGACGTGCCCATCCCGCTCATGTGCGCGAGGAACCACCCGCGGCCGTGCGACGGAGGCCTGAGCCAGAACCGGAGGTGCGCCGCGCCCTGGGCCACGCCGAGCGCCGCGAAGAGGACGTAGAGGACCTTCGCGTGATGGACGCCGAACGCCGCGAGCGCGAGGCCCGCGGCGATGAGAAGGAGCGGCGGGGCGAGATCGATCGCGCGTCGCGACGGCCCGACGCGGCCCTTCGTGCGGAGCGCGCGCACGCCGAGCTGCACGCTCGCGGCCGCGAAGACGCTCACGTACGCGAGAAAGACCCCCGCGCGCCAGCGCCCCGGGTTCCCATCGCCCATCAGCCGCGCGCAGCTCGCGATGCCGGTGACCGCGAGGGTCGCCGCGGCGGAGACGTAGACCCACCCGGCGCGGCGATGCGTTCGCCCGCCCTTCTTCGTGACCAGCGGGAGCCAGAAGACCAGGAGAGCGACCGCGCCCGCGACGATGTGAATGCCGAGCACGATCCGGAAGAGCAGTGCCATGGCCCGATCCTGCGCTCTCGCGCGCGGCGGCGCATGAGCCGAAACTCCCACGAGAGTGCCGAATTTCTTGTGACTTCCGGCCTATGGCGGGCTTGGAGAGAGGCTCGTACCTTGCTGGAGCGATGCAACGAGCTCGTCCCGGATGGCCGGTCGTGGGGGCGGGGGTCGTCATCTGGGTGGTTTCGGGGCTGCCGCAGGTGGCGGCCTGGGTGTCGGGGCGCGCGGCCTTCGATCGACGCTCTCTCGTGTGGATCGCTTCGTACGCGGCGTTCGCGATCGCATTCCGAATCGCGTCGACGCCGGGGCGGCCCGTCGCGCGGCGCGCGGCGGCGCTGGTCGTGCAGAGCGGCGCGGCGCTCGTCGCGCGCGCCCTCGGCGACACCGGGTTCGAGGGAGCGCTCCTCTGCGTCGTGGCCGGAGAGGCGCCGCTCTTGATGGGCGAGAAGACGGGGCTGCGCTGGCTCGTCGCGCAGGTCGCCGCGATGGCTACGGTCGATCTCGTAAGCGCCGTCCACGGTCGAGCGAAATTCTTCTCGGCGCTCGCCTACGCGGGCTTTCAGCTCTTCGCGTTCGGCGCGTCGCGGCTCGCCGTGCGCGAGGCGCAGGGCCGGGCGGAGCTCGCGCGGGTGCACGCGGAGCTCCTCGCGACCCGGGAGCTCTTCGCCGACAGCACGCGCAC
>CALKVG010000592.1 GCA_937998045.1 uncultured Myxococcales bacterium
CAGGGGCACCTCCGCCGGTCAGGTGGTGCACTGAACCCCCGCTCGTGCCACACTTCGAGCGCAAGCGCGCACCGACGGCACGCCTCTGGCTGAGCCGGAAGCGTGGTCGAAACCTGGAGGCGCCGATGCGGGTGGCACGAAACGGAGCGGCGAAGCAAGCGTTGCGACAGACAAGGGGAGACGTCGACGATCTGGTCGACGCCGACGTCCCCGCCGCCGTCGTTTGTGCGCAATGCGGAGAGGCCGATTGCCCCGGCTGCCCGCACGAGAACACGCGCTCGGGCGTGATCTCGGTCGTCGCATGGGAGCGTCCGGGCGCCCCTCTCCTCGGGCGGCTCTGGGCGACCGCGCGCGCCACGACGTTCGACGCCGACCGGTTCTTCGAGTCGCTGCCGGACGGCCCGATTGCGCCCGCCCTGCGCTTCGCCGTCCTCAGCGAAGTTCTGGCGTCCGCGGCGATGGGCCTCGCGCTGTTGACCCCGATCGTGCTGCTGGCGCCCGCGTGGGCGAAGCACGTTTTCCTTTACGAGAGGCTCACCGCGGTTCGCCTTGCTTCCGCGGTGATCACCGGCCTGACGTGCCTCCTCGTCGCCGCGCACGCCGCGCATGGCTGGGCGCTCGATCGCGGCGCTCGCCGGTCGGGCGCACGCCCGGCGACGACCCGCGCCCTTCGTTTCGGCCTCTACGCTGCCGGATGGGACCTCGTCGTGGGGCCTTTCGGTGCGGTCGTCGTCGCGGCCAAGGAGGGCATCGCGGCCGCGCTGTCGATCGCCGGGCTCGGCATCGGGCTGCCCGGGCGCAGCGCCCGCGCCTTCCTGCGTGGATGCTACCGGCTCAGCGGCGCATCGGCGGAGCCCGCGCTGCGCGCGTCGTATGTGGCCGCCGTCCTTGCGACCGCGGTCGGCGCCGTCATCGCGATCGCCGCGCTGCTGGCCGCGCTCTTCGGCTGAGCAGGTGGCCCCACGGGAAACACGGAGTCGCGCGGCGCGTCGCGATGGCAGGCCGCGCACGCCGCCACGCCCGGACCCTCGGCGACCTTTCCGTCGGCCCCCACGGCGAAGAACCGCCATGTCCCGTCGCGCTTCTCCATGACGAAGAGCCCCGCCGGGCGGTCGCCGCCCGCCGCGCGTTCGCTGGCCTCCTCGACGAGGACCGCCCCGTCCGGCATCGCACCGGTCGCGGCGTCCCACGTCGCGCGTGCGACGTCGTTCGCCCACACGACGCCGTCGAACCGCTCCCCGTGTCCTCGCGAGAGCAGCCGCTCGCTCACGCGGACCATCCGCTGGCGAAAGTCCGAGCCGACCGGCGATGGACGTCGCGCGCCCGCGTCGGACGTCGCGCGGTCCACGCTTGCCGGCGCTGCGCGCGGCGGCGACACGCCGATCGTCCCGCCCGTGCCCTTCGCGGCGCACGCGACGAGCGCCGCGCTCAGAAGAAGACGCCCGCTTCGAGCGATACGGTCCACTGCTTGTCGCCCGAAACGGAGGCGTTCGCGTTCTCGGCGCTCGGGTCTTCGAGGTCCATCGCGAACTGGCCGGCCAGGTAGAGGACTTCGTAGCGGTAGGTGAGGCCCGCGATGCCTCGCCACCGGTGCGCGCGCAGCTTGTTGAAGGTCACCTGGTTGTTGAAGTCCCCGTCGTTGGGGACGGTCGCGCCGTTGGCGAGCGTGAGCCGCTTCGAGCAGACCGGCCCGCCGTCGTAGGGCGCGGTTCCGTTGGGGTTCGACGGGACGTTGGCCCCCTGGTAGCCGCACTGGGCGAGGGGGTCGACGTTCGGCGTGAGGCTGACGACGGTGGAGTCCGCGAAGATGAGGAGCCGCTGGCCGCCGATGTAGGGCGTGAGGACCGCGCTGTCGGCCAGCGTGAACGGCTTCGAGAGCTGCGCGTCCATGCCGACGGTCGTCAGGAAGAACTTGGGCGAGCCGCCGAGGGTGCGCACGCCGCCGCCGACGGCGATGTCCGGCAGATAAGCGAGGAGCCCCGTCCGGTATCCCTCGAGCAGCGCCCAGTGGACGTCGGCCCCCCCGACCCAGAGGGAGGTGTTCGCGACGTACCCGAGCGCGCCGGTGACCTCGAACCCGAAGCCGAGGCCTTTGCGAGCCTTCAGCGAGTAAATCTGCAGGATCGAGTCCGGGTTGTTGTTGACGACGGAGAACTTGTGATTGGCCGGGTCGACCGTGCCTTGCGTGCCCGCGTGCCAGTACTGCGTACCGGTGTTGTCCGTCGCGTCCGCGTTGATGTGGGCGAAGCTCGCCTCGAGGCTCAGCGCGAACCCGCCGAAGCCGGTCGTTCGCGCCGGGTGGAAGGCGGACGGCGCGATGGCGTACCCGAGCTCACTCATCATGTTCGCCCAGGAAGCGTTGTTCGGCAGGCAGGGGAAGTCGTTGGGGGTGGCCTGCCGGCCGGCGACCATGAGGGTGGGGTTCGCCGTGACGAAACCCTGCGGATTCGCGGCGATTTGCTGGCAGTTCCATCCCGCCGGATAGCTCGACGGCGAGATGTAGAGGCGCTCGGGCGTCGGGTCCATCGGTGCAGCTTGCGCGCGCGACGCAGCAACGACGGCACAAACGGACGACGCGACGAGGAAGGCGACCTTCAGGTGGGTGCGCAAGACGGCTCCCGTGCGTTGCTTCAACCCGCGAGGCTAGGATTAGCGCGCGTCGAGCGTCAAGGTGTCAGCGTGCCTCGCAGCAGTTCTTCTAGACCCCGCCTCCGTGCAAAACCGATTGCTCCGCCGCTGCATGTCGTGCTTGTCGAGCCGGAGATCCCCCCCAACACGGGCAACGTCGCGCGCCTCTGCGCGGCGACCGCGTCGCCGATGCACCTCGTCGGGACGCTCGGCTTTCGTATCGACGCGCACAGCGTCCGGCGGGCCGGCGTCGACTACTGGCACCTCGTCGACGTCCGCCAGCACGTGGATTTCGAGCATTTCTTGCACGCGTTCGGCCGGGAATCGCCCGGGGGGAAGCTCCATCTCTTCAGCGCGCTCGCCACGCGGAGCTACCTCGAAGGCGGATACGCGCCCGGCGACGCCCTCGTCTTCGGCAAGGAGAGCGTGGGACTCTCCGAGGAGCTCCTCGGGCGCTTTTCCGACCGCGTCGTCGGAATCCCGACCCTGGGCGCCGTGCGGTCGCTCAACCTTGCGAACGCCGTGGGGATCGCGCTCTTCGAGGGGCTGCGCAGCCTCGGCGCACTCGAGAAGACGTACCTGGGTTGCTGTCTCTTATACACATCTGACGCTGCCGACGATCTTACGCGTG
>CALKVG010000593.1 GCA_937998045.1 uncultured Myxococcales bacterium
CGCTGTGTAGAGAGCGGCGCGTCGTCTCATGCTCTACTGCCCGGTCGTGTTTCCACCGCTGGTCGACGAGCTGCCGGTCGACGAGCCGCTGGTAGAGGGGCCGGTGGTCGAGGAGCTCGTCGTCGGCGGGCTCGTCGTCGACGAGCTGCTCGACGAGCCTGTCGTCGGACGGACAGTCGTGTAGGGACCGCTCGTTGGACCGCTCGTGCTGCCGCTCGTGCTTCCACCCCCGCTTCCGCTGCTGCTCCCGCCGACGCTCCCGCTGCTGCTCGTGCTCCCGCCCGTGCTGCCTGAGCTGCTCGCGCTGCCGCCCGAGGTGCTCCCGCTGCTCCCGCTGCTCCCACCCGGGCTGCCGCCGGAGCTCGTGCTCCCGCCTTCCGGCGCCCCGGGACCGCCGTCGTCGGATCCGCCGTCGGGAGGCGGCGGCACCGCGAAGAGCGAGAGGTCCACGGCGTTCGCCATTGCCTGAAGGCCCATCTCGTTCGGGTGCAGGTGGTCCCCGCTGTCGTAGGACGGCAGGTACATCGTCGGGTTCGCCGGGTCGTGCGTGGCGGTGTCCATGTCGATGACGCCGTCGCAGCCGCTGCTCGCCATCATCGCGTAGGCGTCGTAGGCCTCGCGGCTCGTCTCCTCCGTCGGACTCCAGTAGCCGGCGCCCTGGAACGGGGTCAGCGTCGCGCACAGGATCTTCAGGCCGCCCTGATGCGCCATCGCGACGAGCTGATCGAGGCCCGCGGTGAGCTGAGCGGTCGTCGGGTGGCTGTCGCCGAGGTCGTTGATGGGATCGTCGGCGAAGATGACCCATTTGACGCCCGATTGCCCGAGGACGTCGCGCGAGAATCGATGGAGCGCGCTCTGGCCGGATCCGTCGACGAGGAGCTGGTTGCCGCTGATTCCTTCGTTCAAGACGCCCACGGTGACACCGGCGGTCGCCATCCGCGCGGCGAGGTCGTTGGGCCAGCGCTTGTTGTCGTCCGACGCCGACGCGAAGCCATCGGTGATCGACGCGCCCAGCGTCACGACCGCGCCGGCCGCCGACGCGTTTTGGACGTCCAGGCTCGCGAGGATGTAGTACGAGCCGGTCGTCTGCGGGCCGGAGAGGTCGGCGTTGCCGGAGACGTCTCCCGACGCGATGTAGCTCGTCTGAAAGCCGGCCTGGTGGCACGACTGCGCGGTGGTCTGCGAGGGAAAGTAGATGCTCACGGCGACGTCCGAGAGGGCGGTCACCGCGATTGCGACGGGGTCGCTCGTCGCGACGGCGCCCGGCGCGATCGTCGTGCTGCTCTGCCCGCCGAACGTGACGGCGTGATCGCTCCCGCCGTCGACCGACGAACCGGACGTGCGATTGGCGACGTGCACGTCGCTGACGGAGATCGGCTGCTGGCCGAAGGCGTTGGACAGCCGGACGCGCGCCGCCGATCCACCGATGCTCGTGTGCACGATGTGGCGTAGCGTTTGCTGGTTGAACGAGGTGCCGCCGCCGCAGTCCTGGAGTGCGGTCGCCCACGTGCCGACAAACGACCCACCCGTGGGGGAGGCGTCCTGGCCGACGGCCTGAGAGATCGTCGCCGTCGGCGCGGGTCGGCCGCCGGAGGCCGAGCAGGCAGCGGCGCACGATGCGATCGACGCGAGAATGGCGAGACGAGGGCGCGCAGAGGCGGGCATGACTTCTCCGGGACGGGGCGATTCTCGAGCGGGGGACGCGGCCTACCGCGCTCCCCAGGGTTCGTGGAGCCAACATCGCGCGGCGATCAGGTCGCGTTCAATAGTTGCGGACCACGACTTCGCCGACCTTCCCGCGCCGGTCTCCCCGCGAGTTGATGCTCCGGGTCGCCAGGACGGTGTCCACGCGAAACGCGGCGTACAGCGCGCGCACGGCCGGCGTGTCGGAGTTCGAGAGCATCGCGCGGACGCCCGAGCGCGCGAGCCGAGCGAAGACGCCCGCAAGCCGCTCTTGCTCGGGCCAGCCGAACCCACCAGGAACGTACGACGTGAAGTCGGCGGTGCTCGAAGCCGGCACGTACGGCGGGTCGAAGTAGACGAAGTCCCCCTGGCGCGCGTGGTTGGCCACCTCTCCGAAGTCGCGCACCTCGAGCGCGACCGCCCGCAGGGCGCGCGCGCACGCCCGAAGGTTCTCGAGGCTCTCCCGGCCGGCGAAGCCGGGGTTGGTGTAGCGACCGAAGGGAACGTTGAAGCGCCCTTTCTTGTTGACGCGGTAGAGGCCGTTGTAACCGGTCTTGTTGAGGAAGATCGCGCGCGCCGCCCGCTCGGCGAGGGGGAGATCCGCGGGGTCGACGTCGCGCACGCGGTAGTAGTGCTCCTCGTCGTACGCGTGGGAGCGGAGCGCGGCGATGACCGACTCGACGTCGCGCTTCACGGCGCGATAGCAGTCGATGAGCTCGCGGTTGACGTCCGTCAGCACGGCGTCGCGAGCCTGCCCGTCCGCGCGCAGCGCGAAGAAGACGGCGCCGCTCCCGACGAACGGCTCGAAGTAGCGGCCGAACGGCTGGGGCAGGAGCGGACGGAACTGGTCGAGGAGCTGCCCCTTGCCGCCCGCCCACTTGAGGAACGGCTTCGCCGGCGCCGCCACTCTCGTCTTGTCTGCGGCCGCTCCCTGCGGGCGGCGTCGGATCGGGCTCGCCTCGACTTCTCGCGGCATCCTCGAGCGCGACGCTACCAGGAAACTTGCGCGGGCGCGGCGAGATCCTTGTACGCTCTGGGCCGCCTTTCCGTCGGAGGAGCCACCCGAAGATGACGCGATCGTCCCGGCTTCGCAATGCAACGTTCGTCGCGCTCGCCCTTGCGTTCCCGTGCGCCCTGCTCGGCTGCCCGAAAAAGGAGCCGCCCGTCGTGGACGCCGGCGCGCCCGCGGCAGCGGACACTCCGGACGTGGTCCTCCTGCAGGCGCTCACCGACGACGGAGGCGACGAGGGAGAGGCGGAGGCAGCGCCGCCGAAGAAGTGGACCGGCCCCGCCACGAACCCGAACCAGCAGAAGATTCAGGCGTGCTGCAACGCGATGCGCGCGCAGGCCAAGCAGATCGGCAACTCGCCCGAGGCCTTCCAGATCACCGCGTTTGCCGTGCAGTGCGACACCTTCGCCAAGCAGGTAGGGCCCGCCGGGAACGCCCCCGAGTTCAACCAGATCCGGCAAATGCTCAAGAGCGTGAAGCTCCCGGCGGCGTGTTCGTTCTGAAGTGGTCGAAGCCGCGCGGCTCGAGCGGCCGCTCGCCGCTCGCCGCGCGCAGGGCGAGGCCCTTCCCTGCCCTCACCTCGCCGATGCGACGAAAGCCGGCGAGCGACGCGCCGGCGGCGGCGACGATCGCGTAATCCTCGCCGCCGTGGAGGGCGAGGTCGAGGGCGGCCACGCCGAGCGCCTCGGCCGCGCGGGCGAGCGCGGCGTCGGCAAGGATGGCCCCTTCGTCGAGAACGACGCACACGCCGCTCGCCTCCGCGATGTGACCGGCGTCACGCGCGAGCCCGTCGGAGACGTCGACGGCGGCGCTGGCGACGGCGCTCAGCGAGCGGCCAGCGTCCACGAGGGCGCGCGGGCGGCGCCACGCCTCGACCGCGTGCGCGAGCACCGGGTCATCGGCGCGTCCCTGGCGGACGGCGAGGAGCCCCGCCGAGGCGAGCCCCACGGAGCCCGCCAGCCAGAGCGCCTCGCCCGGGCTCGCGCCGCGCCTCTCGACGGGGACCCCGGCGCTCGTACCGAGGAGCGTCGTCGCGATCGAGAGCGCAGGGCCGCGCGCGAGGTTGCCGCCGACGACGGGAGCGGCGACCGCGTCGGCCGCCGCCGCCTGTCCGCGCGCCAGCTCGCCGAGGGCCTCGTCGCCGAAGTCGTCGGGCAGGACGAGCGCGCAGAGGGCGCACCACGGCTCGGCGCCCATGGCCGCGACGTCGCTCGTGGCCGCCATCAGGCTGCGCCAGCCGACGTCGTGCCAGGAGAGGAGGTTGCGCTCGAAGTGCGTGCCCTCCACCTGCTCGTCGATGGTCCAGACCAGCCGCGCCGGCGGGGCCGGGGCGCGGAGCACGGCCGCATCGTCGCCGATGCCGACCTCGATCCCTCGTCCGGGAGCCCGCGCCGCGAGAGCCCGCGCGAGGAGTGCGATGCGGTCCGATTCGTCCATGCACCGCAAGCGTAGACCGAAACGCGCCGCGCCCTCGTGCGTAGTCCCTCGCGAGGTTTGCAGCCATGAAGCTCGGTCGCATCGCGCCCTTCGTCGTCCTTTCGTTCGCCGCCGCTTGCCACGAGAGCCACAGCTCGGCAGATACGTCGGCGCCGGTTCGCGCGCCCGCAGCCGCACCGGTCGGTACCAACCCCGGTCACGCGGGATACGGGACGCCCCTCACGCCGACCGGCCGCGACAAGCTCGCGGCGTTCGCCGCCGGCTGCTTCTGGGGCGTCGAGGACGCCTTCCGCCACGTCCCCGGCGTCGTCGCCACCTCCGTGGGCTACGCCGGCGGCCACACGACGGACCCGACCTACGAGCGCGTCTGCACGCATCGAACCGGCCACGCCGAGACGGTGCTCGTCGAGTTCGACCCCGCGCGTGTCCCCTACGAGCAACTGCTGCGCGTCTTCTGGAAGATCCACGACCCGACCCAGACCGACGGCCAGGGCCCCGATCTCGGCGACAACTACCGCAGCATCGTCTTCACCTTCGACGCGGAGGAAGCCGCCGCGGCGACGGCGTCGCTTCAGGCCGAGCAGAAGCACCTCGCGCGCCCGATCGCGACGCGGCTCCAGCCCATGGGCGCCTTCTACGAAGCCGAGGCGTTCCACCAGCAATACGCCGAGCGCACCGGCAGCCACGCCTGCCCCGTCCGCGTGTCCGTCGACAGCCTTTAGGACGCGCGGACGGGGCAGGCGTGGCTGCCGGTGCGCTCGGCGT
>CALKVG010000594.1 GCA_937998045.1 uncultured Myxococcales bacterium
CTGTCTCGTGGGCTCGGAGATGTGTATAAGAGACAGCGCCTTCGGCGTCGCCGCGGCGGGCGCCACGCCGACGCTGCGCGACGCCCCGTGCTCCGGTTCCCTGACGGTCATTCCCGAACCCCTGCAGCCACAGTGGACACCTTGGCGCCCCTCATCCGCAAGAGCTGGATGGTGCGCTTGACGTCGTCGATCCGGACGACGCCGATCGCGAAGGCAATCGCGGCGTACAGCAGGCCGTCGGCGATGAGGCGGCCCGGGCCGAGCCCGCGGATGAAGCGGTCGACGACGAGGATCGCGACGGCGACGGCCAGACTCTTGAGCAGCGCCCCGATGCCTCGGGCGTCGAGCGGGAACTGCGGGAAGCGCGTAACGAGCGCGATGACCGTGAACGCCTCGCTCCCGATGACCGCAGCGGCCGCGCCGGCGGACTCTCCCCCTTCACCCAGCAGGTGGCGCCCCATGGGGACGAAGACGAGCATGAGGAGCGCAGTGATGAAGACCGCGCTGATCGAGATGAGCGTGACCGACCAACCGCGGTTCATGACGATGAGCGCCATCGACTGCGTCATGTTCATGTAGGTCATGACGAACACGAGCGACAGGATGGAGAGCGCCGTGCGCGCCGGCGCGTACTTGTCCCCCAACGCGAGATGAATGAGGACGTCGGCTCCGGCCGAGATGATGACCGTGATCGGCACGATCGTGACGACGAGCCCCTCCACGCAGCGACGGAAGACGGCCATCCCCTCCTCCGCCGAGCGGGCGAACGCGCGCGAGAGGAGCGGCATGACGACCCACGCGAGGAGTGGGCTCAGGAGCATGCAGAGCGCCGCGACGTTCTGCACCGCAGCGAACCAACCCACCTCGCGCTCGTCGACGCGCACGAACTCGAGCGCAGACATGCCGAGGCTGCCGAGCACGCCCAGCGCGAGGGAGTTGATGAAGAACGGAACGCTCTCGACGATCGCCGCCCGCACCTGCGGTACGTCGATGCGGTAATGCAGATCGGCCTCCTTGCGCGCCGCCGGCATGAGGATGGCGGTCCGCAGGATCTCTGCGATGAGCGCGGGAAGGGCGAGGAGCGCGAGCGGCGCGTCGAAGTGCAGCGCGACAAGGAGGCCCGCACCCCAGATGAGCTTCGTCGCGATGTTCGAAGACACCGCGGGATTGACGCGCGATATCGCCTGCAGGACGGCGCCGAGCGTCGCGTTCACGTACATGAGGAAGTTGGTGAGGCCGAAGACGATGACGGCGAGAAGGATCTCGCGCGGCCGCCCGGTGACGTGAAGCACCGTTGCCATCGCCGCGAAGAGGACCAGGGTCATCAGCGATCGAAGAACGAACACGCCGCCGACGACGTCGGACGCGTGCTTCGGCCGAACGGCCACCTCCTTAATAAGGTAGGTGTCGATACCGAGGCCGAGCATCGCGAAGAACATCGCCGCGAAGCTCTCGGCGAAGCCGAAGTGACCCTGGCGTACCGGACCCAAGTGCACGGGAACGCGCAGCTTCACGATCAGCGCAACCGACCACGTGATGATGAGCGAGGCGCCCATCTTGGCGCCGTTGCGCAGCGCGACGGCCATCTCGCGATGCCGCAGGTGCTCCGCTGCGGGGGCGTTGCCCGCGGGCGCCGCCGCTGGGTTCTCGGACACGGTCTAGCTCCTTCTGCTTTCGACCACGCGCACCAAGGAGGGTTCACCTGAGACCGTCGCCGTCGCGGCGTGACTGGCTACCTGCATGCGAATCGGAGGCTCCCGGCAGATCGGCAAGTTATGGCGAAACGGCTCGAGCGCGTCAAGGCGCGCGCCCTGTCCTTTGGGGCCTTTGAGCCCGCGACCGGAGAGAGAAGCGCCAAGCCGCCACAAGATGCCGAGAGAAAGGGAGAAGAGGCGGCCCTACCACCCCCCTTTCTCGTGGCTTCTCGTGGCGGCTTGACGGCTTGGCGTCCCTAGGCGTTTCTCGCGATCGGTCCGGGCTCCAGAGGACATGCCGCGGGTTTCGCGCGCGTTTCGCCAACGGCTCAAAACGGATACGCGCGGTGTGTATCACCAGTTGGCGTCCCTTGATTTGGGGGTCGGTAGGGGCTACGGGGAGAGTGAGGGATCGTGTGAACCAGTTCTTGTCGCTCGTGCGCAGGCGCCTTGAGCGCCAACGTGGGCAGACGCTCCTGACGCGATTGCGCGAGGATGCGTCGTACGTCACCGAGACGGCGGCAGGGCGCGTGTACCTGCGAAGCTGCGACGCCGTCGGGGCGTGGACGCGCGTCATCGGGCGACCCCGCGTCGAGAACCTGGGCCGCATCGAGATCGGCAGCCGCACGCGCATCGTCTGCAGCTTCGCGCCCGTGGAGCTGCGGACAGGACCGAACGGAACGATTCGCATCGGCGATCAGGGGTCCATCAACTTCGGTACGACGATTGCCGCGTCGCGTTCGGTCGCGATCGGTGATCGCGTCGGCATCGGCCCGTATTGCATCATTTCCGATACCGAGCTGGGAGAGCTCGGTATCGAGGGCGAGGCGACCGCGCGCACCGTCGAGATCGGGGACGACGTCTGGCTCGCCAGCCGCGTCACCGTTCTGCCGGGTGCGCGCATCGGCAAAGGGACCGTCATCACCGCAGGCAGCATCGTCTCCGGGGAGATCCCGCCGGGCGTCGTCGCGGGCGGCAATCCGGCGCGCGTTCTGCGGAAGGTGGACGGGCACGCCAACGGGGACTCGGTCGCGCCGCCTGCAGAAGCAAAAGCGAAGGGGACGAATGGCGCGGCGGTCCATGCCGTGCCCAAGGAGAACGGCGCGAGCGCGAACGGGAGCGCCGCGCACGCCGTCGCCAACCGCGAGGTCGTGCATCAGGGCGTCCTCATCTCGGACTTCACGATCGACGAGCTCGCGCGCCGGCTCGAGGAAGACGCAGCGGCACCGGGGCTCGCGGCCGTGCCCGCCCCGTTCGGCCAGGTCGTCCCGACGCTGATGGCGCCCAAGGACCCGGAGCACGACTACGCCGTCGTGTGGACCCGCCCCGAGGGGGTGCTGCCGTCGTTCGCTCGCCTCCTCGAGTTCGAGCCGGCGGAGGACGACGCGCTTCTCGCCGAGGTGGACCAGTTTGCGTCCTTCCTGGCCGAGGGGCTCAAGTCCTACCGCTTCGCGTTCGTTCCCACGTGGACCGTACCCCCGTGGCGTCGCGGCCTCGGCGTCGCCGACGCGCGCGCCCACGGCGTGACGCGGGCGCTCTTCCTCATCAACGAGCGCCTCATCAAGCGACTCGAGGCCACGCCCAACGTCTACGCGCTGAACGCACAGCGCTGGTGCGACCAGGTCGGGCGGGGCGCGCACAGCGCGAAGCTCTGGTACATGGGCAAGGTCCCGTTCCACCCCGCGGTGTTCGAGCACGCGGCCGGCGACATCAAGGCGGCGATCCAGGGACTGAAGGGAATGGCCCGCAAGCTCGTCGTCGTGGATCTGGACGACACGCTCTGGGGGGGCATCGTCGGCGACGTAGGCTGGGAGAACCTGCGCCTCGGCGGGCACGACAGCGTGGGCGAGGCGTTCGTCGACTTCCAGCGCGCCCTGAAGAGCCTCAAGCGCCGCGGAATCCTGCTCGCGATGGTGAGCAAGAACACGGAGAGCGTCGCGCTCGAAGCCATCCGCAGCCACAGCGAGATGGTGCTCAAGGAGGACGACTTCGTCGGCTGGCGCATCAACTGGCAGGACAAGGCCGGGAACATCGCCGACCTCGTCGCCAGCTTGAACCTCGGCCTGCAGTCGACCGTCTTCATCGACGACAACCCCTTCGAGCGGGCACGCGTGCGCGAGGCGTTGCCCGAGGTCTTCGTCCCCGAGTGGCCGGAGGACAAACTCGCCTACGCGACGACGCTCCTCTCGCTCCGCTGCTTCGACACGCCGACGCGCAGCGCGGAGGATCTCGCGCGCACCGAGATGTACGTCTCCGACCGTAAGCGCGAGGAGCTCAAGACCCAGGTGGGCTCGCTCGACGAGTGGCTCGCCGGCCTGGGCATCCGCGTGCGCGCCGAGCCGCTCAACGCGGCGAACCTCGCCCGCACCACGCAGCTCCTCAACAAGACGAACCAGATGAACCTCACGACCCGTCGCCTGACGGAGACCGAGCTTCAGGACTGGGCCAAGCAGAGGGACCACTGGTTCTGGGCGATCTCCGTCTCCGATCGCCTGGGCGACGCAGGTCTCACGGGCATCCTCAGCTTGCGCGTGGAGAACGGCGTCGCGCACATCGTCGACTTCGTCCTAAGCTGCCGCGTGATGGGGCGCCGCGTGGAGGAGACGATGGTGCACCTCGCCGTGGACACCGCGCGCAGGCAGTCGCTCGGCCGCTTGGTGGCGGACCTCGTCCCCACGAAGAAGAACAAGCCGTGTCTCGAGTTCTGGCAGAAGTCTGGGTTCCAGAGCGAGGGCGAGACGAAGTTCGTGTGGGACACGACCGTCGAGTACAACGTGCCCCACGTCATCGCGCTGGAGCGCGCAGGATGAACGGCCCTGGCGCGACCGCGAGCGACGCGCAGGGATGGATCGGGCGGCTGCGCGCTCGATACGCGCACGCGCTCTCCAGCCGCTGGTTGAGCCGGTGCAACGCCGTCGGCGCACACCCCGTGCTGCGCGGCGCGCCCTTCATCTACAGCGAAGGCACCATCGTCATCGGCGACGACTTCGCGATGAGCAGCACGCCGGTGCAGTCGCACCTCTTCGTGACCGGCTCGCTCGTGATCGGGCACCGCGTGCAGATCGGCGCGGGCGCGGCCATCTCGTGCATGGGGACCGTCGAGATCGAGGACGAAGCGAAGATCGGCGCTTTCGTCATCCTGCTCGATTCGAACTTCCACGAGACGGGCGACTTCACCGTGAAGGCCGCACCCAAGCCGATTCGCATCGGCAAGGGCGCTCGCGTGGGGCACCGCACGGTAATCCTCCCCGGCTCCACGATCGGGAACGGCGCCGTGGTCCGGCCGGGGAGCGTCGTGTCGGGGGACGTCCCCGCAGGCGCGACGGTGGAGGGGAACCCCGCGCGCATCGTGGGCGCCGAGGGCGCGGCGGAAGCTACGGCGGCGCGCACGGAGGACATTCCCCAGCTGGTGATGCGCGTCCTCGGGTTGCCGAAGGTGCCGGACGTCGGCGCGGGACCGGAGCAGATCCCGCAGTGGGATTCGCTCGGCGCGCTGCGGATCGTCGTCGCGCTCGAGGAGAGCTTCGGCGTGTCCGTCGGGGACGAGCAGCTGCGGACGGGGCGGTCCATCCGCGAGCTGATGGCGCACGTCGAGCGGGCGATGGATCGCGACGCCGGCGCACACGGGGAAGAGGGCTCCGCGCTGCGCTGAGGCGAGGGGTCAGGGGCGATACGCCGGTACGATCTCCGCCAGGTGCTGCAGCGGATCGGCCTCGGGCGTGAGCCCGAGCGACTGCATCAGGCGAACATCGGCGACGAACTTCGCGACTTCGATGCTTCGCGCCGGCGTGCGCAGTACTCGGCTCTTGGAGCCGGTGGCCTGCAAGACGCGCTCGGCAAGCTCGAGGATCCGCGTCCCCTTGCCGCTGCCAATGTTCACCGGACCCGGGAGGCCGCGGTCGGCCGCGAAGAGGAGCGCGTCGACGGCCGTGCCGACCCAGAGAAAGTCGATCAACTGCTCGCCGCCGTACACTTGGAGGTCGCGCCCATCCTGCGCCGCCGCGAGCCACAGCGGAATCACCCGCCCGCTGTCGCCGGGCCCGTACACGTTTGCGAGGCGGACGACCTGCACGGTGAGCCCGTGCGTCGCCGCGAAGCTGCGGCAGTAGGCTTCGCCGGCGACCTTGCTCGCGCCGTATGCGTTCTTCCCGACGACGGGGTGGTCCTCGGCGACCGGGATCGTCGCGGGATCGCCGTAGACCTCACGCGACGACGTGAAGACGAAGCGGCGAATGCCGGCCTCCGCGGCGGCGCGGAGGACGTTGAACGTGCCGAGGACGTTCGTCGTGATGCTGTAGTCGGGGTCGTCGACCGAACCCATGACGTTCGATTGAGCCGCCAGGTGAAAGACCGTCTCGCAGCTGCGCACGGCCTCGGCCACGGCGCCGAAGTTGCGGATATCGTCCTCGACGAGGCGCACCCGGCCCTTGCGCACCGGTTCGGCGAGCTTGTCGCGCGTAGCGCGCTTCAGGTTGTCGAGAACGACGACATCGTCCCCGCGCCCGACGAGTCGCTCGACGAGGTGTGCCCCGATGAACCCCGCCCCTCCCGTGACCAGTACTTTTGCCATAACCTTCTCCAGCTCAGCATCGTATCGACAGATCGGGGAAGGCGGGTCATGGGTGGGGAGATCCAGGGGAGCGGCCACGCTCCCCTCGACCATGACCGTTTGCGTCCTGGCGTCCGAGCTCCAGAAGGAGATCGGCGATGCGGTTGGCGTTCTTGTCCATGTCGAAGTGCTCTTCGCCCACGCGCCGCGAGGCGCACCCCATCTGCGCACGAAGCTCCGGCGATTTCGCGAGTCGATCGAGGCGTTCGCGCAGGGCCTCGGCGTCGTCCGCCTCGATGACGAAGCCGCTCTCGCCTTCCCGCACGGCCTCGGCGTGGGCGCCGACACGCGTCGTGATGATAGGCAGGCTGGAGGCCATCGCTTCGCCGAGCACCACGGCCAGACAATCCCCGCGCGTGGGGAGGACGAAGAGGTCGGCGTCCGCGTAGAGGCGCAGGAGCTCCGCCGAATGCGGCTTCACGCCACGGTACACGTGCACGCCGTCGCCCGCGGGCACATCGGCCCCCGTCACGAGGTGAAGCTCGCACGTCCCGCGGAGGTGCCGGCGGAAGACGTCGAGGAGGAGGTCGCCCCCCTTGCGTACGAAGTCGCCGCCCACGAAGAGGACGCGCATCGGCCCGTCGCGACGCGACCCGCGGGTGCCGGGATCGGGGAAGTTGGCGAGCGTTGTGCCCGGCCGGATCACCGTGATGGCGTCTGACGCCACCGAGTAGTCGCGGACGAGCGAGCGCTTCGTCCACTCCGACCACGCGGTGATCTTGCGCGCGCTGCGCATGACCGCCCTGTGCACGAGGAGCTTCGCCCGCTCGAGCGGTCCCGATTGCACCTTGTGCCCGTACCACTTCGCGAGCTCGTCGTAGTTGAGCGGCGTGGCGTCGAGCGACAGGAGCGTCGGAATCCTGCGGATGTAGTCGGCTGCGAGGAGGCCGATCATCGACGTGTGCACGAAGAGCGCGTCGAGCGGGCGCCGGCGGTGCTCGCGCGCGATGCTCGTGCGGGCGCGAACGTTGCCGCGCAACATGTAGCTCTTGCCGACGACCGGCACGCGGCCGAATCCGTCCTCCGAGAACGAAACCTCGAGCCAGGCGCAGTCCATGTCCGTACGGCTGACCAGGGCGCGACGCAGGCTCATGCCGTAAGCCACGTGACCAAGCCCTTGCTCGAGGACGAATCCAACGCGGGGCTTCATGTGTGGGCCGGGGAGTTTACGGCGCTCGATTGGCAGACGCAAAGGGGCACCCGGCGCATCGCGGGCGGCGGCGGCGCGCCGTGCGCATGCGAGTACCCCTGGTTTCTCCTGGAGGTGTTTCGGGGAGGTTGCGGCGACCGGTTCGATGCGCGCCTCGCGGGGGCAACTTGCCCTCGGGTTTGAGGACCATTTGAGGGCGGCACGCGGCCTTGAGGGTGCGGGCGATATCTGCCATATTGCGCCGCGAGCAAGCGAGAGAGAGGACCGGCGCGGAGTGGCGAAGCGACGCATGGCCCTGGCCGTTCAAGGCCGCGTCAACCGGGCTGCTCACCGCGACCCCAGCGGGGTCGACGCGCCTCGCGGGTACCTCTTCGACGACCTCTTCGCGAAGCGGTACGACGAGTCGATCTTCGACGGGCGTACGCTGCGGCCGTGGGAACGCGCGGTTCCCGGGTGGGCCCGCCTGGCTCGGGAGGTCGAGCGGCGCTCCGAGGAGTACGACGTCGTCGTCTCGTGGAGCGAGCGGGTCACGCTGTCGCTCCTGGCACTGCAGAGCCTCGCGCCTCGCGCCGAGCCTCGACCGCACGTGGCGATGCTCTACTGGTTCTCGCGACCGGCCGTGCAGGTGCCGATGCGTTTGTTCGGTCAGAGCGTCCACGCCATCGTGACTTGGAGCTCGGTCCAGCGCCAATACGCGATCGATCACCTCGGAATTCCTGCCGAGAAGCTGTACCTGATTCGCCATTTCGTCGACCAGCTGTTTTGGAGTCCGCGCGAGCGCGAGGTCGACATGATCTGCAGCGCGGGGGCGGAGATGCGCGACTACCCCACGCTGCTCGAGGCGCTGCGCGGCACCGGCCTGAGATGCCACGTCGCGGCCGATCACGTCCGCGTCGACCGCGCCGGCTTCGCGCGGCGGACGCCGATCGAGAAGTTCGCGCCGCTGGTGGGCAAGAGCACGAACGTGACGATCGGGCGCAAGCCCCTGGCAGAGCTGCGGGAGCTCTACGCCCGATCCCGGTTCGTCGTAGTTCCGCTACACGCTTCGGACACCGACAACGGGGTCACGGTCATCCTCGAGGCGATGGCCATGGGAAAGCCCGTCATCTGTTCGCGGACGCGCGGGCAGGTGGACGTCATCGAGGACGGCGTGACGGGTCTTCTCGTCCCCGTGGGTAACCCCTACGCGCTGCGCGAAGCCATGCTCGAGCTCTGGAAGAACCCCCAGCGGGCGCGCGAAATGGGACAGGCCGGTCGCCGGTTCATCGAGAAGCACCACACGCTCGAGAAGTTCTGCGCCGACGTGAAGGGCGCGGTCGACGCCTCGCTCGCCGGAAACGCCGCGTCCCGCGACGGCTCGTTTGTCACGCCCCCGCTGGAGCTCTCGTAGCTCTCGTAAAGGGCGGCATCGTCCGTTTGTGGCCCTTGCGCCGAGGCAGACTGCCGACTACTACGGCATGCGGCCCCCATGCGTTGGTTTCTTCAGACTGCAGGCGCAGCGGTTTCGTGTTTGTTGCTTACGAGTGCGCTGGCGGGCTGCGCAGGACCGGGGGAGTACGTGTGGTTTCACCAACTCCCGCCCGAGACGAGCCGCACCATCAATGAGTACGTCATCGGCATCGGCGACACGGTGAGCATCAAGGTGCTTGCGGCGGGCACTCCCCGCGAGGAGATGACCACCAAGCAGCGTGTGCGCGGGGACGGCAGGATCAGTCTGCTCTTGATTGGCGACGTCGAGGCAAAAGGCAAGCGACCCAGCGCGCTGAAGGCGGAGCTCGAGGGCAGGCTCAAGGATTATATGGTCTCGCCGAGCGTCGTCGTGAACATCGACGACGTGCAGCCGATGACCGTGCTCCTCCTGGGCGAGATCATGCGTCCGGGGGCCTATCCGCTGGACCAGGATCCGCGCCTCACCCACGCGCTCGCCCTGGGTGGCGGTCTCACCGACTACGCGTCGCGGAGCAGCATCTTCGTGGTGCGCGGCGAGCCGAAGCCGATGCGCATCCGGTTTACGTATCAGTCCATTTATCGGAATATCGACGGCGCCGGCGATTTCGTCTTGCGTCGTGGTGACGTAGTGGAAGTCGAGTAGCGCGGCTGCTCGCGACATGCCCATCACCGCCATCCTGGCAGCCCAGTACGCCGGCACGTTCGAGGCGCTTGACACGACGACGGGGGACGTCCGGGCGAACCAGCAATCGACCACGGCGGCAGCGGGCGCGGCGCAGGCTGTGCAAACCCTCCCCAACCTCGCATAC
>CALKVG010000595.1 GCA_937998045.1 uncultured Myxococcales bacterium
CGAGCCTACCGCGGCACCGAAACCGCTGTCAGGACGCCCCTCACCGAACGTTTACCTTGCAAGAGCGTATCGGGAAAAGTGTCCGCCCGACCCAGCGCACGCAGGAGGTGTGTGGGATGTCCTCCGCAAAGGCGCACCCGCTGTGTACAACGCGATCACCGACGAGATGCTGGCGAGATCCACGAGGGATCCGGAGGCGCTTGCTCTACTTCGCACAATCGGAATGCGTGCGGCGCTACTTGTGCCGATCAAGGTGCGTGACCAGATCCTCGGGGTCATGGCATTGGTCGCGGCGGAAACGGCTCGGACGTACGAGCCGGGCGATGTTGCACTCGCCGAGGAGCTGGGCCGGCGTGCCGGGATAGCTCTTGAGAATGCGCGACTGTATGCGGTGGCCCAGGAAGCGGCCGCGCGAGCGGAGGAGTCAGCAAGGACGGCCGAACAGGCAAGTCGGGCGAAGGACGAGTTCCTCGCCACCGTCAGCCACGAGCTGCGCACGCCATTGAATGCGATCTACGGATGGGCAACGATTCTGCGGAAAGTGGCATCCGAGCCGTTGAAGCTGCAGCACGGACTGGAGGTCATCGAGCGCAATGCCAAGGCCCAGACGCGCATCGTGAACGACATCCTGGACCTCTCGCGCATCATCAGCGGCAAGCTCCAGTTGAAGGTCGTGAAGACCGACCTTTCCACCGTTATCCATCAAGCCGCCGATGTGGTGCGCCCCGGAGCGGACAGCAAAGGAATCAAGCTTGCAGTGGAGGTGGATCCTGACATCGGTGCCGCCATGGCGGATCCGGATCGCCTGCACCAAATCATGTGGAATCTGCTCATCAACGCGGTGCGATTTACGCCACGAGGGGGCTCTATCACCGTCACCGGAGATCGCACCGATTCCGGTATTGTGTTGCATGTAATCGATACGGGAGCAGGCATCGCCCCACACCATCTACCCCACATTTTTGAGCGCTTCACGCAGGTGGATTGCTCGACAACGCGAAGCCACAGTGGCCTGGGGCTCGGACTGGCCATCGTGCGCCATCTCGTCGAGGCTCACGGGGGCACAGTGGATGCACAAAGCGCCGGGCTCGGGCAAGGCAGCATCTTCAGCGTCAGCCTTCCCATCTGCGCGGTGAACACGGCACGCGAGGAGGAGGAGGAAGTGCAGGCGGAGGAGGAGAGCAGCCGCGCATCAACGGTTACAAGCCTGACAGGGGCGCGCGTGCTGGTGGTCGATGATGAGGCCGATGCAGTCGAGCTCCTTCGGGTCATTCTCGAAGAAGCTGGGGCGGCCGTCGTGCAGGCGAGAAGCGCGCGCGAGGCTCTCGCGGCGTTGGATTCCGCTGGACCGTTTACGGTGGTTCTCAGTGACATCGGCATGCCCGACATGGACGGATATGCATTCATGCGTCACATTCGCTCGCGGGATTCCGGCGCGGATGTCCCCGCGATTGCGCTGACGGCGTACGCCCGCCCCCAAGACTCTGACCTGGCGCGGCGTGCGGGTTACCAGGAGCACTTGGCCAAGCCGGTCGATCAAGCGCGCCTCCTCGAAGCAGTGAAGATGTGGTCCCAGGTACGGATGCGCCAGACGGCGCTGTAACAAGGCGCTTCGCGGATCCAACCAACCTTTTGCGAACGCTTGGGTGTGGCGTGCGGTTACGGATCCAATGATGGCGTCCCGCAAGTGATGCAGCTGCCGGAAGACCTTTGTTCAAGGTCGTAGCCCTGCCGCTTGCAGACGTGCGCTGGACGGCGGGAGAGGAGTTCGCCCGGCGAGTTCGCCCCATGCGTCGGCGTCGTCGCGTCACCGTGCGAACTCTTCCAGGGCGCGAGCAATCCTATTCAGGAAGTCGGGCACCTCGTCCTCGAGCTCCAGGCGCATGAGCCGCTTGGTAGCACGAACGGATTCGCGGTTATCCGCTCTCGCCACCGGTCGACGATCGCTCGAAGGTCACCCTTGGTGAATCACCGTTCCAAACGGACCGACGCCGGCGATTGTGTTAGGCGAAAGGTTCGCGATCAGCCGCACGCGATCCCGAGCGCCCAGACGCTCGATGTGAAGCAGTCCATCCCTGACGCTCGCTTGGAGTGTGCCCTTCGCCATTGGGGCCGAGGACAGGGCAGCGTGGCGTCTCCGGCGCTGAAGCGCCCTGCGCACCGCAACCAGGAAGCTCCGATGCGGCTCGCGGCCGCGCTCCTCCCATCGGAGCTTGGACGCCTCGAATGTGGCAGGATCCTGAGGGTCCGGGATCGTAGCGAGGACCGCGGGATCGGAGAACGCGCGAAAGGTTTTGAACTCCTCCCGCCTTCCCTCCGACACGACGCGCCCGAGATCCGCGTCGTGATCGCTGTAAAATAGGAAGGGGGACGTCGCCGCCCACTCTTGTCCCATGAAGAGCAGTGGCGTCATCGGCAGGAACAAGAGCACCTCGGTTGCGGCGCGCAGCGCTTGCACGCCAGCGTCGCGGTCGAGGCGCGTGCCGAATGCCCGGTTGCCCACCTGATCGTGGTTCTCCACGCAGTAGACCAAGCGCATCGGTTCGAGTCCGTCGGCTGGAGCGCCGCGTGCGCGCCCCCACGGCTCGTAGTGCTGGCCCTCGTACAGCCATCCGCGGTTGATGGTGCGGGCGAGATCCTCGAGCGCCCCTCGGTACGCTCCGTAATACCCATCACGCTCCCGGGTGAGCAGCACCCGGAACTGATGGTGGAAGTCGTCGGCCCACACGGCGTCCAGACCATTCTCGGTGACGAGCGTCGGGTCGTTGCGCTCGTCCTCAGCGATGAACATCCGGTGGGGGAAGGTCTCACGCAGCTCGCGAAGCACGTGCTTCGGCGACTCGTCGTGCAGCGCGTGTGTGGCGTCGAGGCGCAGGCCGTCGAAGCCGTACTCCTCCAGCCACATGCGGGCGTTGTCGAGCAGGTAGCGACGCATCGCGGGCTGGCGGTAGTCCGGCGCGCCTCCCCACGGGGTATCGCGGTCCGTCCTGAAGTACTCGGGAGCGAACGCGCCGAGGTAGTTTCCGCTCGGACCGAAGTGGTTGTAGACGACGTCGAGCAGCACGGCGAGGCCGAGCGCGTGCGCGCGAGCGACCAGGCGGCGCAGCGCTTCCGGACGACCATACGGCGCAAACGGCGCGAAGTGCGCCACGCCGTCGTATCCCCAGCCGCGGGCGCCCGGGAAGGTCGACACAGGCATGATCTCGAGGGCCGTCACGCCGAGCGCCGCGAGGTCTCCGAGGCGTTCCTCCGCGGCGGCGTAGGTGCCTTGGGGCGTGAAGGCGCCGACGTGAAGCTCGTAGATGACGTATCGATCGAGCGGCAGCGCGGGCTGCAACGGACTCGCGCTCTCGCGTCGCACGACTTCGGCAGGACCGTGCACGCCCTTCGGAAGGAAACGCGCGTACGGATCCGGCAGGGCGCGGCCGTCCACGACGAGCTTGTAGACCGCGCCAGGGCCGACGTTCTCGAGGCGCCCCTCGAACCATCCTTCGCCAGCGGGGCTCAGCCGCCGGGTCGTGGCACGGTCCGCGTCGAAAAGCCGCACCTCAACGCGATCGGCGTGCGGCGCCCACGTTCGGAAGGTCGTTCCCGTGTCGTCCGAAAAGGCGCCGGCTTCGCGGGTGGCGCTCACCGGAGCTGCTCCAGCCACGCTACGGGCAAGACGCCGAAAACCGACGCCATCGGCAGCTCGGCACCCTCGAGCGTTTCGCCCGTGAAGACGTTTCGGAAACGGCCGCCGGCGCCGAGACGCAGGCTCTGGCCCTTCCACACGTCGCCGACAGGCCACCGACAGGCATCGCGCGTGATCTTCGCCGAAAGCCGCGGGACGACGCACACGAGGCGACGATCGCGAAGCGTGCGCTCGAATGCGACGACATGGGGCGACCCTTCCACCGGCGCGTAGGCGCCTTCGATGAAGAGTGACGGGCTCTCGCGCCGCATGTGCAGGCCGACGTGGGTCACATGGAGCTTGATGCGTCCGTCCTCGTAGTGCGCCAAAAGCTCGCGCGCGAGCTCGGGCGTGGGGGCCCCGCGCCCGCGCAGGTCGGCGAGCATGCGGCGGCGACTCTCGAAGTCCACCGGCCGGCGGTTGTCCGGGTCCACGAGCGAGAGGTCCCATATTTCGCAGCCCTGGTAGGTGTCCGGCACTCCCGGCGACGCCAGCTTCAGCGCGGTGATCGCGAGGCTGTTTGTTGCCCCATGCGGGGCGACCCGTCGCGCGAAGGCCTCGACCCGTCCGCGGATCTCGTCATCCCCTAGCACGCCCTGCACGAAGTCTTCGAGCGCGTTCTCGTAGCGCTCGTCGGGGCTCGTCCAGGACGTGTGCACCCTCGCCTCGCGCGCAGCCTTCTTCGCGTACGCGCCGACCCGTTGCACGAATTCGTTCGTGACCCCTTCGAAGGGAATGGCGCCCACGAGCGTCTGATAGAGGAGGTGCGCGTCGGTGGGGGACGGCGCGAAAACCCCGTCGAGCATGGTCCCGAATCGTTGGGTCGCGGCGTGCAATGCGCGCACGAAGGCGCCCCACTCGCCGGATATTTCGCTCAGCACCGCGACGCGGGCACGCACGTCCTCGCCGCGTTTCGTGTCGTGCGTGGACGTCGCCGTCATCGTAAGGGGCCATTCGGCGAGCGTCGCTGCGTTGTGCGCGTGAAAGTCCTGGATCGAGGTCCCGAAGCGCTCGGGGTCGCAGCCGACTTCATCCAGGCAGATCAGGCGCGTATAGCGGTAGAGCGCCGTGTCCTCGACTCCCTTGGCCATGATCGGGCCGGTGAGCTGCTGGAAGCGCATCGTGAAACGCACTGCCTCGTCGCTGCGGTCGAGCAGCAAGAGTACGCGCTCGATGAATGCAAAGATGGAAGGCTCGATGCCCGGGTTGTGCCGGCGTGCGCGGGCGACGGCGGCGCGGACGTGGCGCTCGTCGTCCTTCTCGCGCGTGCCGTCCGGCCGCACGTAGGTGCGGTAGACGGGGAAGGCGGCGACGGTCTCCTGGATCACCCGGCGCAGGCTCGCCAGGGTGAAGTCGCGCGCGTGCCGGTCGCGATCGGCGATGCGCTTGAGGCCGTGCGAGAGCACGTGGATCTCACTCGCGAAGCTACCGTCCATCACGTCCAGTTTCGAGCGGCGCACCACCTCGTCCCAGCGCAGATCGGTGGCCGCCATGTCGGCATGCAGCCGAGTCAGCGCCGCCTCCCCGTCCGGATCGACGAGCAACCCGCCTGAGGCGGCCAGGAAGTCGTAGCCGGTCGTACCAGACACGGCCCACGAGCGCGGCAAGGTCTCGCCGCGCTCGAGGATCTTCTCGGCGACGAGGTAGAGCGGCCCGCGTCCCTCTTCGCGCGTAGCATGCTGGAGGGCCTGGAAATAGCTCTGCGGGTCGTAGAGGCCGTCCGTATGATCGAGGCGCAGGCCGCTGATGCGGCCCTCGGCGACGAGCGAGAGCACGCGAGCGTGCGCCGCCGCGAACACCTCCTGCTCCTCCATGCGGATGGCCGCGAGCTCGTTGATATCGAAGAAGCGCCGGTAGTTGATCTCCTCGGTGGCAACGCGCCAGTAGCTGAGGCGATAGTTCTGTTCGGCAAGGAACCGTTCCAGCCTTCCGGGACTCCTCGCGATCGCCGCTGCGGCGCTGTCGATGGCGCGCACGACGGCGGGCTGCTCATCGCACAGCGCGGCGATGCGCCGCTTGACGACCTCCTTCTCGCGCATGCGCTCGGTGCGCAGGGTGCTCTCGGTGGAGGAGGCTCCCGGAAGATGGCGAAGCTGAGCGAGGATGCTCTCGAGCTCCTGTCTCGCGGGGTCGGAGGGATCGCCATCGACCTGCTCGAGGGCACGCTCGAGCACCAGGGCGTAGCTTCTGGGAGACGCCGGCAGGCTCTTGTCGTAGTAGCGGACGAAGAGCTCCCCGGCGCGGCGCTCGATGCCGATCTTGCCGTCGTCCACCTCTTCGCCGAACTGACGGCCCAAGATTGGCAGCAGCACCTTGCCGGTCGCGCGGTCCGGGCCCGGCGGCTCGAATTCGATGTCGAACCAGTCGGCATAGGACGAGCTGCGACCGTTCTCGAGGACGTCCCGCCACCACGGGTTCTCGGCGGATCCAACACCGACGTGGTTGGGCACGAAGTCCGCGAGGTGCTTCAGTCCACGTGCGCGGACGGCGTCGGTGAAGGCACGGAGGCCTTCTTCGCCGCCCAGACGCGGGTCGATCACGCGGTGGTCGACGACGTCATAACCGTGCGCGCTACCGCACTGCGCGCGAAGGTACGGCGACGTGTACACGCAGCCGACGCCGAGGTCGTCGAGATAAGCGATTGCCGCGGTCGCGGCCTCGAAGCCGAAGGTACCCGAGAGCTGCAGACGATAGGTGGACTCCGGCGCGCCGCGCACGGTGTCGAGCCCCCCGCGCCCGACAGCGCGCCGGGCGAACAGCTTCAGGGAATGCGCGACGACGCGCGTGGTCTCCTCCGTCTCCACTCGCTCGCGCGCCGCGTCGATGGATGTGTCCAGGAGCAGTGTCCAGGGCACGGCGCGCGCACGATCGACCATCGCTGGAAGCACGAAATCGAGATCGCTTCCGCTTGCGTTGACGAGCAGCAGCAGGTCGTCGTCGGACTGGGCGCGTCCCTCGTCGTCGACCGGCTCGAGACCCGAACCCGCGGAGAACATTGCCAGGCTGGACGTGGACGGGTTGTTCCAATCCGCCTCCGTCATCGGCTGACCATCGTGACGAAGCCACGCGAGGTCGCGCACGCCGGTCCCGTGAACCTCGCTCCCTCGGAAGAAGGTGGCCCGCTGCAATAGCGGGTGCTCGCGGCGCAGACGGCTCACGCGCCGCACGAAGGCGAGAAGTTCCCGCCGCTCCGCGTCCAACATCCAGTCCGTCCAGGAGGTCTCGTTGTCCTGGCAGTACGCGTTGTTGTTCCCACGCTGGGTTCGAGCGATCTCGTCACCGCCGCAGATCATCGGCGTACCCGGCGAGAGGAGCAGCGTCGCGAGCAGGTTGCGCATCTGGCGCCGGCGCAGATCGCGCACCTTCGCGTCCTCCGTCTCGCCCTCGGCCCCGCAGTTCCACGACGTGTTGTCGTCGCTCCCGTCGTGGTTGTTCTCGCCGTTGGCTTCGTTGTGCTTGTGGTCGTAGCTGACGAGGTCGCGCAGCGTGAAGCCATCGTGCGCCGTCAAGAAATTCACGCTCGCGTACGGCCTGCGCCCGTCGTGTTGGTAGAGATCGGCGCTGCCTGTGATGCGACACCCGAAGTCGCCGGCGCGTCCCGGGTCGCCGCGCCAGAAGGCCCGCACGGTGTCGCGGTAGCGGCCGTTCCACTCCGACCAGCGCACCGGGAAGTGGCCCACCTGGTAGCCGCCCTCGCCCACATCCCAGGGCTCCGCGATGAGCTTCACGCGGCTAAGCACCGGGTCCTGGTGGATGACGGTGAAGAAGCTCGAGAGCCGGTCGACCTCGTGGAGGCTCCGCGCCAGCGTCGCCGCGAGATCGAAGCGAAAACCGTCGACGTGCATCTCCTGCACCCAGTAGCGCAGCGAGTCCATGATGAGGCGCAGCGTCTGCGGGTGCCGCACGTTGAGCGTGTTACCGGTGCCCGTGTAGTCGAAGTAGTAGCGCGGGTCGTCGGGCACGAGCCGGTAGTACGTGGGATTGTCGATACCTTTGAGCGAGAGCGTGGGGCCGAGGTGGTTTCCCTCGCCGGTATGGTTGTAGACGACGTCGAGGATGACCTCGATGCCCGCCGCGTGGAGCGCGCGCACCATCCGCTTGAATTGCGTCACCTCGTCGCCGGCGACGCCGCCGCCGCGGTAGCGGACGTCTGGCGCGAAGAAGGCGATCGAGTTGTAGCCCCAGTAGTTGCGGAGCCCCTTCTCCAGCAGGAACTGGTCGTCCACGTAACCGTGGATCGGAAGCAGCTCGATCGCTGTGACCCCGAGCTCGCGCAGGTGCTCGACGATTGGCTCGGTCGCGAGGCCCGCGTAAGTCCCGCGCAGTTCCGGCGGGACGTCGGGGTGGCGCATCGTCATGCCGCGGACGTGCGCCTCGTACACGAGGGACTTCCGCATCGGCACGTTGGGCGGCACGTCGTCACGCCAGTCGAACGCAGCGTCGATCACGAGGCCGAGCGGCGCCGCCCGCTGGTCGTGCTCGGTGCGCACCGTATCCCTGTCCGGGTGCAGCACGTCGTAGGCGAAGCCCCCGAGCTTCCAGTCCTCGGTCCGCGAGAGCGCTCGCGCATACGGATCGAGCAGCACGCAGTTGCGGTTGAACCGCAGCCCTCGCTTCGGTTCCCAGGGGCCGTCAACGCGGTAACCGTACGCTTGCCCCGGCCCGACGCCCTCCACGAAGACGTGCCACACCAAGTCCGTGCGCTGCCTCACCGGGACGCGGGTCTCGCGGCCCTCCTCGTCGTAGAGACAGAGCTCGAGGCCGGTGGCGTTCTCGGAGTAGAGCGCGAAGTTCGTCCCGCGCCCTCGCCACGTGGCGCCGAGCGGAAATGGCGCGCCGGGCCTGGTTCGCGGACGCGGCTCAGACGTGCTCACGCGGCCGGCTCTCGCACATCACGTGCCGCCGAGATGACTCGCGCGTCGCTCATGAGGGCCTTGATGCAGCCGACCAACTCTTCGGCGATGCATGGCTTGCACACGAACGCGTCGCAGTGGGCGCTTGCGCCCATCTCGATCTGCTCGCTCGTGGGGTCGCCCATAGCCACAATGGGAATGTCCGCCGTGCTCGCATCCGCCTTGAGACGGCGCGCGTCCTCGCATCCGCTCGGCACGTCCACGATGACGACATCCGGGCGCTCGTGGCGAGCGACGGGCGCTCCACCGTTCGGCTGGACGCAGATCGTCTCGAACCCGTAGTCCCGAAGGCAGTTGCGACAATGGGTCACGGTAGGCGCATCGGTCTCACCGATGAGCAGAATCCGGGTGGCGCCCATGGCTCGGCTATGCTGCAGGAGGCGAGCCGAGCCTGCGCTTGCTTCGCCGTAGAAAGTCGGGTGGTGTGGCTGCTGCCAAGGGACGGCTCGGCAGAGCTCGTTCTGCGAAAGCGCGCGGTCGGGACTTGCGACTTCTTGTGTTCCAATGAGAATACGAAGACACCCTCCTGAGCGCGACCACCTGGTGCGGTTTCCCGAGGCCCCGACCGAGGACGCCTCGACGTACGCAGCGGCACACCGTCATGTCGGCGCTGACTTCCTCGCCGCCCCGGATCACCCCAGTCACTTCGTCCAGTTCTACGAGGACGAATCCATCCTCTTCGACCGGCCAGTTCCTGCTGTCCGGAGCGCGTGCCGGCGATCGCCTGTAATCTCCACGCCCGAACACCGCGATGGTTTCCTGCGCAAGCTCGAAGGCGACGCCGGATGCCTGTCCCATGCAACCCAGCTGACCTTGCTCGACGCGCGCGAAACGCTCTCACGCTTCATGGTCGGCGGCATGCCGGATCGCGGGCGCTGCGCCGCGCTTCTGGTGGCGAAAAACGCGTTCATGCCGCGAGCCTGGCGTAGCGGTGATGGAATCCGCCGAGCCACGGTAACGCGACGACGCGGCCCATCGAGGGCGGCTGGACATCGCGTGGCATCGGGGCGTCGCCCTCAAGCGACATGTGAGGGCGGTCGGCGTTGTAGTACGCAACATACTCGCGCAGGAGACGCCGCAGGTGGTGCTCGCCGAGCACAATCACGTGGTCGACGATCTCGCGCCGCGCGG
>CALKVG010000596.1 GCA_937998045.1 uncultured Myxococcales bacterium
TCCTGCTCCTCTCCGGTCTGGAGCAGGCTCCCCGTACCACCTTAACCTCTGGCCCCGAAATTCGGGGTCCACTTCATCCCGAGACGTTCAGTCGCGTGTGCGCTCACCCTCGGCTCACCCGATGCTCAGTTCGTCGACGCGCGGGTGGTTGCGAGCCAGCGTTCGCGTTCGAGAATCACGGCCATCGACGGCCATCGATTCACGGACGGGGATGCGCGGGAGTTGCCGTGTTGACCGAACCGGAAGGACGTGCGGTCCGCGCGGGAGCGGGAGGACGCGCTGGTGCCTGCGGTGTCGTCATGCCTCGCGCCGGAGCCGCCGACGGTGGCTGCGGACGCGGCGTTGACTGCGGACCCGGCGGCGGCTGCGTGCTGGTCGCACCGGAACGATACGGTTGTTGCTGGACGACGCTCGGCGGACGGGCACCCAGCCGCACGGCCGTCGCCGGGCGCGCGAACGTGACGGCGCGCCGCAGTCCTGGATCGGCGACCGGCGGGCGCACGACGCGCGCGGGCGGGATTCCGAGCGCCGTGGGTGCGGGGCCGGTCACGAAGGGCCGGCCGGCGTAGGCTGGAGGCGCGGACTGGCGGTAGGGGACGGTCCGGTTCAGGTACGCGGACCCCCTCACGACATACGGCGAAAGCCTGCGGGCAAACAGGTCTTGCCGCGGCGCGAAGACGTACGGCGCCGGAGGCGCGACCGCCATCGATGCGGCGAAGCCGTTTCGCCAGATCCACTCCGGCGGCCGCGGCGCCCACCCCACGTACCCGTCGCCTAGGCGCCAGTCGACCCATGCACCCGCGTACTGGCGGCCGGGCACCCACGCCCAGCCCACGACAGGCACCCAGACCCATCGCCCGTAGTGGAACGTGGCCCAACCCCAAGGGTAGTCGCTGAGCCACGTCCAGCCGTTGTCGTACGCCCAGTGCCCGGCGGTCACGTACGGTTGAAAGCCGGGCCCGACCGCGGCGGGAGCCGGCACCCAGATGGTGCCGTACGTCGGATCCTCGAGCCACGATCCATAGGGGTCGAGCGCCTGTCGGAAATCGGTGAGTGCGCTCGGATCCGTATCGGGGTAGATGGCCTCGCCTGGCGGCTGTGAAATGGGCGGCGGCAGCGCCTCGGGGGACTGGGGCCCGTAGGGCGCCGGGTACGGCGTCTGCGCAGGCTCGGCGCCAGGAGGCGGGTAATCGCCCGGATACCCACCAGGCGCTGGCTCGTATTGAGCTACCGCGATCTCAACGGGTAGGGCGGCGGCGATTACCGAGAATGCAGCCGTCACGGCGATTCTTCGAAGCGGTCGCATGCCGATCCTTTGGGCTTCGGCGCCACCGTCTTCAAGCTGTGCGGTGCCGAGCAAACGCAAGCGGCACAACTGTGGAACGGCCGTGCTAGAGCATTGCGACGATGGAGGACCCATTGGCAGCACGAACGTCAAAGGCGGAGGGCGCGATCGATACGAGCAGCTCGGGCGTTTCGCTGGCGCCACCGGCGCTCGTTCCGCTCGACGTGATCCTTCCCTCCGAGCCTTTGCTGCTGATGGGAGCGGGGCCCGTCCCCATTCCTCACGCGGTGGCACGGGCCAACGGCGTCGTCATCAACCATCTCGGCGCGACCATGGAGCGCGTCATCGAGAACCTCAAGTCGATGGCGCGCTACGCTTTCCAGACGCGAAGCGACAAGGTCATGGGCGTCGCGGGCCCAGCGTCGGCGGCCATGGAGATGGCCGTCACCAACCTGCTCTGGCCCGGTCGAAGATGCCTGTGCCTGAAGACCGGCACGTTCAGCGGCAGGCTCGGCGAAATGGCGGCCGCGGTCGGGGCGGAGGTGACCACGCTCGAGCCCGAGACGGGCCAACCGGTCACGGCGGAGGTTGTCCGGCACGCGCTCGCGAAGGGACGCTTCGACGTCGTGACGCTGGTGCAGGGCGAGACGTCCTGTGGCGTATTGAACGACGAGCTCCCCGAGATCGCCGCTCTGGCCCGGGCACACGGAGCCCTCTCAATCGTCGACGCCGTCGTGACGTTGAGCACGATGCCGCTCGAAATGGACCGCTGGGGGCTCGACGCCGTCGTGACGGGCGGCCAAAAGGGTCTGTCCTCGATTCCCGGCGTGTCGCTGATCGCGTTCTCGGAGCGAGCGTGGCACACGATCGAGAGGCGACCGGTACCACCCACGCACTGGTGCTTCGACGCGATGCGCGCTCAGCGCTTCTGGGGGGCGCATCAGTACCACTACACCGCGCCGGTCCCGGGAATCCTCGCGCTGTACGAGGCCCTTCGCCTGGTGTGCGAAGAGGGACTCGAGGCTCGCCACGCGCGACACCGCGTGAGCTCGCAGTCGCTCCAAGCGGGCCTCGAGGCGATGGGGCTGCGCCTCTTCATTCCGGCGAAGCATCGCCTCAACTCGGTAATCGCCATCTCCCTTCCCGACGGCGTCGACAGCAAAGTCGTCCTCGCGCACATGTCGCGCAAATTCCGCGTCGAGATCTCCGGCTCCTTCGGTCTCGACATCGTCCGCGTCGGGCAAATGGGCGAGCAATGCCGCTCGCACAACCTCTTCAAGGTGCTCTACGCAACCGGGATGAGCTTTCGCCACTTCGGCGTGAAGCTGGACGTGAGCGAGGGCCTCGCCGAGCTCGAGCGCGCGCTCACGCGCGAGCAGGAGTTCGAGTAGACCCTCTCCGGCTCCGCTCGTCGCGCTGCATGCGAATCCCGTGGGAGTCAAAAACGTCTTGAAGTCGACCTTCGGGTCGTTGAAAAAGCCGTTCGCCGAGCCGAGCAGGTTCGCCGACGCGGAGCGCACCGTATGCACCACCGGCTGGAGCGGCGCCGGCTTGAGGAACACCTGGCCGCCCGTCATGTAGAGCGCGGCGTTGCCCACCGGGAAGCCCGGCTTCTTGTACGTCGTTCGTGCGGCAATCGCTGCATCCTGCGACGAGGACCTGCCTAACCGGGTGTACCCCGAGCACCGGGCGCACCCGCCTCGCCGCTCGGTTCCGCAGGACCGGGCGGCCCCTCGCTCCCCGAGCAAGCACGGCTGGTACTGCGTCATCTCGCCGGAAGGATGCGCGTCCATCCTCAGCGACGCCGCATGCAACGCGAGCGCGATTCCACCGCACACCAGCCATCTTCGACCCATGTAGTCTGCGTCCCGAACCTGGGGCCCTGCGCGCGGGCCGCCCAAACGGATCGGCGTCCTGCGCGCATAAGTGAGAGCCTGCTAGTCTCCGTGCGCTCCGCCCATGAGAAACACAGTGACCGCAGCCGGCATCGCATTCGCGTTGCTGCTCGCTCCCGTCCCCGCTCACGCCGAACCGCCCGACACCGCGCTTGCGTTGTTCACGGGCGCTGCGACCACGGTCGCCGGGTTCGCTGCCGGCGCCCTCCTGCTCGGCACGAGCAACGATCGCAACCTCGCCAACAACGCCGGCTGGCTCACGATGCAGGGCGGTTTCGCGCTCGCCCCGCTCTGCGCGCACGCGGTCGTCGGCGAGTGGAGCCGCGGCGCGCTGTTCGCGACTGCGCCGGCGGCCATGTGGGGCGGGAGCGTGGCGCTCATGGAGTACGCGCCGAACGTCGTCGGCCATGGGACGCTCGAGGAGCAGCGGGTCCTGTGGGGGTTCTTCGGCGTCGCGTTCTTTTCGTCCGCGGTCGGCATCGTCGACGCAACCTTCGCCGGCAGCCGGGCGGCCGAGCGCGTACGCGTCGCGCCGATGGCCACGAGGGGCGGCGCGGGGCTCTCGCTCGAGGGGCTTCTGTGATGCACCTTCACCGCTTGTCCATTGTCGGGATGGCGGTGGTCGCCCTCGCGACCGCCGCATGCGCGACGGTCCCGCAGAACCGGCGCGGGCGCCTGGCGGACCCCATGATGAACCTCAACGACGAGCCGCTCGACGCCTACCGAAGGCAAAAGCTCTACGACACGCGGGAAGGCGCAGCGGGCGGCGACGGCGCGGCGGCAGGCGGTGGCTGCGGTTGCCAGTAGATCGCCCGGCGCGCGGGCGCTGCGGCCACTCCTCGTGGCTGTCACCGCGTGCCTCCTTTCGCCGCTCGCGTTCGCCGCCGACCCGGCGCCTCGCGCGGCCGGACCGGACCCGCTTGGCCTGCAGCCCTCGCCGTACCCCGATCCTTCCTCGTCGGCCTACGCCACCCCCCCGGGCCCGCCTCCCTCTCTCGCTCTCTATCCGCCGAGCACCATTCTCGACGCCTCCAGCCTCGCTCTTCGCGTCCAGTCGATCTCGACACGCCTCACCGCGTTCGATCAGTTCGGCCACGGCTACCAGTCGCAGGCCGGGCCCGTTCTGGGGCCTGGCTCGGAGCGGGTCACCGTCCTGGAAGGACAGACGGAGGTCATCGCCACGCAAGGCGAGCGCCTCACCCACCGACTGTGGATCCCCGTCGATGTCGTGACCGCCGCCTCGCCCGACGCGATCGACAACACGCGAGCGTCGGCGGACGTGGTGAGCGGCGCGTCGCGCAAGGTCATTAGCGGCACACTCGACTGGAGCGTAGCGTACAAGGTCGACGCCGCGACGGAGCTCGCGATGCGCAACGCGCTTCATCTGGAGGAGCCGCTGCGGTCCTGGAGCAGCGGCCTCGCGGCGCGACGCTCATTCGCCGACGAGAACACGGTTCTGTCGGCCAACGTCATCGAGTCGTTCGACTGGTTCGATCACTTCGACATCACCGGTCACCGTCACGGGCACTCGAACCGATCGGGTACGACAGGCTCGATCGGGCTCACGCAAGTGCTCACACCGACGACGCTCGCCAATATCAACTACGGCGTGACGGTGCTCGCAGGCACCCTCGGGAACACGTGGAACAGCGTCCCCCTCGCGAGCGGCACGCGCGGTTCCGAGATTCTCCCCGAGGAGCGGGTGAGGCATGCGCTCGTGGGCCGCGCGTCGCAGTTCTTGCCTTGGAACGGGGCGCTTCACGCCTACTACCGCTTCTACGCCGACGACTGGGGCATCGTCGCGCACTCGATCGAGGGAGAGCTCATGCAGCGGCTCTCCCCTTTTCTCTACGTAGGGGCGCTCTACCGGTTCCATACGCAGACCGGAGCTACCTTCTTCACCACGCGCGGCGTAGACAACGGCGACTTGCGCATCGCCGACAGCGATCTCGCCCCCCTCGAATCGCAGACCGTCGGCGGCAAGATCGTCACCGACTTTCCCCTTGCAGGTGACCTTCGCGCGCTACACTTCGAACTCGGCTACGAGAGGTACGTACGTACCAACGACCTTCGGATGAACATCGTTACGTGGGCTACCGGATTTCGCTTCTGATCGCGATCGCATCGTCGTTTGCGCCCGCTTGCGGAGGCGTCGCCCCCCCGCCGGCCGTGGCTTCGAGCGACATGAGCCCCGCGCCCGTCGTCACGTTGAACGGCGTCCCGACCGAGCTCGCGAACGTCGCGCGCGGGCGAGTCGCGCTCGTGAGCCTGTGGGCCCCCTGGTGTGACGGCTGCGAGCGCGAACTGGACGCGCTCAATCGGCTGAATGCGCGCACCGCCTCGTCGCGCGACGCGGTCGTCATCGGCGTGGCCGTCGGCGAGCCGCGCGAGGCCGTCGCGGAGTTCGTCCGGCGCCGCGGGTTGCGCTACATGCAGCTGGTCGACGAGGAGTTCCGCTTCGCGGACTCCATCGGCGAGCGGCGCGTCCCCACGACGCTCGTCCTCGATCGCGCGGGCCGAATCGTTTATCGGGGCAAGGCGCTCGACGCCCGGGGTCTCGAGGCGCTCCGCGCGGCGCTGGACGATCACACCCCGCTGCAACCGTAGCCGTCGGCAAAGCCGGACAGCCGACAGATATAAGATGCCCGTATTGCCTATGCGATGACCGCCAGTCGTCATGCGTGTAGACTCGCGGAATCCATGCTTGCCGCGGCTCCCGCACGATGGGTTCCCCGCTACGTGTTCACGTATCCGGGCCCCGCGACACTCGTCTTGGCGCTCGCTGCCGGTTGCGGCACAAGCTCGTCTTCCGCCCCCGACGGCGGCTCTTCGTCGGGGTCGAGCTCGTCGGGCGCCGGCGCTTCGTCGGGGCCTGGGTGCGGCCTCTCGCAGAGGCTGCGCGGCACTTCCGGTTGTCATTTCCTCGTCGGCATGGGCAACGACCTCTCCAGCGACAACAACCACGACCACGACGGCGCCTACACCCTCGGCACCACCCTGGACCTGCACTACGCCTACCTCGTCGGGCTGCCCACGATGGGCGGCTGGCCCGACTGGAACTCCGGCGGCACCTTCGTCAACATCCTCACCGACGTTGCCGCCGCGCACGGCGTGACGCCGATGTTCACGCTGTACGCGATGGCCACCCTCGGCGACGGCAATTTCTCGATGACGACCAACGACTCTGCCATGAACCTCTACTGGCAGGGCGCCAAGCTGCTCTTTCAACGACTCGCCGCGTTCGGCAAGCCCGCCGTCGTGCACCTCGAGCCCGACTTCTGGGGCTACGCCTTGCAGCACTCCTCTGACGGCTCCGCCCAGGTCATCGTCTCCGCCCACGCGCCCGACTGCGCCGGAATGCCCGATTCGCTCGTCGGCATGGGCAGCTGCCTGCTGAAGCTCGCCCGCACGTACGCCCCCAAGGTCGCCGTGGGCTTCCACGCCAGCGCCTGGGGCGGAAGCATCGCCGCGCAGATCGCATTCTTCAAGGCCATCCACGCCGACCAGGCCGACTTCATCGCCACCGACGTCCTCGACCGCGACGCCGGGTGCTTCGAGGCTCACACCGACCCCCAATGCCAGCGAAACGACGGCCCCTGGTACTGGGACGAATCCAACCAGACCAGCCCCAATTTCCACGAGCACCTGGCCTGGGTCACCAGCCTTCATCAGGGCCTCAACCTGCCGATCGTCTGGTGGCAAGTCCCCTTCGGCGTCCCGAGCTCCACTCCCGGCGGCACCGCCGGCCACTACCGGGACGACCGCGTGCACTACTTCTTCGGCCACGTAGGAGAGTTCGTCGCCGCCGGCGGCATGGGCATCGTCTTCGGCACCGGCGCCGGCAATCAGACCTACATCACGACCGACAACGGCCAGTTCCAGAACGCCGTCACGCAGTACTTCCCGAACCCCACGCCCCTACCCTGACGGCCATGACAGCAAGACCTCCGTCGGGCGGAACGCGCGCTCTGCAGGACGGGCAGCACGTCGCCGCGCTCGACGGCTTGCGCGGCGTCGCGATCCTCTTCGTCATGTGCTTCCACTACGTATCCGCGACCGGCTACGGGGCGGATGCGTTCGTCACGCGCAAGATCGTCAGCATCGCGGACTGCATGTGGAGCGGCGTCGACCTCTTCTTCGTGCTCTCCGGGTTTCTCATCACCGGAATCCTTCTGCGAGCCAAGGACACGCCCGGTTACTTCCGGAATTTCTACATGCGCCGCGTCCTGCGCATCTTCCCGCTCTACTACGGCGCGCTCGTCGTCATCTTCGTCGTCGTTCCGCACGTGGTGACCGCAGTCACTCCGGGCGTGCAGCGCATCTACGACGCGCAAGGGTGGCTCTGGGCCTACTCCGAAGACGTCGCGATCGCGGTCCACAACGAGGACTTCTTCGACCCCGACTGTCTCTGGGTCGGGCACTTCTGGTCGCTCGCCGTGGAGGAGCATTTCTACCTCGTCTGGCCCCTCGTCGTTTTCGCGTGCAGCCGGCGAGCGCTCATCGGCACGTCCCTCGGGCTCATCGTCGCGGCGCCGATCGTGCGCTTCGCGATGCTCGCAATCCACATGGACCCAGCCGCGGTCTACACGCTGACGCTGTCCCGGACCGACGAGCTCGCGTTTGGAGGCCTGCTCGCCGCGATGGCGCAGCGAAGGACGTACGACGAGCTCGCACGGCTGGCGCGCTGGTGTTCGATCGGGTCGGTCACGTACCTCGTCGCCGCCGTCCTGCTGTTGCGAAAGCCGCTGTTCTGGGGACACTGGACGGCGCTCGGCTTCGGGTTCTCGGCGCTGGCCGCCGGCTCCGGTGCCCTCGTCGTATTCGCGCTCGCACCACGGCCCAACGGCCTCCAGCGCATCCTCGAGACGCGCGTCTTGCGCGCCTTCGGCAAGTACAGCTACGGCGCGTACGTCCTGCACACGCCGATGCAACCGCTCTACCTGCACCTCTTTCCGCCCGGGAGCCTCGGCTCGCTGGCGAGCGGCCTGGGCCACACGGGATCCCGACTCTTCGGCCTCCTCGGCTTTGCCGGGCTCGGCATGGCGATCACGATGCTCCTCGCGATGGTGAGCTTCTACGCGTACGAAAGGCCGTTTCTGAAGCTAAAGCGGTACTTCGAGTACGGCAGGGCAGGGGAAGCGCCCGCCACGGCCGGTCAAGCGGCGTCGTAGCGCCGCCCGGTACGGATACCGCCGCATACCCGGTGGAGTGCTTCTCCCGGGCCGGCACGCCGGCGCTCACCTCAACCCGAGCTTCACATCGACCATGTCTTCTCCCCTTGCATGCAAGGCTCGGCGACCGCCGTGACGGCAGCAAGGAGACACCGGAAAGCTGTCGTGACAAAGTCGGCGAACGTCGTCGAGTGGGCCAAGTATCGGGCCCTATGTGACCGAGACTCGGGACACTACCCCGGCGGGGCGGGGGGTGAGATACTCGGGCTGGAGTCTTTCCGGTGACCGGTCCGAGTTCCAGCGTTCCGCTGCCCGGTAACGAGCGGTTGGGCACGTGGCTGCGGGGCAAGTATCGCCTCGACGCCGTGTTGGGCATTGGTGGCATGGCTCTCGTCTTCGCGGTGACGCACCGGAATGGCCGGCGTTTTGCTCTCAAGATGCTCCACCCGGAGCTCTCGGTCCGGAGCGAGCTCCGAAAGCGGTTCCTGCGTGAGGGTTACATCGCGAACGCCGTCGGGCACGCCGGAGCGGTCGCCGTCCTTGACGATGACGTCGCCGAGGACGGCTCCGCGTTTCTCGTCATGGAGCTGCTCGACGGCGAGGGGCTCGATGGAATCATGGGGCGCCACCCCGACGGATTGCCGGTGACGGCGGCGCTGTCGCTCGCCTACCAGCTCCTCGACGTGCTGGCGGCGGCGCACGCCCGGAACATCGTGCACCGCGACATCAAGCCCGGGAATCTCTTCGCCACCCGCAAGGGCGACCTCAAGGTGCTGGATTTCGGAATCGCCCGCTTGCAGGAGCCCGACGGCAAGTCCACGACACGCACGGGCATCACGATGGGCACCCCCGCCTTCATGGCGCCGGAACAGGCCATGGGCAAACCCATCGACGCCCGAGCCGACCTCTTCTCGGTCGGAGCGACCCTCTTTACGCTGCTTTCGGGGAGGTTCGTTCACCAGGGCGACACCGGGCAGGAGCTCATGGTGAAGGCGGCAACGGAGCCCGCGCCGCCGCTCGCCTCCATCGCTCCCCAGCTACCCGCCGCGGTATGTGCGATGGTCGATCGAGCGCTCGCCTTCGGGCTTACCGAGCGCTGGCAGAGCGCGGAGATGATGCAGGCCGCCGTAGCCGACGCGTTCCAGGCGATCGCCGGCGGCGAAGTCTCGGGCAGCCACCTGGCGGCCATCGTGACCCGGTCTCAGGCGGGCGAAATCTACGCGTCGATACCCGAGGGGCCGCCGGCCGGAGCGCAGCTCGGGTCGATGCGTCCGTCACCGGCACCCTACGCGCCGACGATCGCACTGCCGGACGCTCCCCCGCGCCCCACATCGAGCGACGCGCAGGTCTTCACCGCGGCAGGAGGCACCGGGCCAGCCCTCGACGAGAAGGGGTCGCCGGTCACCGGCGAACCGGTGTCCTCGACCCGCGGTACCCAGGCCACTGCGCGCACCGCACCGGGCCTGACCGAGCGGCCCTTCGTCCTCGCCGCCCTCGGCGCAACGGCACTGGCGGCGCTGGCGGCGGCCGCCATCGTCCTCGGACTGAAAGTGACCTCTCGCCCCGATGCGGGATCTTCCGGAAAAGCGCCCGCGGCCGCATCAGCGACCGGCGCAAACGCCATCGCCGCGACTCCGGACGTGCCGCTCCGCCCGCCGCCCACCACCGCTCCATCCGCCACCTTGGAGCCACCGCCTGCCGTCGAGCCGCACGAGCCGGCGCCCAGCCCTCCGCCTGCGACTCCGCGTGCGGGCACCGTCGTCCCCCACCCGGGAGCGGCGATGACCCCAGACGCAGGCACCCGACGCAACGAACCAACCCCAAAGGTAGACCCCTGGGCCGTTCCATGAGAGCGCGGCAAAGCGCGCTGTGCACGTTCCTCTTCCTCTTCCTCGCTGCGGGCACCGCGCGCGCCGACGCCGCCGGCATCGCGATCGAGCTCTTTACACAGGGCAAGCAGCTCATGAACGCAGGAGACTACGCCGAAGCTCGCGTACGCCTGAAGGAGAGCGCGCGCCTGGATCCCAAGGTGGGCACCCTGGCGAGCCTCGCCGTGTGCGAGGAGCGCCTCGGCCATCTGGCCGATGCTCATGCGCGCTGGCAGCAGGCTCGCACACTCGCGACCGCGACGAACGATCCGCGACGTCCGCTCACGGAGAGCGAGCTCGCGCGCATCGACCGCGTCGTCCCCAAGCTGACGATCAACGTACGCGGTCCGAGCGCGAGCGGGCTGATCATCAAGGCGGACGATCTCGAGGTCGGCCCGGGAGTGCTCGGAACGGCCCTGCCGGTCAATCCAGGGGACCACACCGTCTCGGCGACGGCGCCGGGGAAGCGGCCCTGGTCCACGCAGGTACACACCGACGCCGACGGCAAGACGATTGTCGTCGACGTGGGTCCGCTCGAAGACGCGCCCGCGAGCGGCGACGACGGCGCCACGACGAGCCACGCGTTCTCCGTCTCGCCGACCGAGCCTCTGCCTCTGCAGACGCCCTCGGGATGGCGAGCGCAGCGCACCGTGGGCATCGTCGTCACCGGCGTCGGCGCTGCAGGGCTCGTTCTGGGCGGCGTCTCTGGGTTGCAGACCCTGCTGCTCAAGAACGATCGAAACAAGTTTTGCGACGCGAACAACGTGTGCACCAGCCAGCAAGGCGTCTCGGACGATCGAAGCGCTCGCAACTGGGCAAACGTGTCCACGATCGCGCTCGCCGTGGGCGGCGCGATCACGGCGGGTGGGATCGCGCTCATCCTGACCGCCCCGCGCGGTGCGCCCGCCGTAACGGTCGGCGCTGACCTCCAGCCAGGCGGCGCCGAGTTCAAGGTGGCGGGCCGATGGTAAGGCGCGTCGCAATCGCCGCGGCCAGCGGAGGCGTGCTCGCGCTCGGCGGCGCGGTGGCGGCGTGCGCCGCGCTGGTCGACCTCGGTCCGGAGGCAACCCTTCGCGACGCCGCCGCGGACACGTTCGTCGACGACGACGCGCCGCAGCCCACCGTCGACGCGCCGGACGAGCCTACGCCTCTCGACAGCCCGTATCCCTGCGGCCTGCCGCAAGCCCCAAACGCCGATTGCAACTCCTGCACGGATCAGTACTGCTGCGGGATCAGCATCGCGTGCGGGCAAAATGCAGCCTGCGCGCAGGCGTCGACCCTGCTGCTCGACTGCGTCTTCGACACGACTTGCGTCGGGCAAATCGATCGCGAGTACGCCGACTCGGGAGTGGTCCAGCTCCAAACGTGCGTGCTCGGACACTGCATCAAGCAGTGCTTTCCCCAGAAGAACTGCGGCGCGCTCGCGCTCTGCTGCAAGGACATCCCGCCCGACCAGCTCGCGTCGAAAGAGACGTGCACGGGCGCTGTCAATCAACTCGACGAATCGAACTGCTTGAGCGTTCTCGACAACGTCTTGCGCCCCCAGCTGGGAGCCGGCTTCTGCGGCGGGGACGCTGGGACCACCGACGCGGCAGGCGAGTAGTCAGGGTACCGGAAGGGCGTAAATGCCGGCCTTCGGGTCCTCCGGTCTGCACGTCCACGAGTAGACGACCTTGTCCCTGGCGGGGCTCAGGTAGAAGTTCGCAAAAGCCTGGGTGACGATCGTCGTGACGTCCGCCGGATGGGTGGCGTCGAGAGCCTCGATGTCCGCCAGACCGGTCCTCGCGTTGCTGCACGTCGCGCAGTTGTCGCTGACGAGCACCTTCGTGCCGGCCGTTGCCACGGCGATCCAGGCGAACGACGCCGCCTTCGTCGGGGCCCCCGTCGCCGACCGCGCGAGGTAGAAGTCGCCGAGTCCCGTGGCGCCGTCTACGTTGTCGAAATACAAGACGTAGCTCGAGTCCGCCGTGAAGGCGTCACCGTAGAGCGCTGCGTTGGTGCCCACCGAGAGGCGCGCGGGCGCGCCTGGCGCAACGGCCGAGGCCACCGAGAGGTCGAACGTCTGGCCGTTGGCGGAGGTGCTCTGATAGGTGAGGGCCCAGCGCTCGTCCGGCGAGAGCCCCAAGAGCCGACCGATCCCCCCCGAGACGAGCGTCGTCGGAGCCGGCATCGCCACGGGCGATCTCTTCAGCGCCATCGCGCTCGTCGAGTACACGACGTTTGCGCCGTCCTTGGTGAAACGGCCGGCCGCCCCGGTCGCGTCGAGGGGCGTCCCGGCGCCGCTCGGGAGCGCATAGAGAGCGAGGCCCGATTGCCCGGAGACGAGCACGTGGCTTCCGGTCCGGTCCGCGGCGAACGGCGCCTGCACGTCGTTGGCAAGGACCTGTTGCGCGAACGTGGCGCCCGTGAACGCTGCGAGCGTCGCGACGTTCGCGCCCGAGAGCCCGAACCGCCCGACACCGGCCTCGGTCTCGCCTCCTCTCCCTCGGCCACTGTCCGCGATAGTTGCGTCGGCCGCCGCATCCGCGACCGCGACTCGGCCGGCGTCTCCCGAGCCGCGTCCTGCGTCCGGCGGGGCCGCATCGAAGGGTGCCCTCGCGTCGGGTGACGTGCTCGCGTCGAAAGAAACGCCCGCGTCGGGCGGTCCAAACCCTCCCGAAGAGCCGGCGTCCGGCAAGCCGCCGCTCGACGGCTCGCCAGCATCCGGCACGACAACGCCGCCCGGCGGGCCGCCAGCACCCGGCGAACTGCCCGCGTCTGGCAAAGCGGACATCCCAGCCTCCGGCGATGCTCCGGCGTCGCCCCCCGTCGCGGCCGTGCAATACGCCCCCACCACGCTCGATCCCGCAAAGACGGCGAACGGGCGGCAACCCGTCGTCGTCGTCAGATCGAGACCGCCCGAAAGCGGCAGGATGGTCCGTCCGTCGGTGGTAGCGACCATGAGCGTCCCCGTGATCCCGTCCTGGCTCTCGATGAAGAGGATGCGCGAGCCATCGAGCGAGACGTCCGCAAGGCCGTTCCCCGAAGCGATCGCCGACGCCGGGATGGCGAGCACCGAGTTCGAGAGACTCGTGGCGCCGGCCGACGCCGTCCACACGGAGAGCGACGCCGTCCCCAACCCGGCGGTCACCGCCACCGACGGCTCGAAATAGACGACCTTGCCCGCGATGAAGACCGAGTTCGTCGCGTCCACCGTGCCGATCTCCACCGGAGCGCCGCCCGCGATCGGCACGGCGTTCAGGGTCATCGCCGCGGCGTCGGTGTAGATTGCGTAGCCGTCGCTCGTTACCCCGTCGATCGCGACCGATGGCGACGCCACGAGAAGCGTCCCGTGCGGCGCTACCGCACCGCAGTCGCTGGCGGGCGCATCGTTGTTCGATGCATCATCCTGCGAGGGGCCGTCGTCCGACGCCGACCCGTCCGCTGCCTCGCCAGCTGACCAGCCCGCGTTCTTCGAACCGCAAGCGGGAGAGGCGATGGCCACGAGCGCAAGCACGGCCGTGCCGGCAACGCGAATGCGAAGACGCATCCCCGCCTGGTAAGGAGAGGTGCGAAGAACCGCCAGTGCTCAGGATGCAACGATCAGCGGGCGCATCGGCGGCGAGCGCCAATGCGCCCCGGTTCGCTGCCCCGCCGGCTTACTGCACCGGGCCGGGCGCCGGCGCCATCGGCGGCTGGCTGTTCGGAGTGATGCACGCGGAGAGGTCGAAGAGCATGAACTCGAGCGCCTTCTCCTGCGGCGACAGATCGCCCATCCCGCACTGGCTCGGAACGATGCCGTTCACGACGCCCGTTCCGCCCGCGGCCCCACCGTAGTCGTTCGAAGCCGACCCCACGTGCAGGTCGCTGTAGACGACGCGCCCGCACTGCATGTTCGCGGGCTTGTCCAGCGGCGTATCGAACGAGAAGTACTGGGTCGCCCCCGCAGGCCTCGCCTGCTGGTCTGCGACGATCCAGGCGGTCGACGGCGTGTTCGCGGCGCTCACGTCCGCATTGTGCTTCGGCTCCTCGATCGGAAGCTCGCCGGCAGGCGCTGCCGGTTGACCACCGGGTCGAGCCGGCACGCCCAGCGCGTTGACGTTGGCGAGCCACTGCGCGAGAGCCTGCCCCTTGGGGAAGGCCCCCCCGCCGTTCGAGAGCGTCGTCTCGACAACGCCGCCAATGATGGCGCCGTTGTTGCGCGTCATCGGTTGAGCGCCGGTGGTCCACCGCGCGAGGTTGTACGTCGAGAACGGCCCCGAATTGAACCAGGCGTAGTGGAAGTGCGACGCGAAGACGCGACCCCCGTTGGCCGCGTAGTCGAACAGCGCCTGCTGGTTCATCTCCGTCGTGTCGTTCCCCTCGCAGGAGAGGATCGCGATGTCGTACTTCATGAGGTCCGGCTGCGAGTCCCACATCGCGTCGGAGGCGACCGGAGCCGCGGGCGCCGTCGTCGCGCCCGCCGACATGTTGCCCGTGTTGACTCCCTGGAAGATGTGGATGCGCCCGGCACCGCCCGCGCCCCCTCCGTACTCGCTGGCGTCGACGCCGATGCGCAGGAGCAGACACTCCATCGAGTCGGCCGAGCCCGTCGCGATGCCGATCGACGGGATGTCGCCCTCGCTCTGGTTCTTGGGCAAGGTCAGCGTCTTGTCGGGAATCGCCGTGTTCTGGCACTGCGCGACGTTCGGAATCGTGAGCTGCTTGCGCCACTTGCCAATCTGAATGACGAGCGGGATGTTCGCGCCGTCAGGCGCGTTCTGGATGGTGAACTTGCCGTCGGGGCCGGTCAGCGCCGTCGCGATCGGATTCCCCGTATACAGATCGCTGCACGAGTAGCACGAGGCTCCCGGCGTGATGGGCTTGGGCGTCTGGTTCGGGATGTACGCGACGACGTCGTAGAGGGGGTTCTTCCCCGCCGGGTCGTAGATCGTGCCGCTGACCGTCGTCGACCCGTTGGAACAAGAGTGGATCTGGTTGCACAGGTTGCCACCCGAGCACGTTCCGCCCGACGACCCTCCTCCGCTCGCGCCGCCGCCGCTGCCGCCGCTGCTGCCGAAGCCTCCGCCGCTCGATGGGTTGCTGCCGCTGCTGCCGAACGGGTTGCCCCCCGAC
>CALKVG010000597.1 GCA_937998045.1 uncultured Myxococcales bacterium
TCGTTCTTCTCGCCGTAGAACAGGCTCGACACGCTGACGGAGTCGTTCCTCTCGCCGTAGAACAGGCTCGACACGCTGACGGAGTCGTTCCTCTCGCTGTAGAACAGAGTCGACGCGCTGACGCAGTCGTTCTTCTCGCCGTAGAACAGGCTCGACACGCTGACGGAGTCGTTCCTCTCGCCGTAGAACAGGCTCGACACGCTGACGGAGTCGTTCCTCTCGCTGTAGAACAGGCTCGACACGCTGACGGAGTCGTTGGTCTCGCGATCGAACGACCCCGACGCGCAGACGGAGTCGGTGGTCTCGCCATCGAATGGACGGGGCACGGTCTTCTACGGCTGCTCCCTCTCCTGGTCCAACGCCACGCTTCGGACGCGTCACTCATTGCGCCCACCTCTACGCCTCAGTGCGCCGAAGGCCGCGGCCGCTGCCGGGCAATAGCGGGGAAACGTCCGGCGGACCTTGCCCGTACTGCTTCGAGTAGCTTCGCTTCGTTCTGACCATCGAAGTGGCCTGGGACACCCCGCACGATGACCCGGACAGCGCGCGCGCGCCGGAAGTGCACGAGAGGACTGGACTGCGGGCGCGGATCACGACTTGCGAAGGCGCTCTCGCATGCTCCCGAACTCACGACACCGAGCGCGGCTCTTCGCTCCCGTCGCTGGCCTGCTGCTTGGATGCGCCGTCGCCCCGCCTCCATCCGATATGTCGGCGATTGCGGACCCCGCGGGCGACGATTCGGGCGACCCCGGCTCGTGGCCGGCGGACGATGCCGGAGACGGCGACGGACCGTCCCCCTCCCCTGCGAACGGCCTCACCGCGGACGCGAGCGAAGAGGACGAGGGCGGCGACACGGCCAGCGACGACGCGACCTCGCCCTACGACGGCGCGCAAGGCGCCGACCCACCCGCCGACGCTTGCCCCTCGCCGCTCGCTCCCGGAGACCTTCTCATCGACGAGCTCATGATCGAGTCGGTCGCCGGCACGGGAGACTACGGCGAATGGCTGGAGGTCCGCAGCACCCTCGCATGTTCTGCGGACCTTCGGGGACTGCACGGCGAATGCCCCAGCGGGGCCAAGGTCCGGACCTTCGACGTCACCGAGCATCTCTGGATTCCGGCCGGAGGCACCTTCGTCGTCGCCGATTCGTACGATCCGGCCATCAATCACGACCTCCCGGGAAACGTGATCGCCTGGTCCGGTCAGCCCGGTGACGTGCTGCGCAACAAGGGGGCCACCCTCTCGCTCCAGGTGCAAGATCAGCTGATCGATTCGGTCACGTACCCCGCGCTCAAGCTCACCGTCGGTACCACACTGGAGTTTCCCTCGGATTGTCCGCCCTCGCGACGCTCCGACTGGACGGCGTGGGAACCGTCGATCACGTCGTGGTTTCCCGGCTTCTTTGGCACGCCGAACGCACCCAACACAGACGTTTCGTGTCCATGAGCCGGGAGCGAACGCCGCATCCGCGCAATCGCCGCCGGACGCGCTCACCCGTTGAGGGAGCGCCGCCGGGACATGCGCCGCCATACTTCACGAAGCTTGGCGGCGCTCTGCACGGCGTTCGCGAGCTGCTCCAGCTTGAATGGCTTCAACAGGTAGCGCACCGACCCGAGCGCACGCGCGCGCTCGTACGTCTCCGGATCCAGGTGCGCCGTCATCAGAACCGCGGGAACGTCGGGGCAGAGCCGGCGAATCCCCTCCAGCAGACGCAGGCCGCCCATACGCGGCATGCAGATGTCTGTCACGACGACGTCGTACGTCCGCTCGCGGAGCTTGAGCAGCGCGTCGGCGCCGTCGCCCGCAACGTCGACTTCGTATCCCTCTGCGCTGAGGGCGCGGGTGTAGACACGGACGAGAGCCGGCTCGTCATCCACCAGAAGCACTCGCCGCAGGCCGTCCAGCGTCATTCGCCTCTCAGCTGCTACGGCCGGCCGATTCCTCGGGTAAGAGGCGAGGTCGCTGAACCGAGCCGGGCCGCGAGAGGCGCTCCGACCTCGACGGCCCGCCAACGGCCGTCGGTTGTGGCGGTCGGGACCTCGCGCTATGGCCCTCACGGCCATGTTTCGGTCCGATCCGTCGAAGCTCGAGTTGCCCAAACCCACCGAGGCACTTCCCGGGCGCTCGGAACGGATCCCCGTTGCGGCGCGTCACTTCGTCCTGGGCTCGCCGATGGAGCCTCCCTTTCCGCCCGACATGCGGGCGGCGACCTTCGCCATGGGCTGCTTCTGGGGCGCGGAGCGGAAGTTTTGGCAGACGCCCGGTGTGTTCTCCACGCAGGTCGGCTACGCGGCAGGCTTCACACCGAACCCTACGTACCGCGAGGTTTGCGGAGGGGAGACCGGGCACGCAGAGGTGGTCCGCGTCGTGTTCGATCCGGCGAAGGTGGGATACGAGGAGCTGCTCCGCGTCTTCTGGGAGAATCACGACCCGACGCAGGGGATGCGGCAGGGCAACGATGTAGGCACGCAGTATCGGTCCGGCATCTACACGCACGACGAGGCGCAAGCTCGCGCCGCCGCGGCGTCACGCCAGGCCTTCCAGGCGGTCCTCGCGAAAGCCGGATACGGGCGGATCACGACGGAGATCGCGCCCACCGGGGAGTTCTACTACGCAGAGGACTATCACCAGCAGTACCTCGCCAAGAACCCGGACGGGTACTGCGGGCTCGGGGGTACCGGCCTGTCCTGCCCCGTCGGCGTCGTCACGAGCGGATCGTAGCGTCCGGGTCGCGGGTCCCGTTGACGTGGGTCCTCGGGACCCCAGCATTCCTTTCCCAAGCGGCAAGGCGAAGACGACCGCGCGCGTTGCAATCTTTGGTACGCTGGCTCGTCCAATCGAGAACCCTCATGATGCACGCGTACCTGAGATCGTTTCTGCCGCTGACCGTCGCGCTCGCGCTTGCCGCCGGCTTCGCTTCTGCGGGCGAGCCGAAGACTCCCCTGGGCAAGTGGATGAAGCCCAATGTGGGTGCGCCCCTCGCGGGCCAAGACTTCCCCACGCTGCAGAAGAGCCTGGACCTCGTGGCCTCGAAGCCGCCTGCCGGCAACGACTATCCGCAGTGGGCGACGCTCGCCAAGGCCGGCTCAGCGGCGGCGGCCAAGCAGGATCTCGCTGGCGTGAAGGCGTCCTGCAAGCAGTGCCACGATGCGTACAAGGAGAAGTACCAGAAGGACTTCCCGACGCGGCCGTTTCCCTGAAGGATTCCTGAAGCATCGCGGCGCCACTGGCGGCGGGCTGTGATAAGCAGTCGCGCATGACACGTCTGGTCGTTTTCGCGATCGGCGCTGCGCTGCTCGGCGTCGCGTGCGACGAGAAGAAAACCTCCTCCGATACGCCTCGAACCGACGCGGGCGCCGAGAAGTACGCATCGGCTGACCCCAAGCTCGAGAAGGCGCTTCAGGCAGCCGCGTCGTCCTCGGCCGGCAACGACAACGGCCCCCCGCCGACAGGCATTTTCGGCCCCGGCAGGGCGGATCAGCGCCATGCGCGAGGAGTGCCCACCAAGGTGGACATGGTATCCGATGGCGCTGAGCCGCGCGTCTCGCTCGCCCCGACCGCCAACGCGCAGGCCGACGCAGCGAGAACGTCATCGTACGGGCCGGCACAGCTCGAGCTGGTCCTCCAGGCGGGGCGCAACGCGTTCGCGGTGGACTACGCCATGATCCTCGGCCCCGCGAAGAAGGACGACGGCGGGGCGGACTGGCTCGTTGGCACCATCAAGAGGGCAGCGCCATCGAAGGCGCTCGGCCAGGTCGCCCCCGGCCAGGAGAAGGAGGTCGCGACGCTCGAGGGCAGCGAGCTTCGCTTACAGTGGACGCCGAGCGGTCAAGTGAGCGACGTGCAGGCGCGCCTGGGGAAGACTTCCGAGGCGGAGCTCGACCGTTTCGCCCGCGGCGCGGCAGAGGCTCTGGCGCTCGCCACGGTTCCCCCGCCGAGCAAGCCGGTGGGGGTGGGAGCCCAATGGATCGCCGAGACGCGGATGCCGCTCTCCGGGCTCGACGTCGTCGCCTACCGCGCCTACCGAGTGAAGAGCATCGACGGTGACCGCTTGCACCTGACGCTCGACGTCAAGGCATACGCAGCGAGCAAGGATGTCCAGATCCCGGGGGTACCCAAGGGAGCGACCTTGGAGCAGTTTGACGCGCAAGGCCAGGGCGAGCTGGAGGTGGTGCGGGGCGAGGCGCTCGCGCGGAAGTTCGACCTGCAGGAGCGTCAGATGCTGGTCTTCTCCGGACCCGGGGGCGCCCAGCCCCCCGCGCAGCCGGGGCAGCCTCCGGGGAACCTCATTCCCGTACAGATTCAAAGCCAAGCCACGCTCGTCCGGGGCGAGGACTTGCGCGCAGCCTCGCGGCAACCCTGAAGCCGCTGCCGCCAAAAAGAGACTCGGCGAAAAAAAAGCGCCGGTCCCAACGCTTTGCTTGAAGCGCGCCGGACCTCCATGAGAGGGTCTGGTGCTAGCCGCGATCCGGAGGCGAGAAAAGCCGCCACGAGGTACACTACGGGCGAGAAGCGGGCGCAAATGAAGATCACGTGCCAATCCTGCCAGTCGAAGTACAACGTCGCGGACGAAAAGGTCCAAGGTAAGATCGTAAAAATCCGTTGCCGGAAGTGCGGCGGCACGATCGTAGTGAATGCGACCTCTGGGGGCGGGACCAACGGTGCACGCGCCGTGGACGAGGGGGCAGCCCCCGGTTTGTCGCCGTCCGGCACGGGCGAGTGGCACGTGAATCTCGGCGACACCGACCAGCGGCAGATGTCGATGGCGGACCTGGTCGCCGCGTACAACTCCGGGGCCATCACGCAAGCGACGTTCATCTGGACGGACGGGATGGACGACTGGAAGCCCCTGGCGGAAGTGGACGCCGTCGTGAACGCGCTCCACGCGACGGCAGCGCAGCCCTCGGCTGCGGCGTCCTACGACGCCCCCGCGCGGAACGCGTACGACCATACCGCTCCCGCCTATGAGCCGCCGGCACCTGCGGCATACGAAGCTCCCGCCGCGGCGTATGCAGCCGCGGCTCCCGCCGCCACATATGCAGCCGCGGCTCCCGCCGCCACATATGCAGCGCCGGCGGCCGCCGCGGCGTATGCAGCCCCGGCGCCCGAGGCCAAGCGCGCCGCCGTGAAGCGCGAAGCGCGTGGCCGCGACCTTTTCAGCACGCAGGTCGGTGACGATATCCAGACGAGCGCAGCGGCATCCGCGGCGATGTCCCAGCCGGCCGACGACGGAAGGCTGACCGGGCAGCGCAACGAGAACTCGGTCCTGTTCTCGCTCGCCGTCCTCACGAAGAACGCAGAAGATCGAGCGCCGGGCGCCGAGGTTCCCTCGAAGGACGACTCGGGCATGATCGACCTGAGGGCACTCGTCGCGAAGGCCGAGACGAATCGGCCCGCAGCCGCCCGCCTCGACGGAGAAGTGTTCGCGCCTCCGCTCGGGTTCGCGGCGCCGGCGC
>CALKVG010000598.1 GCA_937998045.1 uncultured Myxococcales bacterium
GGCGCTTCGCGCGCGCGGAGACGACGCGGTCGTCGTTTCCCGGCGCCCCTCGGCGGCCGAAGTCGGCTGGGACGCGATCGAAGGCGAGCTGGAACGCACGGACGCCGTCGTGCACCTCGCGGGCGAACCCGTCGCCGAGGGGCGCTGGACCCAAGCTCGGCTCCGGAGCATTCGCGACAGCCGCGTCCAGACCACCGAGCGAATCGCGCGGGCGATCACGCGCGCAGCGCGCAAACCCCGGACCTTCGTGAGCGGATCCGCGGTCGGCGTCTACGGAATGAGGGAGGACGACCGCGAGCTCGACGAGTCCACGGAGCCGGGAGACGATGCCCTGGCGCGCATCGCCGTCGACTGGGAAGGCGCAGCGGATGCCGCGCGCGATGCCGGCGTCCGCGTCGTGCACCCGCGGACGGGCGTCGTCCTGGGCCGCGGCGGGGGGGCGCTCGCGCGAATGGCGGCGCCCTATCGCTGGTTCGTGGGCGGACCGATCGGCAGCGGCCGCCAGTGGGTCAGCTGGATCCACCTGCGCGACACCGTGCGCGCGCTCCTCTTCGCGCTCGACCGCGAATCGCTCTCGGGTCCGTTCAACGTGGTGGGACCGCATCCCGTGCGCATGGAGGAGCTCGCGCGCGCCATCGCGGCTGCGCTCGGGCGGCCCAACGCGATGCGGGTGCCGGGCCTCGCGCTGCGCATCGCCCTCGGCCGTGGCCTGGCGCGGGTCCTGCTCACCGGCCAGCGCGCGCTCCCGCGGAAGCTGATCGACGCGGGCTTCGTCTTCGACTTCCCCCGGATCGAGCAAGCATGCGCCGACCTGCTCTGACTCGGAGGCGCCGTCAGTTCGCGTCGTCGGCCTCGGCCGCGTCGGCGCCGGCATCGACCGCACGACACGTGACCGAGCCGCCGAGGTGATCGCTGCACCCCGCGTTGCTTGCCGTGATGGCAATCGACACGAGCGCGGGGACGCTGCATCGAAACGTGGTCATGGCGGCGTGCGGGTCGTCGAGCGTCCCGCTTGTCGCGCTCCACGTGTAGATCGGAAGCCTGCCGTCCGGAACGACCGCAGTAGCCGTGAGCACGGCAGCCCCGCCCGCGCCGACATCGAGTTCGTTGGGCGAAATGCTTAGGGAAGTGACCGTTGGACACGGGTCGAAGGTGCCGCCCACGGTCAGGCTTCCGCCGCCGCTTCCGTCGCCACCGGCCTCCGGGGAGCCTGGGCCGGCGTCGATGCTGCAGGTCGACTGCGCACCGTTGCTGCCGCATCCCGTCGCGAGCGCGGCGCTCCCCGCTGCCGCGCACGCCAGCGCGGCCATCCGGCCTCTCTGCCTGCGACTCATCTCCCCTCGTTCCCGGGCGCCCTCGGAGCCGCACCACCCCATACCACGCGGGCGGTAGGAGGGACGCCTCTCCGGCGCGCTCTGTGAATCTTTCGCGACGATTCACGCGAAAACTGGAGCTGCTCGGCCCCCGAGCATAGCTTTCCACGCTCGGAGGCACGGGCACGCGGCCGGCCGACGTCCGCCAAGCCAAACACGCTCGGCGCGAAGCACTGAACGGACCGAGTCGCCGTTGTGGCCGGCGCGTGAACTTCTCGACCGGCCGCCCTCGGCGAGATTGCGCCGATTGCGGGTTTGCGTCACAGGGGTGCGTGCCTGGGGGCAGGCGTAACCGCCGGAAAACGGAGCGCGCAAGGAATGGTACTTCGAGGGAGAGGCATCAGGCGGAGGGCGCTCGCGGCAGGGGCTTCGCTACTGGCGAGTCTTGCGTGTGCCCTCGTGACGAGCTGCGGGGCCGACGACAACGTTTCGGTCCCCGCGCCGTCGGGCGCGGCGGGGACGCCGGACGCCACGACCCCGACCGACGCCAGCGCGGCGGGCGAGACGGGCCCCGGCGAGGCCGCGCCGCCCCCGGTCGACGCCGGCCATCCCATCGTTCAACTCTCCGATACGTCGATCGACTTCGCGATGGCCCCGTGCGGCGCCACCAACCTCACGCAGACGCTGACGCTCACCAACCAGGGAACGGCTCCGCTCGCGGTGGCAGCCAAGACCACGGGGAGCGCGTTCGCTGTGGTCCCCACCGCGCTCACGGTCCCGGCCGGGATGACCGGAACGCTGTCGGTCACGGCGAACATCCCCGGGTCGGCGACCGCCGGCGCGACGATCATGGGATCGCTGGGCCTCTTCACGAACGATCCGACCCACAGCAACCTCGCCCTCCCGCTCTCGGCGTCGCCGACGGGGGCGACCCTCGCGCTGCAGGCGGGGAGCGCGAGCGGCTTCTCGTTCCCCACGACGGCCGTGGGCACCCCGTCCGCGCCGGTCACGCTCTACCTGGTCAACACCGGGAACGCTCCGGCCACGTTCTCGTTCGGCCCGCCGTCGGATCCCGCGTTCGCGCTGAGCGGCCTCGCCGACGGCGGAACGAGCCAGACGCTGAACGGCGGCGACACGCTCTCACTGAACGCGACGTTCACTCCGAAGATGAACGGCATGGCCGCCGCAACGACGGCCATCGGCACGACCGACGCGACGTGCGGCGCGAGCGTCGCTTCTCTGTCGTTCTCGGGCGAGGGAGCGACGGGCAGCGTCACCGGGTGGCCGACGACCATCGACTTCGGCGCGGCGCAGTGCGGCGGCACGGCGCCCACCCAGCAGATGTTCACCCTGTCGAACAGCGGCGCCATCGTGGCGTTCGACACGTCGGGGACGCCGAACTTCGGCAGCTTCGGCGCGATCACGCTGCTCAAGTCGGCCGCGCAGGACTTCAAGATCACGAATACCGGCAGCGCCCCGGCGGACATCACGCTGACGGTCCTGTCGGGCAGCAGCGACGACGCCGGCAGCCCCGAAGCAGGCTCGCCGGGGGGAGTTTCGCCGTTCTTCCTCACGACTCCCACGTTCACACTCGGATCGCAGGGCCAGCAGGACGAGAGCGTGATCTTCACGCCGAACACGGCGCTGCCGGTCACCGGGAGCATCGCCATCGCCGCGACCGGGGCGGTCTGCGGCGCGCTGCCGGCGCCGATCCCGGTCTCCGGGAGCGGCCTGGGAGGCGGTCCCACCGTCGTACCGACGTCGCTCACGCTCCAGCCCACCTGCGGTGGGCCGGCGCCCGTCGCCCAGACATTCCTCGTCCGCAACGACGGAACCGCGGATTTCACCTGGAGCTTGAGCCTCGGCGCGGGCGTCGACTGGGCATCGAGCACGGCGCCCGCGACCCCCGACGCCGGACGCGACGCGGGCACGGATGCCTCCGCCGAGGCGGCCGCGCCGACGCCGGCGCTCTACCGCATCTCCGCCAGTCCCCCCCCGGGCCTCCTCATTCCCGGCGCGAGCTCTCTCGTGACCGTCAGCGGTACGGCCATCCCCACGGGCGGGGCCAACCCGGATCCTTCGGCGTACGCGGGGCAGGTGACCGTCACGACCGATGTCCCGCTCGACCCGCCCCACGTCGTGTCTCTCACCCAGAGCCCGCTCGGCGACCAGCTGGCGCTGTCGATGCCCAGTCCGCTGCGCTTTGGCCAGGTCCCCGTCACCACGACCCTCGCGCAGACCCTCGTTATCACGAACACGGCCAGCGCCGGATCGCCTGCGGCGAACGTCTCGTTCGCGCTGAGCGGTGCCGGCGCCGCGGGATACGCGGTGGCCCCGAAGGCGATCGCGAATCTCGCGGCCGGAGTCGGCGCGTCCAGCCGCGAGACGGTCACGTTCTCTCCGACGGCTGCGACCTCTTATCCTGCCACGCTCACGATCGTTACGAACGACGCGCTCTGCACGCCGCTGCCCACGCCGCTGCAGGTCAGCGGCACGGGGACCAACGGCCAGGTCGCGCTCTCGGCGAGCACTCTCGCGTTCGGCACGGACGCGAACGACCCTGCGGGTCTCGTGAACTGCGGCGCGACGGGCCTCGGCCACAGCCTCACGGTCTCGAACGTGGGCAACCAGGCCGTGAGCATCACCGGGCTGACCCTCGGCAAGGGCGCTTCCTCGCCCTATGTCCTCTCGGGCCCGGGCGCGACCGTCCCTGCCGCGATTCCCATCGGCGGCAGCGTCAGCGTCACGATCACGCCGAACGCGATCCCCCAGACCGTGGCGGATCCGAACGACGCGACGGCCTTCGCCGACACCCTGTCCATCGCGACGGACGCCACCGGCGATACGGCGCACGTCGTGAACCTCGTGATGCAGCCGCGCGGCGCGGTGATCGCCGATTCGCCGCTGACCACGACGTGGACCTTCGGGACGATCTCGTTCGGGTCCATCGCGACGTTCACGAGCTCCATCCGCAACACCGGGAACGCGGGGGTCACCATCGGCCTGTCGGGCCTGGCGCAACCGACCGTCTTCGGGTTGCAGAACTCGCGAACGAAGGCGCCCGGCGGCAAGCCACCCGCAGGCACGGTCACGTCGATCGTCGGGACCTTCACTCCGCTGTCCTCCAACGGGTCGTGGACGGACCAGGGAACGCTGGTCGTAAGCGCCGACCAGGCCTTCTGCCAACCCCTGCCGATGCAGTGGGGCAGCCCGACGATCTCCCTGTCCGGCGCCTCGAACAGCAACGCGGCCATTACCCTGGATGGCTCGCTCGCGTTCCCCAGCACCAATTGCGGCGACCCTCCCCCCGATGCGCAGACCGTCACGCTGACCAACCTGACCAACGTCTCCTACGGCTACACGCTCGCCTTCGGCGCGGGCGGCAAGTACTACAGCTCGACGCCGGCCGTCGACGCCGGCTCGCCCGACGGCGGCTCGCCGGACGGCGGCACCGGAACGCTCCCCGCGAACGGGAGCGCCATCATCGTCGTGACCCCGAAGAATGTCACGGCGGGTGCCGGAGTGTCCGCCGGCGCCGCTGCGTACGCCGACGAGCTCCTCATCACGGTGATGACCACGCCGCCGATCCAGTTCACCCGGCCCATTTCGTGGGCGTTGAACGGCGCCGTCCTCTCGCTCCCGAACAATGCCGATGGCACGGGCGGCTATCTGGCCGACAGCACGGGCAGCTTTTTGCTCCCGATGAGCAACAGCGGGACGGTCTCGGTGTCCGTGAGCTTCAGCAGCATCGACCCCGCCGGAGCGTTCTCGATCTCGCCGGCGCCGCCCATCTCGCTCCTTCCCGGCGTCCCCGAGTCCCCGCAGCTGACGAGCGACCCCTCCGACGTCGCGTGCGCGGGCGACGACGCGGGCGCCCCGTTCACGAGCGTCAAGGCGACGTTCTCTGTCTCCGGGCCTGTGTGCCAGCCGTTCCCGCAGCCCTTCGTGACGGTGAAAGCCTGCGCGGGGACGCTCTGACGCGACAGACGCGCCCCGGTCATCCGCGCGCGACGTAGCCGAAAGCGCGCTCGGCGCCCGACCGTGTACATTCTCCGGCGTGAGAGTCACGAACATCGCGGACCTCCGGGTCCGCATCGCCGGCGGTGCCGACCGCGAGGGGAGCGGCGACGGCCCCGTCGTCGTCCTGCTTCACGGCTTCGGAGCCCCCGGCGACGACCTCGCGCCGTTCTGGCGCACCCTCCGCGCCCCCGCCGGCACGCGCTTCGTCTTCCCGGAGGCTCCCCTCGAGCTGGGCGGCGCCTACGCGAACGGGCGCGCGTGGTGGCACGTCGACCTCGAGGCGCGCCTGCGACGGCAGGCGGAAGGACGCCCGCCGGACCCCCGCGACATCCCCGAAGGGCTCGACGCCGCGCGCGCCAAGGTCGTCGCCCTGCTCGGCGAGCTCGCGAACGCCCTCCAGGCGCCGCCGGCCAAGGTCGTCCTCGGCGGCTTCTCCCAGGGAGCGATGCTCTCCCTCGACGTCGCCTTGAGTTCGACCCACGGGCTAGCCGGGCTGGTGCTCATGTCGGGCACCCACATCGCGGCCGACGAGTGGAGCGCGCGTTACGAGGGGCGGCGAGGCCTCCCCGTGTTCATGAGCCACGGTCGCGAGGACGACCTTCTGCCGTTCGCCGTCGCGGAGGCTCTGCGCGACGAGCTCGATTCCCACGGCATGCCGGTCGACTGGCTGCCGTTCCGCGGAGGGCACGGCATCCCCTGGGAGGTCCTCGACGGCGCCAGCGCGTTCCTCCGTCGCGTCCTGGGCTGACCTCACGGCGGCAGGAGGCTGCAGCTGCCGAAGAGCCCGACCGTCGCGGCGTTGTCGACGCACTCGAGGACCGCGAACGGCGCGCCGGTGCCCCCGTCGCTGGGGACCGAATCGCCGACGAAGGCGACCGTGATCACCGCGCCCGCGGCGGCGGCGATCGTTCCGGTCGCGAGCGGCGCCGCGCCGTCCGACTCCTCCTGGCCCGTCTGCACGACGCTGAGCTGCGGGCAAGTGACGTCGTTGATCGAGCTGCACGTCGAGTGAGAGAGCGCGCTGGTCGCCAGATACCCGTTCGTGTCGACCTTCAATCCGGCGTCGGGGGTGCTCGCGTCTGCGGAGCTGGCGCGACCGTACGGCACGGCGTGGAAGAGCGGCTTGGGGCCCTTTCCGGTCGTGTCGAGTTCCAGGTCGACGGCGGGCTGGCCGGGCGCCGCGTGAAGGAACCGCATGTACAGCTTCGCCGAGCCTCCGTCGGGCACGGACTGCGTCGCGTCGTCCACGAGGCCGACGAGCTCGAGAGACGGGGGCTGCGCCTCGCCGAGGAGCGCCACCGTGGCGAAGCCGCCGCTGCCGAGGACTGGCAGCGTGGTGAGGTCGGGCACGATCCCCGTCGAGCAATCGGCCGCGCCGGCCACGACGAGCCTAGCGTCGTACGCTCCGGGCTTGGTGATGACGTACGCGCTGACCTGCGGAAAGCCGAGCCCGGGGACGCTGGCATCGACGGGAGTCCCGGCGTCGGCCAGCGCACCGGCGAGCGCCGCCAGGAGGGGTCCGCGGAACGCCGTCGTGCCGCGAGGCGCCACGCAGAAGTCGACGAGCGGCGCGTTGGGCGAAAAGTTGGCGAGGCGCAACCCTGCGATGGCGGCGACGGACGCCCCACCATCCCCGCCGTCTCCCGCGTGCGCGTCGCTGGCGGCGTCGCTCGTGAGGACGATGGGCGGGCACGTCGTCCCCTCACCCATGCACCCGATCATCGCCGGAGCCACGCCCGCCGCGGCGCTGGCCATCGCGATCAGCAGGACCTTGGACGCAGACCGCATGGTCGCGCGATGTATCACGGGGTCCGCCACCTGGTCCGCGACAAGTTGGTGACACGTTCATCCGCGAACGCGATTCTCGCCATGCTCCGCCGCGAGAAGCGTCGACCCGCGGGCCCTACAGCCCGTACTTCTTGAGCTTCTCGTAGAGAGTCGAGACGGCGATGCCGAGCGCGCGGGCGGCGTACGTCTTGTTTCCCTCGGCCTGCGCGAGCGTCTGGCGGATGGCCACTCGCTCGATGTGCTCCAGCGACTGGCCGCCGAGCGGCAGCCCGTCGAGCGCGGAGTCCGCGCTGCTCGGCGCGAGCAGACGCACGTGGCGCGGCTCGAGGACGGTCGTGCCGACGTCCACGAAGGCGATGGCGCACGAGAGCGCGTTCTTCAGCTCTCGCACGTTGCCCGGCCAGGGGTGGGTCCGCAGCATCGAGTGCGTCGCGTCGGCGACTCGCAGGTCGGGCCGACCGAGGTCCGCGAGCAGGCTCAGGACCAGCTGCGGAAGGTCGTCGAGGCGGTCGCGCAGCGGCGGCACACGGACGACGGCGACGGCGAGCCGGAAGTAGAGGTCCTCGCGGAAGCGGCCGGCGGCGACCTCGGCGCGCAGATCGCGGTTGGTCGCGGCGATGACTCGTACGTCGACGCGGCGCTCGTGCCGGCCGCCCACGCGCCGCACTTTCCGGCTCTCGAGCGCGCGCAGGAGGCGCGGCTGCAGATCGAGCGGCAGCTCGGCGATCTCGTCGAGAAAGAGCGTGCCCCCGTGCGCACGCTCGAACGCGCCCGCGTGAGCCGCCACGGCGCCCGTGAACGCACCGCGCTCGTGGCCGAGAAGCTCGCTCTCGGCGAGGTTCGCGGCGACTGCCCCGCAGTCGAAGATGACGAGGGGCCCTTCCGCCCGCCCGCTCAACTCGTGAAGCGCTCGGGCCAGGACGTCCTTCCCGGAGCCCGTCTCGCCGAGGAACGACACGGTCACCTCCGTGCGCGCCACGCGCTCGAGGACCTCGAAGACGTCCTGCATGGCAGACGATCGGGCGACGACAGAGCCGAACGTGCGGACGGGCCCGAGGTGACGTCGGCGCGCCGACTGGACGAACAGGTCGGTATTGGCGGCGGCTTGCATAGTCCTCCACTGACCGTGTGCGGCTACTTCGAGCCGTCGTACGGCGACTCCGATGAGATCCCGATCCCCCGACGACTGGAGTTGTAGTCCCTCGATGAAGCGAAGAGGCGACTTCTCCGAAACATGTGAGCTCTACCTTCGCGAACTACGTGTCAACGGGTCGCCCCCAGCCGGGAACGATGCGCGGACGACTGCGCTCTCTCGCATCGAATCGCGCTCATACACCGGGCTCCGGAGGCCGTTTGCGAACATTGTGCGACAACCGATGAGCTACCCACAAGGCAGCGTTTTTGCTTACGAATCCAGCATCAGGCCGAACGCGACCGATGCCGAACCGGGCCGAATCGCCCGAATCGCCCGAATCGGCCCCGGGTCGCGCTCGCACGAGAGGCCCTTGTAGAGAGCTCGCAGAGACACTTGCAGGGACCGTGCGCCACCGATGATGATGACGCAGATGGTTTCCGGCCCCTCGACCACCCGCCCGCGCGAGACCGCCGGGCGCGTTGCCAAGTGGCTGCTCGACAAGGGGCGACCGGACGACGCGGTCGCTCTTCTGGCGGTGTGGGCAGCCAGCGGGCCGAACGATCCGGAGGGACAGGGCCTCCTCGCGGAGGCCCTTCGCATCGATCCGGCGTCGCGGCTCGCGAAGCTCGCGTTCGAGCGCATGGAGGGGGTCGCGGGGGACCACGCGCTCCTCGACGAGGCCATCGCCCACTGGACGGAGGAGGCCCTCCGGAAGCTCGAACGCGAGATGGTGCGCCCGGCGTTTCTGAGGGCGCAGGTCGGCTTCAACAACAACGTCAAGTACAAGAACCAGACATTCCACATCCAGACCGAGGACAGTGGGCTCGACAAGCCCCACGTCATCACACACCTTTTTGCGGACGGCGGCCGCGTCATCAAGAGCCACAAGCGCTCCTACGCAAGCCACGTCACGCGCCAGGACGTCGTGGCCTTCGTCCGCGAGCTCATGAAAGGGCAGCAGCTCGAGATGGCGCTCGCGCTTCGCGAGGGGCGGTTCGACGCCGTCATCGAGGGGCGCGCCATCGGAGGGATGGAGGTCCTCGACTATCCGCCGAAGGTCGATCTCCAGAAGCTCGCCACGCAGAAGAAGACGCGCGTCCTCGCGGACGGCGCGCGCACGCGTCCCGCGCCCGCAGCCGAGCCCGAGAAGCGCGACGTTTCGCCTGCCCCCCCCGCCGAGATCGAGCGCGTTTACGTCCGCCTGACCGTCGTGCGCGGGCCGGCGCGCGGACCGAAGGTCTACGAGCCGCGGGGAACCGAGGCGATCGTGGGGCCTGCGGGGGCGATCGCGTTGCCCGACGAGCCCTTCGCCCACCCGCGCGAGGCGGCGATTCGCTACCGCGACCACCGGCTATGGCTGCACGACTTCGAGGCCGGCAACGGCGTGTTCCTTCGCATCAAGGCCCCGGTCGAGCTCGAGGTGGGCGACGAGTTCGTCGTCGGCGATCAGCTGCTCCGGATCGAGCGCAACCCGACGCCGCAGGACGGACCCGACCCCGGCCCGACGTACTTCTACTCGTCGCCCAAGTGGCTGTCGTCCTTCCGCGTCGTCCAGGTGTTCGAGGGCGGCGCGCTCGGCGCCTGCGTCCTCGCCCGCGGCACCACGCTTCAGATCGGGTCGGCGTATGGCGACTTCGTCTTCCCGAGCGACCCGCTGGTCAGCGAGCAGCACTGCCTCATCGAGGAGCAGGCCGGGAGCATCCTCTTGACGGACCTCGGCTCCCAGACCGGCGTCTTCGTGCGAATCAAGGGCGAGCAGGAGCTCGTCGCCGGGGACGAGCTCCTCGTCGGACGCACGCGAATGCGCGTCGAACCGCTGGTCGCGTGAGCGTCGCCGACCGACCGTTCGCTCAGACGGCGGCGGAGTGCCGGTGAAGCTTCACGTGGACCGTGTGATGGCCGCAGACGGGGCAAGGCGGCGGCCGGTGACCGCCGAGCTGCTCCTCTTCCTGCTGCTTGTGCTCGTACTGGCGCTGGATATCCTCGAGCGCCGGCGGCAAAGCAGCCGGTTGCACGCGGACGGCGGCGGCCTCGGCCCACGCACCGCGCCATGTGCAGACGGTGCAGCGTAGCGTCTTGTCCATGGGCGTGATTGTTACGGCCGGCCCCCCCGCAGCGCAAGCGAATCCACTTCGCGACGGCGCTCCGCGTCAGAGTCTCGGCGAGCCGATCACGGCGGCGCCAGGCGCGGTTTCTGGGCGAGGCGCAGCGCGCGCTCGAAGAGCGCGTCGTGCACCCACGGTCGAGCCGCGCGGATGGCCACGTTCTCGCGACTGGGACAGACGCGGTTCGTGAGGAGGACGACCACCGCGCCGGCGTCGGGATCGACCCACAGGCTCGTCCCGGTGAAGCCAAGGTGACCGAATGTCCGCGGCCCCATCCGCTCGCCGGCGCTCGAACCCTCGGGGCTCTTCCCGTCGAAGCCCGCGCGGAGGGTGCCCCCGCTGCGTTCGCGGAACAGCCATGCGTACTCCGGCGCGCCCTCGACCTCGAGCAGCGCGGCGCCGAACGCAAGCACCGCGTCGACCGTCGCGAAGATGCCCGCGTGCCCCGAGCCGCCTTTTCCGGTCAGCGCCCATGCGTTCTCGTCGTGAACCTCGCCGGAAATCGCGCCTCCGCGCCAGGCGACCGTCTCGGTCGGCGCGAAGGGACCCCGCACGCCCGCTTCCTCCAGGTCGCGGATCGTGCCCGCCCGCCCGGTCAACCCGAGGGGCGCGAGGACGAGTCGCGCGATCGCCTCGCCCGCGTCCCGCGCGCCGACCGCGCGCGCGAGCGCCTCGCCGGCGAGGATGTATCCGAGGTCGCTGTAGAGCGGCGGCCACTCACGCGACGGCGCGCCGGACGGCAATTCCCGCGAGCCGCGTTGCGCGTCGCTGCGGAGCGCGTTCGCCGCCTCCCGCAGCGCAGCCGCGCGGTCGATCGGCGGCAGCCCGCAGGGAGCCGCCGTAGACGAGACCGTCCGCGGCAGCCCGCAGGGAGCCGCCGTAGACGAGACCGTCCGCGGCAGCCCGCAGGG
>CALKVG010000599.1 GCA_937998045.1 uncultured Myxococcales bacterium
CGCCGCCGCGGCGCGGACGGCGGCGTCGTGCGCCGGCTCGAGGTGGCTGTTGACGAAGCACACGTGCGTCCACCCGTCGGCGAGCAGGCGACCGGCGATGGCGCGCAGGAGGGCCGTGAGCGCGTCGGCCGGGACGCCGATCGCGCCGGCGAAGCCCTCGGCGAAATCGGTGACGCCGTAGGGGACGCTGGGGGCGACCCAGGCGCCCACGCCGTCGGCGGCGAGGGCGTCGGCGGCGCGAAGGCTGGCGTGATGGCTGATCAGCGTGTCGGTCGCGAGCGGCAGGTGCGGCCCGTGCGGCTCGACGCTGCCCACCGGGACGAGCACCGCGGTCGGCGGGCTCCCGAGAAGCGATCGCACCTCCTCCGTGGTGAGCTCGCCGAGCAGGCGCGGGCTCACGCTCGGGGTCCCCTGTCCTGCTCGCGTTCGCGCAGGAGCTTGCGGTCGACCTTGCCGCGGTCGTTCTTGGGCAGGTCATCGACGAACTCGATGGTCCGCGGATACTTGTGCTTGGCCAGTCGCTCCTTCACGAACTCCTGAAGCTCGGCTGCGAGCTCGCCGCAGGGCTGGCGCCCGCCGCGGAGGACGACGAACGCCTTCGGCTTGACGAGGCCTTCCTCCTCGACGCCGACGACGGCGGCGTGAAGGACCGCGTCGTGGCGCATCAGGCAGTCTTCGACCTCGACCGGCGCGACCCAGAGGCCGCTCACCTTCAAGAGATCGTCCGCCCGGCCGGCGAAGTAGAGGTACCCGTCGGCGTCCAGGCGGAAGAGATCCCCTGTGCGGCACCAGTGCCCGTGGAAGACCCGCCAGCTCTTGTCGCGGTCGAGCCAGTAGCCGTGGCTGACGCTGTCGCCGCGCACCCAGAGCACGCCGATCTCCCCCGGCGGCACCGGCGCCGCACCCGGCCCCTCGGCGTCCTCGGGCAGGACGCGGAGCTCGTAGCCGTCGACGGCCTTGCCCAGCGAGCCAGGCTTCACGTCGCCCGGCCGGTTCGTCGCGTAGATGTGGAACATCTCCGCCGAACCGATCCCGTCGTACACGTCGCTCCCGAAGCGATCGATCCACCGGCGAAGCAGGGCCTCGGGCAGGGCCTCGCCGGCCGACAGCGAGAAGCGCACGGTCGCGAGGTCGAGCCCCGGCTTGCCGGCGTCGCGCAGCTCGTGATCGTGGTCGAGCAGCTTGCCGAGCATCGTGGGGACGTTGGTCACGATCGTCGGCCGGTAGAGGGCGATGGCGCGGGCGAGCGACTCCGGCGTGGGGCGCTCGCTGAAGAGGCCGACGGTGGCGCCGACGGCGAACGGGAAGAGCAGGTTGGTCCCCGTGGCGTAGCCGAAGTAAAGGCGCGGGACGCTCACGGTGGTGTCGTCGCGGTCGTAGCCGACGGTGCGCTTGGCGTAGACCTCTGTGTTGTAAGCGAAGTCGCGGTGCGAGTGGACGTTCGCCTTCGGCTCGCCGGTCGAGCCGCTCGTGAAGAGCCAGACGGCCGGCTCGTCGCGGTGCGTGACCGTCGGGGAGCGCATGGGGTCGATCCCCTCGAGCTCGCGCGCCAGGCAGCGGAAGATCCCGTCGCCGATGTCGCAAGGGGCGTCCGGATCCGGCGCGTCGTCGTCGAGGGCGGTCGCGTCGACCACGCCCCAGACGCGCCGCACCTCGCGGCCGATGACTCCCGCGCGCATCCGGTCGCGCAGCGCGAGCGCGACGCGCGGCACCGTGACGATGGCCGTGGCCCGCGTGTACTCGAGGAGATACTCGAGGCTCTCGATGGGCGAGTCGGGGTTGCCCATCGCGACGACGCATCCGCGCGCGAGCGTGCCGAAGAACGCCCACGCGAACGCGGGCACGTCGGGCAGCACGATGGCCACGCGCTCGCCGCGGCGGACGTCCGCTTCTTCGAGCGCGGCCGCGAAGGCGCGCGTGCGGCGCGCCACGTCGTCGTAGGTGTAGGCGTGGCGGCCGAAGCGCAGGGCCGTTTTGCCCCCGAGCCCCTCGCGGAGTCGCTCGAACAGAAAGTAGTCCGCGAGGTTGAACCGGTCGGAGAACCGCGGGGGCTGTGCCATCGGAGAGCCCTCCTGGCGCGAGCCCCTTCTACTGCTCCGGAGCAGGGACGCCAAGCGGGCTATAGATGCTGCGGTGCGGCGGTCGCGATCGGTCTGCCCGCCGGACGGCGCGGACGCGTGCTCATCCGGGACGTCGACCGAGCGCGACTTCGCGCAACTCCGGAGCATCGGCGGAGCGCACGGCGCAGCCGAGGCCGCGTTCGGTGGCGCGTCAGAACTTGTCGCGCCTCCCGAAGCCGTCGTCAGAACCGGCAACGGCGAAAAGAACCGCTTCGTGAGGACCAGGAACGCGAGCGGAATCGCGAGCAGCGCATACGCGATTGCGCCGGCCATGGTGGCGGACGTGGCACGCCAGTCACGGCGCCGGTCGGCGAGCGGCATCGGAGCTGCTCTTGCATGTCCGTGGCGTCGGAATCCTCCTCGGGGGAACCGCGTAGCCGCCGTATTTTCCGGGACGGCCTCCGCCCGTCGGCCGGCCGATGGAAACGTCGAGACCTCCCGTTCACGTCCACCGGGACACCGGCGCCTGCCTGTCCCCGAGACCACCAGAACGGCGCTCGAGAGAAGGAGGTGCACCGCTCGTGGTCTCATCCTTGCTCCAAGACAATCATGGCCAAGGGTAAGACCGGGATGAGCGGGTGGAGAATCGCCCTCACCATCGTCGGCGCGATGCTTGGACTCCTCCTATTTGGAGCCGGAGGATGCCACATCGGCGGCGACTGCAGCTGTCCCGCGCCCGAACAGCTCGCCACCATTGAGTTAGGATGCGTACCCACCGAGCCACCGGTGGTGAAGACGACGGGGCCTTGCTCCGTTTGCCCCAACGTGCTGCCGAACGGCATGATCCCTGAAGGAAGCCACTGCGGAGTTCCCGACAATGCCGCCTATATCGTTGTGATCGCCAACGGCGCGGGCACCTGCCACGTAGAATTGACCTTTGCGAATGGCGCCGCGTCGTCGGTCGATGTGGACATCGTGTCCGGACAGATCGCAGCATGCTGCGGGGGGGGAGAGGCTTTCCACCCCGTCACCGCAGACGGCAGCTACTACAATCCGACCGTCCGAGATCCCACCTGCGGCGCCGGGCAAGACGCGGCGCCTTCGGACTAAGCGCACCGGCGTTTGCGACGGCGGCACACCCCGACGACTTTGGGGAGCCTTGCTTGCTTTGGCCCCCATACGCGTGAGGCGGCGAACGCCGGGCGGCTCGGAAGAGCTGGGAAGGGTCGAAGAGGGTGAAGGCTTTGTCGAGACCCTCTCGCCGCGGGGAAACCTCCGAATGGCGAGAGCGGAAGTCCGGCACGTACAAGGTGGGTGCCCGCGCGTAGCCCGATCCCGCGTTGCGCGCGCGAGTTGCTCATGGTGGAAGCGACCAGACTCAGGTCGCTTTCGTGGGGGTCGTTCGGCTACGTTGTGAGATCCGGCGATGTCGGACGACCTGTTCCGCGACCCGTTCGTCCTCAAGGTGATCCGGGCAACGCTCGTGTCCCAGGGAATGCGCGACGAGCGCCTCGAGGAAGCCGTCGACAAGGTGGTGCGTGCGTGCGCCGAGCGCGTCCGCCGCAGCGGCCGACCTCCCGCGGACGTTGGGCAAGCGACGGCCTTGGCCCTGACAATCGTCAACGCGGCGGCCGGGCGCGCGCGCGCCCGGCCCGACGCAGCCAGCGTGCCGCCGCCGGCACCCTGGACAGAGAGCGACATAACGCCGCCCGCACCCCGGACGGAAAGCAAGGCCCCGCCGGCACCGGCCCACGAGGAGCGCTCGAACGTTCGGGAGAAGGCGCCGCCCACGGGGCGGGCCACCCTCTACTGGACCGCCGCGGGCCTCGCGGCGACGCTCGCGGCGCTGGCCGCGGGAACCGTCCTGTCCCTGCGCCCACGCGGCGGCGAGGTACAACCCGCCAGGGCTGCAAGCGAGAACGTCGCGCCCGTCGCGCCCGACCACAAAGCAAAAGCGGAGAACAGCGGCGCGGCGACCGCGCGGGAGGCGCCGACCGCGGGCGGCCCAGCGACCGAGGCGAACGACAGCGGAGAAATCGACGGAGGACAGGTCGCTCAGCCTGACGCTTCCGCGTTGCCAGACGGCGAGTGACTCGGTGCGCGCCGGCGGATGGCTCCGCTCTTTCGAAAACGACTCAGAGGGGCCACGCGCCCGGTACCGTACGCAAGGCGGATCTCGGCGACGGCCATCATCTGCCTTACACCAGCCGATGCGACTGGGCTCCGGTCAATGCGTGTCTTGGCGCCGCGGCTTCGTCCAGCCCGATCGCGATCCACGCGTGTTGGTTGAGCGCCGGCTAAATCACTGTGATCGTGCGCGAGGATCACTTGGATCCGTGTCGGTCCTGGTTCGCTCGTCTCCAAGGGCGTGAGTATCGAAAAGTGCCTAGCTTTGCCGAAAGATCATTCTTCTTTCGTCGAAGTTGCCGACGCAGCCAGCCGTCCCCGGCGCGACCCCGTCGCCCCGGCCGTCCCGCGCGCTCGAGGGCTTACTCGAGGGATCGGTTGCAGCCCCATTGGCTGCAACTCCACCGGCTCGCGATCACGCGGTCGCGTGTCGCGGCGCGGCGGGCGCTAAGGTGGTGGATGGCGACGGCCTACCTCGGCGCGCGAGGCGCGGAGTGGGCACGTGGACCGAGCTACGCAGAGCTCGCACGAGGTGACTGTAGTGACGAGCATTGGGAGAAGTGTCCAGACCGCCTCGTTGTGGGCGTCCGCTCGTCGTCTCAGAAGCCGGCACGATCGTGCGTCGTCGACTTTTCTGGCGCTCCGTGCGGCATCGAGCGCACCGCACGCCGCGTCGTCGTGGGCTCGGACGAGGACCGTGAGCTTGTCGTCGACGCCATTCCCGCAATCGCCCCATAGCCCCGTGGAACCTTCCGACGGGCGCCGAGCGCGACCTTCTCCTTGGGCACACCGGCACGAGCTACGACGACGAGGCCCTGTCCGCGTGGATCGCTCGTTCGAGCCGACGGCCTGCTCGCCCGCGGGATGTCGCGGGTCGCATGTAGGCGCGTCGCTCGGCGCTATGGTGCACTGTGCCAGGTTCGTCCATGGGCAGCCGGTCGTTCGTTCTTTTTCCGAAGGATATGAGTTCGAGGATGGCGTCGGGCACGCTTCGTCAAACGGTTTGGGGGGGCCTCGCGGGTCTTGCCTCGATGACGGCGTGCGGCGACGTCTCGCTCTCCGAACGTCCGTGCCCGTGCGTTGCGGACTACGTCTGTTGTCGGAGCACCAACGTCTGCGTCCCTGCGTCCGAGCCCGGGGCCTGCCCCTCGAGCGATGGGTCGCCGAACGAGAGCGACGCCGTCGCTTCCGACACCGGGATGCCGACGGAAGGCGACGCGTTCGAGGGCGACGGGGGCAGTACTGGACTGGACGCCGCAGCGGTTCCAGATGTTTGGGTGGCCGATACCGCCTTGCCCGACGCCCCTAACGACGGCGGCGGTTCCTCGGACGATGGCGAAGGGGGCGGGCTCGCGCCGGACGGCTCCGTGGGCGGGCTTACGCCGGACGGCTCCATGGGCGGGCTTACGCCGGACGGCTCCATGGGCGGGCTTACGCCCGACGGCTCCATGGGCGGGCTCGCGCCCGACGGCTCCACGGACGCATGGCCATGTTCCGGGCAGGGACTGGGGCACTCGGGCACTTGGTATCCTCTGGCGCCGTCTCCGCTTTGGTCGCGGAACGGAGCCCAGATGCTCTGGACCGAGGACTTGTCGGACCCGACGCATGACGGATTGCCGGACGCGACGGGCAATGGAGCGATGTTCGTCTGGGGGGGAATGTCCCCCGACGGCCGCACGCTCTACGACGACGGCGCCCTCTACAACCCGCGCACCGACGAATGGGCTCGTATCGAGTCCGATGGCGGACCTCCCGCCGTGGCCGGCGCGGTGGCCGTCTGGACGGGACGGAAGGTGGTGGTCTTCGGGACGACCGTCAACGCGCAAACGGTCTTCTACACATACGACGTGCCGGCGACCACTTGGTCGGTGGGCGCCGCCCCGCCCTTCCAGTACTTCACCGGCGGCACCAATTTCGCGGCCTGGACCGGCAGCAAGATGCTGACGTTCACTGTGGGTCAAGGCGCCTCGTACGACCCTGCGAGCGACTCGTGGTCGACCATGAACACGACCGGTGCCGCGTGCGCGCAGCAGGGGACTGCGGTCTGGACGGGATCGCTCTGGATCCTTTGGGGCGGGGACGCCTGCATGAACAGCGAGATCGTCGTCGACACAGGCGCTGCCTACGATCCTTCGAATGACACGTGGACGCCGATCCCGGTGCAGGGCGCACCGTCCGCGCGCCGGAGTCACACGGCCGTCTGGACGGGCAGCGAAATGATCATCTGGGGAGGTACGGACATGACCGGGCAGATTCTCTCCGATGGCGGCGCCTACGACCCGGCGACCCATTCGTGGCGCACAATCACCGAGCCGCCTGGCCTGGCCCAGACGGTCTCGCCTACCGCCGTCGGGATCCCGGGCCAGATGCTGCTCTGGAGCGGCTACAGCGATCCGAGCGGGCAGCTTACCCCCCAGGGCAGCCAATACGATGCGTGCGGGCGCGCATGGTGGCGAATGCCCACGACCAACCAGCCTTCGCTCCGGCCCAACCCTTCGTCGGTGTGGACGGGCGTGGAGATGATCGTCTGGGGTGGTGGCGAGCCCTCGGAGATCGCCGGTACGGGGGCTCGGTACGTGCCGTAGCGGGAAAAGAGCGGCGTGCGCCTGGCAGACGATGCGTTCGAGGTGCTCGGAACCCGCGACTTCATCCGAAACAAAACGCGGCCGATTGGCTTGGACCGGCGGTTCAAACGCGACAAGACGCCTCCGACGGGCGCCGAACCACGGTTCATCCGAGACGAGACGCGTTCCAGAGGCGCTGAAGCTCGGTGCATCCGAGACAAGACGGGCTTCGCGCCCGGGAAGCTCTCGCCGGCCTCGGTCGCACATGCTCGTACCCTGCGCCGGGCGCTCTCCGGGGAGATCGCTTCGACGGTCGTCGGCGGTCGCTGCGCGGTCGCCGCGTCGCTCTTCGTCAGGTTCGCCGCGCAGAAGACGGCAGCGGCCGAGGAGGCGTTCGAGCGAAGATGCGCGCCGGGCGACTTCTGAGCCGTGGCGCGTCCGCCGCGCGTCTTGGTCTCATGCGGTCACCTTTCCACGAATGTTCCGACGATCAGGCCGTCCGGCAGAAACTGTACCTGTGCTCGTCGACGACGAAGCGCTGGCCAGGGCTGCGATCGACGGACAGCGCGCGGCGGCTGCCGCGATATGGGACCAGTTTTCGCCTTTTGTGCGTGCAATCCTGCGGCGGATCCTGGGGCCCGATTCGGAAGTGAATGATCTGGCCCAAGATGTGTTCCTGAAAATATTCAAAGATATCGCGACGCTTCGTGACCCTCGCGCGTTTCGTGCATTCGTCATGCGGGTGGCGACTCATGCTGCGATATCCGAGCTTCGACGCCGGAGGGTGCGCCGCTGGCTTTCCCTGACGCGCGACGGGAACGTGCCCGACGTATCGGTACGGGCAGTTGCCTCCTCCCCGGAGCGGCTCGCCGTGGGCTCTCTTTATCGCCTTCTCGACGAGTTGGATCCGGAATCCCGTTCCGCGTTCGTCCTGCATCACATCGAAGAGCTCGAGTTGCGAGAGGTGGCGGCGGCGATGGAGATCTCGCTGGCGACCGTCAAACGCAGGTTGGCGAACGCGCACGAACGACTGCTTCACAAGGCGAAAGACGACGCGCATCTTCGCGCGTACTTGAAGGGGGTACCGTGAACCGATCCGACGACGAGCCTCACATGGCCGCGGAGCGCCAATGGCAGTCGCTCGCTACGGTCGTCCGCGCTTCGATCCAAGGAAAATTGGCTGACTCGGTGCAGGCGCAAGAACGCGCGAAGTTTCTCGCAGCGTTCGGAACGCTCGCGCTACGTCGCGAGACTCGATCCCATCGTCGCCACTTCTGGCCTCCCTCGAAGGCGTCCCTACGGTCTGCCGTGGTCGTGGCCGTGGCCGTGGCCGTGGCCGCGCTCACCGTAGTATTGGTTCTGTCCCTGCGTCGGAAGGTGGCGCCGATCGCCTTGACCTATCGCGTCACGGGTGCAGTAGCCGACCGCGGGTATCTTCAATCGACCGACGCGATGTCGTCGGCGGAAGTGTCGTTCTCGGACGGGAGCCGGATTCGGGTAGAAAAGGCCACGAGCACGCGCATCATCGGCGTGAGCCCTTACGGCGCTCATCTGGTGCTGGAGCGTGGAACGCTCGACGTGGATGTTGTCCACAGCGCAGGGGCAGCGTGGACGATCGAGGCCGGCCCGTACGAGGTAACGATCACCGGAACGGCGTTCTCGATAGGCTGGGACAGCGATGAGCTCACTGTGGCGATGACCCGCGGAAGCGTCGTGGTGAAGGGACCGCTCGCGACGTCGGGCGTATCCGTGCTCGCGGGACAGAGGTTGTCGGCACGACAGCGCGATCACTCTTTGTCGGTGGTCGAGCAAGCCGGCGCCGCCCCGAACCCAGTCGAACGCGAGGGCGATCCGCCGAGCGCTCCGGCCCAATCTCAGGAACCAGCCCCCCGCCCATCTGTCCATGCGCAGAGCCAATCGTGGTCGACGCGCGTCGCATCGGGAGAGTACGCGAGCGTACTTCGTGAGGCGGAAGAGAAAGGTCTCAATGGCACGCTGACCAAGAGCCCTGTCGGAGATCTCGCGGCGCTGGCGGATGCCGCTCGCTATTTGCGCCGAAACGACGTCGCACGACTCGCGCTCACTGCCGAACGTGCTCGATTTCCGAATTCGAGCGAGGCTCATGCTGCCGCGTTCTTGCTGGCGAGGCTCGTCGAAGAAGAGGGCGATATCGTCGACGCGGTCAAAGGTTACGATCGTTATCTGCGCGAGTCCCCGCGCGGATCGTTCGCGCAGGAAGCGCTGGGGCGCGAGCTCGCCTTGCTTTGGGGTCGGGGCGATCGGGCCGCCGCGCTCCCCGTTGCGGAGAGGTACCTTCGAGAATTCCCTCTGGGTCCGTACACGCACATCGCGCGAGACGTCATGAACGAGCCCTAGACGTGCGCCGTGTCGTTCGTGCGTTGATCGTCCTCTGCGCGATGCTGGTCGTGCATACGGCGCGTGCCGACCCCTCACGCGTTCGCGTCCTTCGTGCGAAGGATGCCGATCCAGCCGTTCGCGAGGCCACGACCCGCCTGCAGGCGGAGCTCGTTGCCGCCGGATTCGTCGTCGACATGGAAGAAACGACCGCGACCGACCCACGCGACGAGCTCGAATCCGGAGGTTCGCAGTCGTTCGCATCGATTGCCATCCTGCGCAGCGGTTCGCAGGCCGTGACCGATGTCTGGGTCGTCGACCGTATCAGCGGCAAGACCTTGATTCGACGCGTCGAAGCAGGCGCAGAGCCCGGACCCACGGCCGCACGAACGCTCGCGATTCGTGCAGTCGAGCTCCTCCGCGCAAGTCTGCTCGAGGTCAGCGTGCGCCTGCCCCAGGAGGTCGAGGCTCAGCGCGAGGGCAAGACGGTTCCGATTGACGTTGCTCGTTGGATGCAACCAACCGCGTCGCCAGGACACGCATTGACCGGATGGAGCGTCGAGCTGGGCGCTGCAACGTCGCTGACGAAAGGCTTTGGTCCCGCCCTGGGCCCCTCGGCCGGCGTCGCGCGGGCGGTTGCGACCGGCTGGATCGTCGGTGTTCGATGGGTCGGACCCACGTTCGGACCCGAGCTTCGGAGCCCGGTCGCATCGGCTGATGTACGGCAGATGATGGCCCTCGCCGAGATCCGTCTTGCGTACGGTACCGGGCGCGTGGCCCCTCTGACGACCCTCGGGCTCGGAGGCTGCGACACGTGGGCCACGGGCCAAGCGGCTCCCCCCCTGCAAGCGCACACCGCCCACGGGCTCTCCGCGGTGGTGCGCGCATCGCTCGGACTGCACGTCCGGCTGGGCGAACGCGCCGGCATCGTTCTCGACACGGGAGCTCTCCTGTTCAGCCCCGCGCGCCCCGTTCGCATCGCAGGCGAGGAAGTCGGCAACACGTCTCCCGTGTCGTGGCTTTCGCAGCTCGGTCTCGTCACCTCGTTCGATTGACGTTTCATGAGCCTCGAAGACCTCGCGCGGCGTCCTTCCAACACAGAGTCCAAAGCGGCGAACAGGTGCCGTCCGATCGATCCAAGGGAACAGGGAACCTGATATGCGAACCGGGATGCCACCCGTGCGCGGATTGGCGGTTCTATCCGTGGCGGCGTCCCTCTCCTGTGGAAGTCAAGCCCTCGACGCGGTGACCGGCAGTGACGACGCCGGATCCGAGGGGTCGGTCGGGAGCGTTCCGCCGCTTCCCTCGCCGGACCAGCTCGCGTGGCAAACGCAGGAGCTCACCGCTTTCTTGCATTTCGGCATGGATACTTTCACCAATCAGGAGGAAGGCGACGGCGGCGCGAGCCCGATGCTCTTCAATCCCACCGGGCTCGACGCGAGCCAGTGGATGGCGACGCTCCAGAGCGCCGGCTTCCGCGAGGCGATGCTGACGGCGAAGCACCATGACGGGTTCTGCTTGTGGCCTACCAAGTGCACCACCTATTCCGTGGCAGCGAGCCCGTGGCTCGGCGGCCAGGGCGACGTGGTGCGCCAGTTCGTCGACGCCGCCCACGAGGCCAACATCCGAGTCGGGCTTGCGCTCTCGCCCCTGGATCTGCACGAGCCGACCTATGGCACTCCTGCCTACTACTCGGTCTTCACCTGTCAGCTCACCGAGCTACTCACCAACTACGGAGCGGTCGACGAGATCTGGCTCTGGGGGGATCCCGCCACCGCGCCCCCGTTCGACTGGAACGCCGTCCGCAATCTCGTGCATCGACTGCAACCGCATGCGCTCGTCGACGTAGGGGGCGCCGTCGCCGTCGCTGGCGCCGACGTTCGGAGCGCGGGGAACGCCATCCCCGAGCCGCCGTCGGATCAGACGAGCGTCCAAGTGATTCCCGACGCGGGCAGTCGGATGCCCACATGGTACCCGGCCGAAGCGGTCTATTCGATTCGCCCCGGATGGTTCTGGCACGCCGCCGAAGACTCCCAGCTCGAGACGCTGAGCCAGATTGTCGGCCTTTATTACGACTCGGTCGGGCGAAATAGCCTTCTTCGACTCAACGACCCGCCCAACGCACAAGGGCTTCTCGCCGATCCCGACGTGGCCGAGATGGCCCAATACGGCGCCGCGCTCCGCGCCATCTACCAAGCGAACCTCGCGGAGGTGCAGCCCGCGTCCGCGGACTCCGTCTTCGGGAACATGCCGAGCTACGCGCCGTCCATGGCGGTCGACGGCAATATCGAGACGTTCTGGGCGGCCGGCGAGGGCACGACGAGCGCGCGGATCGAGATCGACTTTGCTTCCGCCGTCACGTTCAACCTCGTGAGCATCCAGGAGCCCGTCGCCCTCGGCGAACGGGCCACGCAGCATCACCTGGAAGCGAAGTCGAACGGAGGGTGGACGACGATTGCGAGCGGCACCGCGATCGGCCAGCGCAAGCTTCATCGCGTCGGCGCCGTCAAGGCGAGCAGCATCGCTCTGGTCATCACAGAAGCGCGCGGCAGCCCCGCGATCGCCGAGCTCGGAGTCTACGAGTCGGCCTATCCGTAGCGATTGCACCGTGGAGGTATTCGAATGGCGTGCCGTCTTGCCTATGCGTGTGCCCTTGGGGCCGCAACCGTCCTCGCGGATTGCGGAGGGGACGGAACGTGGAGCGCGGGCTCTGCGTCCGGTGGTGACTCCGGAGCAAGCGGCGCTTCGGACGGTACGACCGGTTCGAGCGGCTCGCCGAGTGGGTCGAGCGGTTCGGCCGGAAGCTCCGGTGGCTCGGGCGTCGACGCGTCGAGCTCGAGCGGCGGCGGCAGCAGCGGTTCGAGCACTTCGAGCGGAACGAGCTCGAGCTCCGGTGCGGGCGGCGACGGGGGTCTGATTGGAAATAGCGTCTACGTTTCGCCAGCCGGCAGCGACCATAACCCCGGCACCGCGGCAAGCCCGGTCCAGACGCTTCAGAAGGCGCAGCAAATCGTACGAAGCTCCAACGCCAACATGGCGGCGGACATCACGGTCACGCTGGCCGACGGCTACTACCGCATGGACAGTCCCCTGACGCTCGACGCGAGCGACTCGGGCTCCAACGGCCACAAAGTCATTTGGACGGCGGCCGCCGGGGCTCATCCCGCGCTCATGGGCTCGAAGCAGATCACGGGCTGGTCGCAGGTCGCCGGCTCGAACGACATCTGGGTGGCGCCCGGGCCTACCGGCATCAAGACCCGCCAGCTCTACGTGGACGGCGTTCGCGCCACACGCGCCACGGGAAATGTTCCGACTGCGGCGACCTTGGCCGGTTGGACCGATCCCAGTGGCGGCTTCCCTTCCGAGGTCGAGTTCGTCTACACGGGCGGGTGGGGCGGCTGGACGGAGGGTCGCATCCCCGTCGCCTCCGTATCCAACGGGACCATCAACATGGTGCAGCCCTGCTGGGACAACTCCACCAAACGGGGCAACAACAACGTGGGCCCCGGCAGCGTCGGCTCGCCGACGCGAGCGGAGAACGCCTATCAACTCCTCGACGCTCCCGGCGAGTGGTACCTCGACGTGACGAGCAGCAAGTTTTATTACATTCCGCTCGCCGGGCAGAACCTCGCCACCCTCGACGTGGAGGCTCCCGTTCTGGAGGCCCTCGTCACCGGCGGCGGCACCTCGGCCACTCCCCTGCACGACCTTGCCTTTCAGGGCCTCCAGTTCTCGTACGCCACCTGGATGGGCCCCTCGGGGCCCAACGGGTTCTCCGAAGTTCAGGCCAACTATCTGGTCTGGGGCGCCGGCGACCCGACGGCGGGCAACGCCGAGTACGTCTGGTACCAGATCCCGGCCAACGTCTCGCTGACGTATGCCCAGAACATCGAGTTCACCGGCGATGCGTTCGTCCACCTTGGCGGGGCGGGCCTGGCGCTGGGGGACGGAGCGCAGAATTGCGTCGTCCAGGGCAACGTCGTCACCGATACGTCGGGGAGCGGCATCGAGCTCGGCAACGTCGACATGCGCACCGCGACGGGCAACGACCAGACGATCGGCAATACCCTCGAGGACAACCGCGTCTCCGGCATCGCCGTCGAGTATCACGGAGGAATCGGCATCGACGTCGGCTACGCCGCCCACTCCACGATCACGCACAACCAGATCGACCACACGCCCTACACTGGCCTCTCGATCGGCTGGGGAGGTTGGCCCGACAAGCAGGGAAAGCCGGGCTTGACGAACTACTCCCAGAATAACGAGATCTCGTACAACCTCATCTTCAACGTCATGCAGACGCTGAACGACGGCGGCGGCATTTACACCAGCGGCCAGACCTCCGCGGTGCACTCGTACGCCACGGGCGAAGTCGTCAAAGGAAACGTCGTCCACGACCTGAAGGGCTTCATCTGGGGGCTCTACGACGACAACGGCTCGGACTGGGTCACGGTCACGGGCAACGCGTTCTGGAATCCGTCCGGATCGCAGTCGCCGTGGGGTTATTGCCACAACAACTACTACCCCGGCGAAGGCGGAGGTCTCGACAACATCCTCGTGCAGGGCAACTACTGGCAAGGGAGCCCGACGCTCATGGGGCCCGGAGCAGGCACGGCCCCGGACGCGCACTGCCAGCTCTCGAACAACACGACGATCTCCGGCGCCGCTGACGCCCCCGCGGCGATCGTGAGTGCAGCCGGTCTCGAAGCTGCCTACCAGAGTTTGCTCCAGTGGGCTCAGGTCCCGCCGCCGCCCGTTCCGTGAGCGAATCCCGGGACTCGGCCCAATGATTCTTTAGCCTCTCATGGGGGTTCGCCAATCCCGATGATGGACCGGGCGATCGGGCCTTGGCCCGCACGGCGCACAGCAACAGGAGGAGACCGTGAAAGGACGACGAACGGCATGCGGCGTGCGCGAACTCGCTCTCTGCGCTCTGCTTCAGGTGGCTTGTGGGAGCGGTGACGTTTCGGGTGCCTCGACGACGTCCGACGCGGGCGGCGAGGTGGCCGAGGGGGCGGTTTTACCCCAGGAGGCGGGAGCTGGCGTGGAGGCGTCCGCAGGCGAAGGCGCGGCTTTTCCTGCGAGCGAGGCGGGCGCAGGCTCCCCCGAGGCAGGCGGCGACGCGACGGCGGAGGGACCTGCGGGTTCCTGCCAGGCTTCGAGCAACGCGAACTTCTGCGTAAGCCCGAACGGTCAGGGGCAAACCTGCTCGCCGAGCGCGCCGTGCTCCCTGCAGACGGCGCAGAGCCTGGTGGCGCAGCGGACCTCGAACATGCAGGGTGATTTGACCGTCGAACTTCTCGGCGGGGTCTATGCAATGGAGAGCCCATTGAAGTTCGGGGTGCAGGACGGAGGATCCAACGGGCACGTCGTTCACTATGTCGCCGCCGCCGGGGCGAGCCCCGTGCTTTCCGGCGGCCTCCGCCTTCAAAACTGGACGCTGCACGACTCCACGAAAGGAATCTACCAGACGTCCGTCCCCGCCGGCTTCGACACCCGCCAGCTCTACGTCAACGGCAAGCGCGCGCAGAGAGCGCGGACCGTCCTCGCAGCGATGGTCCCGGACCATGCGATCCTGGGAGACGGAGCGCACGCCACGAGCGGGGGCTACAGCGTCACGATTCCCGGCATGACGAGCTGGACCCATGTGCAGAACATCGAAGCGGTGTCCAATAGCTGGTGGGAGATTCGCCGGTGCCCGCTCGCCTCCGTCTCGCAGGGCGAGATCCTCGTTCAGAGTCAATGCTGGGCGAACGGCACGAGCAACGGCGCAATATCCATGTCCAATGGTCTGAATTGGCTCGAAAATGCCTACGAATTCCTGACCCAGCCGGGCCAGTGGTATTTGGACAAGACCGCAGGCGTCATGTACTACATGCCCAATCCGGGCGAGGACTTGACGACAGCGACCGTCGTCGCCGGACAGACCGAGCAGCTCATCACGGGGAGCGGGACTCTCGGATCGAATGGGTCGCCCCAGTTCGTGCAGAACTTGGCGTTCGAAGGCCTCACCTTCGCCTACGCGACGTGGCTGACACCGAACGCGAGCGGCTATACGCCCACGCAAGCCGGAGTCGGCTCGTCAGGCCCGATGTTGGCCCACGTCAGCTTCTCCCGTGCGAAGGACGTCACGTTCCTCTCCAATACCTTCTTGCACCTCGGCGCCGCTGCCCTGAATTTCGATACAGGCAGCCAGAACATCACCATCCAGGGCAACGCCTTCGAGGACGTCTCCGGGAGCGCCCTTCAAATGGGCAATCCAGACGACGGGGCTCAGACGAATTCGGCGCTTCAGAGCTCCGGGCACCTCATCTCCAACAACTACGCGTCGCAGACCGGGGTGGAGTACCTGGACACCCCCGTGTTCACGTTCTTTTTCTCGGCGAACACGGTCATCGAGCAGAACGAGGTCGCGAACGCGCCCTACACCGGCATCTCGTTCGGGTGGGGATGGGGCGCCGGCAGCGACTACACGGCGAACGACCTCTTCAAGCAGAACTACATCCACGACGTCATGCAGAGCCTCTTCGACGGCGGCGGCATCTATACGAACGGCGCGGGCGGTGGGACGCAGGAGCAGCTGAACTACTTCGACCGGATCGGCAGCGACGCGGGCCCGCAGGTCTGCGAGCAGGGCGGGGGCTACCACGGGTACGCGGCGCTCTATCACGACAACGGCGGCACGAACTTCTCCGACTCTCAGAACGTGATCACGAACATGTTCTGCGGCGGCTATTGGACGCTCTTCCAGGTGGGGGACACTGCGCTGAAGTCGATGGACGAGTACGTGGACGTCGACAACGTCGAGGGCTGCGGCGGCGCGCTCGTCAGCGGCCCCAGCTCCTGCCTCAACTCGAGTGGCAATTCGTGCACCGGGACCACTGTCTTCGGCCAGAGCCCTCCGGCGGCCGCGCAGGCGATCATGAGCGGAGCCGGCCTGACTGCGCAGTACCAACCGATAAAGAAGATCAGCCCGACCGGCGTGCTTTACTGAAGGGCCGCCCGGCGAGCGCCGATCCGGCCAGTCGCTGCCGAAGGCCGCTCCCGAGGGCGTCGTCAGAACAGCCAGGGGATGAGCCGCTTCGTTCGCTGCGCATAGTGGGCGTACTCGGGGTACGTCCGTACGACGGCACGCTCTTCGGCAAGGAGGCGGACCGCGAGGGCAGCGGCGGCGCACCCCACGGCGATCAGCGTGTCGACGTCGCGATGGCCGACGAGCACACCGGCGAGGATGACCAGGATGCCCGCATAGATGGGGTGGCGCACGTAGCGGTAAGGCCCGGTGGTGACAAGCCCGCCCTGCGTCGCGTTCGAACCGACGTGGAAGCTGCGCATCCCGAACGTCAGCCTGGCCCACACGACCACGAGCATGCCCACCACTTGAAGGGCGATCGCGACCGGCGACGGCGAAAAAAACCGCCTGGTGAGGACCAGGAACGCGAGCGGAATCGCGAGCAGCGCATACGCGATTGCGCCGGCCATTGTGGCGTCGAACGTAGCATCATCCCGCCGGCGACATCGACGCGCTCCTGCCTGGCTCGTGGCTTGCCGCTCAACGCGGGGTCGGGGTGTGCCACCCCCCGAGCCGCACGCCATGGCGCGCGGCGAGGTGTTGCGGCTCGCCGCTCGCCAACATCGCGATCGGAGCGAGGCATGTTGTGGCACCTCGTTTGCGACATCCACCGGTATGAACCATGGCTTGGTGGTCCTTGCTGTGATGTCTGTCGCGCTCGGCGTGGTCTGGGGCGCGGGCTTCGGTTCGTCCGGCAGCTCCGGGGCAAAGTCCACTTCGAGCACCGCCGATGGGAGCGCCGACGGCGCGCCGACGGACGGACCGGTGGAAGGCTACGCCGACGCCAACGCCAACGCGAACCAGTGTCCGGACTTCCAGAGCCTCACGAGCTGCCCGATCGCACCGGACGCCGCGAGCTGCAGCGCGCGGACGGACGGCTGCGGCCTCGACTCCCTGCCGACGGGCGCCGCGTGCACCGGCTCGCAGCGGTGCTCCGCGTTGATTTATCCGTGCCCGAACTGGCAGCAGTATGTCTCGGGGGAGCTGACGGACGGCTACATCTGCTCATGCGTCGACGGGGTCTGGGCGTGCGACGACTGCGACCCGGGCGCGGGGTTGTGCGCCGAGGCGGGTCCTCCGTCGACGCCGAAGGACGCGTCACTCGACGGCGCGGGACCCGCTGACGGCGCGAGACTCGATGCGGGCGGCCCGGACCGACCGTGGCGTCCGAGAACTTCCACTTCGCGCGATGAGCGCACCCGTGTCGAGCGTGATCACGCGGCGGGTCGCTTGCCGCGCCGACCGACCTTCGCGGTCCGCTGGTCGCCGCGGATCTCCGTCAGGAGCCGGGCCACCTCGTCGGCCGAGAGCGTTGGCGCGCCCGACATGCGCAGGAAGGTGCGCAAGTGTTCCCGGCGGCGCATGGCCTCGACGCAATCGGCGACGCTCGCCGAGACGTTGCCGCCGTGTTCGCGACGCGCGTGTCGCTTGACCCAGCCGATGACGTCCGCGTCCAGGCTGATGGTCACCTTGCGAGCCTTCTGCGCTGCCATGTAAGTGCCTTACTTGCTACACGTTTGCGCAAAGGCCTTACTTGCACTCGAGGACCTTCTACGCGCCAACGGAGAGGTCCTCTTCGCCGTCGGTCGCTCTCTACGCTCCTCCGCAGAGGCCAGACTTGCAGTCGGGGACCTTCTACACGCTGACACAGAAACCCTGCTCGCAGTCGATCGCCTTCTACACGCGCGAGCGGACGCCCTGCTCGCAGTCGATCGCCTTCTACACGCTCGAGCGGACGCCCTGCTCGGAGTCGATCGCCTTCTACACGTTGACGGAGGCGCCCTACGCGGAGTCGAGGGTCTTCTCCACGCTTGCAGACAGGCCCTACTCGCTGTCGGTCGCCGTCTACACGCTGGCGGAGAGGCGCTACGTGCATGCGACCACCTTGCGCAGGTTTACCGAGAGGTTCTACGCGGGCTCGCGCCCCTTCTACACGCCGCCGCAGAGGCGCTACTTGCACTCGACCGCCTTCTACACGCTTACCTACCGGCCCCACCTGCGTTCGAGCGCCTTCGATGCGCTGGCGCCGAGCCCCCAACTGCGTCCGATCGCCTTCCATATGCTGACGGACGGGCCCGACTCCGGCTCGGTCGCCTTCAACACGGCGACGGATCCCGCGTGAAGGCCTCGGCGTCCGCGTGGTCGCCGGCGCGAGCGGCCGCGATGCCTTCGTCGACGGCTTGGTAGGGCGCCTTGCGCTCTTCGTCGTCGAAGCCGTCGTCGACACCGGCCGCTTCTACTGGCTGCAAGGGCACCACCTGGCCCTCGGAGGGAGGCCCCCTTTCCGCGCACTTACAGAAACTCGACATCGCCGATGTCGATTTTCGCCTCCCCCGCGCGGAATCGGCGCTCGGCGCGGGAGTGTCCATATGAGGGGCGCGAAAACGGCGCACTGGAACCCCACGGGCACTTCGGCTCCGAGGGGCTCGCCGCGTCGTCCTTCGCCCACCCCTCGGAAAGGAGAGAAAACATCATGTCCAGTTCCACGTCGAACCGGAAGACGACCAAGGCGGCTGCCTTGGCGCAGGTGCAGGCGCTCATCGCCGGCACCACGAAGCACTCCCCGAACGGGTCCTTCACGCTCGGGGCCACCACGTACACGGCGGCATCGCTGATCCAGACTTTTCAGAGTCTGGTGAACGCGATGACGGCGCGAGACGCGGCGGAAGCTGGCGCCAAGGACGCGCTCACGGCGGAGAGGGCGGTGCAGACGCAGGTAGGTCCGATCGTTCTGGCCTACAAGCATCTCGTCCTTCTTACGTACGCGAACGCGACGCAGACGCTCGCGGACTTCGGCCTCACGCCTGCCAAGGCGCGAACGCCGTTGACCGCGGCGCAGCTGACCGCCCGGGCGGCGAAGGCCAAGGCCACGCGCACCGCGCGTGGGACGACGAGCAAGAAGCAAAAGCTCGCCGTCAAAGGCAACGTGACGGGAGTCACCGTGATTCCCAACACCGTGCCGACCGCGGCCCCGTCTCCGGCGGCACCGGCATCCCCGGTGACGCCGGCCACGCCGCCCGCACAGCCGGTGTCGACTCCTTCGAGCGCGCCCGTTCCGGGCACCGCCACGAAGTAGTCGCCACCTCGTAGGCGCCACGAGCGCCTGCTCCAGGGACAGGGAGGCGCCGCCCGCACGGAAGGGGGGCGGCGCTTCCCTGCGCCCACCTTTCTGCTCTCATGCCGCACAACGCCGGGAGGGACTCTTGGACATCCACAAGCCCATCACCGCTTTTCTCGGACCGATGTACGTCGGTACAAGCAACCTCGAGCGACCCTTGACGGCCGCCGAGAAGAAGGAGCTTGCGTCGCATCTTCGGAAACACAAATTCGCCGACGCGAGCCTCATCGCCCTGAACTTCGCGTTCAAGCTGACTCGAAACCAAGCGGCCGCGCAGGACCTGCAAGGCCGCGCTCACGTCCGGCTCATCGAGCAAGGGTGGGACCCGAACGTCGTCACTCTCACGAAGTGCCTTTGTCGCTTCGTGTGGAGCGAGCATACCCACGCACGGCGCGAGGACGCGACCCGCCGCGAAGCCGAGCGGCGCTTCGTCCACGAACAGGGCATCTCCCACAGCGCCGCCCCCTCCGTCGAGGACCTCGCCGTCCGCCTCGAGACGGAGACCGAGGACGAAGACCACGCCAAGCACCGCACCGAGCAGCTCCGCGCGGCCTTCCTCGATGCGAAGGACGCGGTCAACCTGCAATGGCTCGACTGCTGGCTCGACGGCATCGACGAACCCGCGGAAATGGCCCGCCGGAGCGGCCTCGACGTGCGCGAGTTCTATCGCGCCGCCGACCGCCGAAACAGGCACGTGAAGCGATTGCTCGCCGCCGAGCGCGGCGAAAAGCCCGAGGAGGACGCGTGATGTCCCAGCGAAAGCATACGGATCTGTGGAACAAGCTCGTCGACGAAGCCGGCGACGAAGAAATCGAGCGCGCCGCGAGCGTGAGCCTCGAGCAGGCGGAGGCCGAGCTGCGGGCCGCCGGCTTCGACGTCGCGGAGGAGCGCGCGAAGGCGAACGCCTTCCTGGACGCGCTGGAAGGCGGAACGCGCGAGAGCCCCCTGCGATTGGCCGGCGTTCGGATAGCACGCGAGCACTCTCTCCCTCCAAGTCGATCGCAGCGCCGTACCTCGCGACGCCCGGCGGTCGCGTGGCTCGCCGCGGCCGCGAGCGTCGGCGCCGTCGCCGGCGGCACGCTGGTCTCCGCCCTCGAGTCGCCACTCGTCGCCAAGTCCCGGCCTCACGAGCCCTCGACCGCCGAAGTCGCCGCCGCGGCCCGGCTTCGCCGCGACGCGGCGACCGCCTGCAACGACGAGCGCTGGAGCCTGTGCCTCGCGGACCTCGACAAGGCCCGCGCCGTCGACCCCGACGGAGACGACACGCCGGCCGCAAAGACCCTCCGCGACCAGGCGCTCGCCGCAATCCTGGATCCGTCGCAAGCGCCCCCGCGGTGAAGTGCTACCTGCCGGTCGTCGTGCACGCCTCGAGCGCGCCGGGGTCGCGCACGACACGCACGTCCCAGTCGGGGGAGACGTGCTCGTCCGGGATGTCGACCGAAACGGCCTCCGACATGGGCCCGTGGTTGCCCCCGAGGTCGTACGGGCGGATCGCGTACTTGTAGCGAGCCCCGCCGATGACGCGAGCGTCCTCGAAGCGCGTGCTCGCTGCGCGCGCGCTCGAATAGTGCAGGAGGACGCCGTCGCCCTCGGCGCGAAAGATCTGGTAGCCGTAGACCGCTTCGTTGTCGGTGGCCGCGTGCCAGCGAAGGAGCACGCGGCCCTCCTTGTACTCGGCGACCAGCCCCGCGCCCTGCGCCGCCCATTCGGGGGGCACGTCGTCGGTGCTCTCGGGCGCCTTCCCGAGCTTCTTCGGCCAGAGCGTGCAGTCGACCCGGCGGAAGTTTTCGTCGAGCGCCTTGCAGACGTTCCCGTAGACGCAGCGCACGACCTTGTCCTCGCGGTCGGCCGCCCACTTCTTCGGGAGATCCGGGTCCGCGAGGAGCGCCCGCGCCATTCCCACGAGATCGCCGGCGCCGCGCGCGAGGACCTGCTCGGCCAGCGCCCGCGAGCCGATCTTCCCCGCCGCGACGACCGGCGTCTCGAGCCCGTGCGCGCGCAGGCCGGAGCGCACGGCCTCGGGCATGTACAGGTTCGCGCCGTCCGGGTAGTTGCTGCCGGGCATGCAGCGGTCGCCGGAGTAGCCGGTGTACGGGTAGAGCGGCTCACCGGGGATGGGGCGCGCGTCTTCGAATTTTCCGCCCGCGCTCAGCGAGACGTAGTCGACGCCCGCGCGCGCGAGTCGGACGGCGATGGGGACGGCGTCGACGACGGTGTAGCCGTTGCGGATGCACTCCTCGGCGAGGAAGCGCACGCCGACCGGGAAGTCCCAGCCGACCTCCCTGCGGACGCGCTCGACGACCCGCACCGGCAAGCGCACGCGGTTCTCGAGGGTGCCGCCGTAGGCGTCGCGCCGCGGGTTGAGGCGGGAGAGAAACGACGAGAGCGTGTACGCGTGCGCCATGTGCAGCTCGACCCCGTCGAAGCCGCAGGCCCGGGCGCGCGCCGCCGCGGCGCCGTACGCTTCGACGATGGCGTCGATGTCCTGCGGCGACAAAAGGTCGACGGTCTGACGCCAGCCGGACCGCGCGATCTTCAGGAAGTGGATGATCTGCGGGACGATGCGACCCGGGCCGGCGTCGTGGCAGCGCGACGCGAGATCCGCGAGACCCGGCGCGTACTCGTCGCTGCCGATGCGCAGGAGAGGCCCGCTCTTGGACTGATGGACGGCCATCGCCTCGAGCACGATCATCCCCGCGCCGCCCTTCGCGTACCGCACGTAGCGCGCGCGGATGTCGTCGTTCACGTGCCCGTCCTCGCCCGAGAGGCGGGTGACCATCGCGGGCAGGACGATCCGGTTCGGGAGGGTCATCGTCCGGACGGCGAGAGGGGTGAAGAGCGCGCCGCTCATCGGCCACCCTCCCCGGCGGCCGGGCTCGCGGGAGCCACGAGCGCGCCGCCGATGATGAGCTTCTGGATCTCGCTCGTTCCCTCGTAAATGCGCAGGCTGCGCACGCTCCGGTAAAGTCGCTCGACCGGCGCGCCGCGAACGACCCCTCGGCCACCGAGGAGCTGAACGGCTCGGTCGACGATGCGCTGCGCGGCCTCGGTGGCGAAGAGCTTCGCCATCGCGACGTCCGTGGGCCCCGCGCACCCCGTGTCCTTGGCCCAGGCCGCGCGCGCGACGAGGCCGCGCGCCGCCTCGAGCTCGGTCGCCATCTCGGCGAGGGCTGCCTGCACGAGCTGGAACTCGGCGAGCGGCTTGCCGAACTGTACGCGCTTGCGGACGTGCGCGATGGCCTCGTCGAGGGCGCGCCGCGCCATTCCGTTCGCCGCGGCGCCGACCGAGGTGCGGAACACGTCGAGCGTACCCAGCGCGAGGCGCAGTCCCTGGCCCACCTCGCCGACGAGCTGGGCGGACGCGCCGCGCAGGACGAGCCGGCCGAGCGGGTGCTCGTCTACCGTCTCGATGCTCTCCAGAAGCAGGCCCGGCGCTCCGGCGTCGAGCAAGAACGCGCTGATGCCCTTCTTGCCGCGCGCCGGGTCGGCGTTCGCGAACACCACGAAGAAGTCGGCGATCCCCACGTTCGAGATGAACGTCTTTTCTCCGTCGAGGAGCCATTGCTCGCCGCCGCGCCGCGCGACCGCGCGCATCGAGGCGACGTCGCTCCCCGCCTCCGGCTCGGTCAAGGCGAAGCCGCCCAGCGCCCTTCCGCGCTTGACGTCGTCCAGTCGGTCGCGCCATCGCGCCTCTTCGCCCGAGAGGACCAGGGGCTGCGACGCCAGGCCCTGGACCGCGAAGATCGCGTCCGCCTTGGGCGATCGGTACGCGAGGATCTCGCGCGCGACGCAGAGCGACCTGACGCTCGACGCCGGTGCGAGCAGTCGGTACACGCCGAGGTGCGCGAGCTTCTCGCACGCCCCTTTCGTGTCGTCGGCCGACCAGTCCAGGGCCACGACCTTTGCGGCGAGGTCGTCGGCGAGCGTCTCGTGCGCCTTCTCGAAGTAGGGAATCACGGCTAGGGCCCCGGATCGAAGTCTCCCGGCGCGCCGTCGAAGCGCACGCTCCGCCGGGCCTTCCACGCCTCGAACGCCGCGCGGAAGTCGGGGTGCTGCATGCAGATCGCCTGGGCCTGGGCCTCGGCCTCGAGCGCCTGCTCGAGGGTCATGGTCGGCTCGCTCTCGAGCATTTGCTTGGTCATCGCGTGCGCGAACGCCGGCCCGCGAGCCAGGCGCGACGCCAGCGAGTGCGCGGCGGGCAAGCACTCGGCCGTCGGCACCACGCGGTTGAAGAGCCCCATGCGGAGCGCCTCGTCGGCGGCGAGGGTGTCGCCGGTGAAGAGGAGCTCGCTCGCGCGGCCGAGGCCGACCACCCGCGGCAAGAGGTATGCGGCGCCCATGTCCGCACCGCACAGGCCCACGCGCGGAAAGAGAAAGGCGATCTTCGCGTCGGCGCTGGCGATGCGCACGTCGCACGCCAGCGCGATGACCGCCCCGGCTCCGACGGCAACGCCGTTGACCGCGGCGACGATCGGCTTGCGAAGACGCCGCAGCGCGCCGATGAGCGCGCCCGTCGCGCGGGTGAACGCGAGGAGGCCCCGGGCGTCTCGCGCGAAGAGCTCGCCGATGATGCCCTCGACGTCGCCGCCCGAGCAGAACGCGCGGCCCTCGCCGGTGACGACGAGCGCGCGGACGTCGTCGCGATCGGCCAGGCCGTCGAGGAAGGCGCGCAGCTC
>CALKVG010000600.1 GCA_937998045.1 uncultured Myxococcales bacterium
GAGATTTCTGCCTGTCTCGTGGGCTCGGAGATGTGTATAAGAGACAGGTCTATCGCTACGGTGGGGAGGAGTTCCTCGTCGTCCTTCCGGAGCAGGGTCCCGAGGAGGCGGCGGCCGCCATGGAGCGCGTGCGGGCCGCCGTCCAGGAGCTCGGGATCGCGCACGCGCCCGGCGCGAAGCACTCCGCCCTCACCGTGAGCGTCGGGGTCGCCTCGATCGGGGTTCAGGTGGCCGATTCGTCGGTGCACGACGCCGTCGACCGGGCCGACCGGGCGCTTTACCGCGTGAAGGCCGCCGGCGGCAACGGTCTCGCGGTAGAGCCCGACGAAGCACAGGCTGAAGTCGCCTCTCGCCGGTTCCGGTTCTTACGGTCGGGGCGGGTCGTGTAGCGTGACCCCATGGAGCTCGAGTTCGTCGGCGCGGCGCGGACGGTGACCGGATCGAAGCACGTCGTCCGTACGAAAGATGCCTCGGTGCTCCTCGACTGCGGCCTGTTTCAAGGACCGCGCCGCGAATCGATCGAACGCAACCAGTCCCTCGGCGTCGACGCGAGGACGCTCTCGGCGGTCGTGCTCTCGCACGCGCACATCGATCACTCCGGAGCGCTCCCGATCCTCGCGAAGCACGGCTACGACGGACCGGTGTACTGCACTCCGGCCACCAGGGACCTCTGCGCCGCGATGCTCGCCGACGCTGCGTCGATCCAGCAGTCCGACGCGCGCTTCATCAACACGCAGATCGACCGCGGCCAGTCCGACATGGAACGCGTCGAGCCTCTGTACGACGAGGACGACGTCCTTCGCGTTCTGGGCGCGATGATCAGCGTCCCGTACCACCGCCGGCTCGGCATCGCCCCGGGCGTCGACCTCACCTTCTTCGACGCGGGCCATGTTCTCGGCAGCGCCATCACCGTGCTCGACGTGAACGAGGGTGGCGCCCGCAAGCGGCTCGTCTTCACCGGGGACCTGGGGCGCAAGCACATGCCCATCCTGCGCGACCCCGAGTGCCCGCAAGAAGCGGACGCGCTCATCATCGAATCCACGTACGGGGATCGACTGCACCCGCCCATCGAGGAGATGCACGAGAAGCTCGCCTCCGTGCTGGCTCGCGTCTTCCAGCGCGGCGGCAAGGTCATCGTCCCGAGCTTCGCGCTCGAACGGGCCCAGGAAATCGTCTTCGCGCTCAAGGCGCTGGAGCGCCAGGGAAGGATGCCGCCGGTGCCGGTCTACGTGGATTCGCCGCTGACCGTGAAGATCACCGACGTCTTCCGCTTGCACCCGGAGTGCTTCGACGCCGAGACGCGCGAGCTCCTGAGCGGATCCGAGTCGCCGTTCGACTTCGATCGGCTTCGCTACGTGTCGTCCACGGAAGATTCGAAGCGAATCGACTCGGACCCGAGCCCGGCGGTCATCATCTCGGCCAGCGGGATGTGCGAAGCCGGTCGCATCCTCCATCACCTGAGGGCGTCCGTGGAGGACCCGAAGAACGCCGTCCTCATCGTCGGCTTCCAGGCGCCTCACACGCTCGGCCGCCGCATCGTGGAGCACCGTCCGCGCGTCCGAATTTTCGGCGTCGAGCGAGACCTCCGGGCCGAGGTCGTCGTCATGAACGGCTTCAGCGCGCACGCAGACCAGAGGGACCTCGCCGAGTTCGTGCAGGCTGCCCGGTCGGGAGGAAAACTCAAGCAGGTCGTGCTCGTCCACGGGGACCCGGAGCCCCAGAGGACCCTCACGGAAGTCCTGCGCCGGGACGGCGTGGAGCGCGTGCTCGCCCCCGCCGCCGGCGATCGCGTCACGGTCTGACGCGACTCGTCTTCGCGCGTCGTCGCGTGCCCGCCCCCCTTCCCCGCACGCGCGGCCCGAGATGGTGGTGGATGCTGCACGCGGCTTCCCCTAAAGAGTGAGTCGACCGTGTCCCATTCTCGCCTTCCCCGGTCCGGTCCTCGATGGGGACCCGTCCTCGTCTCGCTCGTCCTCGGCGGCGTGCTCCAGACGCCGCGCGAAGCGCGGGCCGACTCCGCGGGCGCAGCGGCGTCGGACGCACCCGTCGCCGGCCAGGCGGCCCCCGCGCCTCCCGCGGTCTCGCCGACGTCCCCGGCTTCCCCCGAAGTCCCGCTGTCCGGGGGACGGCGGCACCCCTCCCGCGGCGGGCCGCTCGCGTGGGACCCGAGCTTCAATCGCATGGACGCGCCCGAGATGGTGCTGACCGGTGTTGCGGCGGGGATCGCGCTGACGACCAACATCGTGTCTCCGCTCAAGACGGGATGGACCGGCGGCATCCTCTTCGACGACCAGGTGCGGTCGCTACGCCTGCCGACGCTCGACTCCCGGCTCGAGGTCCGGAGCGGCACGGACGTCGGCCTCGCGCTCATGACGACCTATCCCATCCTGGTCGACTCGATCATCGTCGCGTACTGGTACCGGGGCAGCCAGGACGTCGCGCTGCAGATGGCGCTCATCGACGCCGAGGCCTTCGCCATCACCGGCGCCCTCGAGGGGACCACGAACTTCTTCGCCGGCCGCGCGCGCCCGTACGCCGCCGACTGCGGCAGCGGCGTCCCGAAGAACACGACGGACTGCTCGAGCAACACCTTGTACCGGAGCTTCTTCAGCGGCCACTCGGCCGTGAGCTTCACCGCCGCAGGCCTCATCTGCGCCCACCACGAGGCGCTCCACCTGTTCGAGAGCCCCGCCGATCACGTCGCCTGCGCCACGGGCCTCCTGGCCGCCGCGACCATCGGGACCCTCCGCATCGTCGGGGACGCCCACTACTTCTCGGACGTCTTCGTCGGAGCGGTCGTCGGCACCGCCGTCGGACTGGGAGTTCCCCTCTTACACCACTACAAGAGGGCCGACGAAGACTCCACATCGTCCGGCTTCGCGCTCAAGCTAGTTCCGGGACTCGGCGGCGCGCAGCTGATGGGGACGTTCTGATGAGGGCCGCGCTTCTGCCCGCCGCCGTGGCGCTCGCGACGCTGGCGACGGCAGCAGGCCCCGCGCGCGGCGACGAGCGGCCGCCTCCGGCGACGATGGCAACCCGCGACGACGGGCCGGAGATGTGCGACCCCGAGCACTGGTCCAACTGCGCCCCGAGGCCCTTCGTCTCGCTGCGCCTCGACGCGGGCTACCTGTACCTCAAGCCGCGTTTTTCGTTCGGATACGGCAAGCCCTTCGCCGACTGGGGTGGACTGGACGTCGTACCCCTCGTCACTCCCGACGCGGCCGGCGGGTACTCGGGGTTGCGCCTGCACATCGATTGGCTGGAGGCGCGCGCGGGCGCGCGATACGTGCACGCGTTCGTGCGGCAGTTTCTGTCTCCGAAGCCGTCGTATAACCTCGTCGATCTGGCGGAGGACACCGGCCACCCCTCGAATTACGTGGATCTCGAGGCGGAGATCAGCGCCGCGGTCCCCGCCGGGCCGGGCAACGTCCTCATCATCGGGACGGCGTCGTCGATCCAGCTCGTCCCCGCCGGCTACAACGTCTACGACGAGACCCTGCGTGTCGTCGTCAGCCCGCCGCCGGTGTACCGCGCTCGCCTCGGATACGAGATCGCCCTGCTCAAGGAGCGCAACCTTCGCCTGGGACTCGTCGGCGAAGTGGTCGAGATCCCCGACCGGCATACGCAGGTGTACCGCGCGGGGCTCGTGACGACCTTCGACGTCGACGATCACTTCCAGGCCGTGGCAAACGTGTTGCTCCCGGTCCTCGGCCCGGACTCGCTGGGCTTCCTCGGGGCGGACTACACCGAGCTTGGCATCCGGTATCGCTGGGCAAGCGGCCATGCCCACATTCCGGAGGAGCACTCGCCCGGCAGCGAAATGGCCAAAGGATACCGGTGAATCGCGTTCGCGTTCGTCCTTGACGGTCGGGAAACGAACGCACGCTCTCGCTGTCCCCGCGCTGCGTCAGGCGCTTCTGTGGATGGGCGCGAGTTGCGAACCGTGATAGCGGTTCTCCTGTTCTGGCGAAGTTCGGAGAGGTTGCGCTCCTCGACGACCGCTCGCCTGGACCGAACGAACAATAGGGGGATTTGCTGGGACGCCGACCACCAGCCAGCGCGCGGCGGTTTCTCGTCGGACCGCAGGAAGCAGCGGCGCCGGACGGGCGTCGCGGCTTTTCATCACACAATCGAACACTCGAGGGAGGTGCACCATGCTCATGAGACGCGTCGCCCTGGTCGACAAGACCGGGAAGGTTCCTTTCGAACAGCTCTCCAAGGTCGCTGCGGCGATCAACCTGCAAGTCCAGCGAGACGTCGCCCCGATCTGGAACGTCCACGGCACGGTGTCCGCCGTCCCCAGCGTCGACGCCCTCCCCGTCGGCGTCTCGCCCATCATGCTCGTGGACAGCCTCCCGGCCGGCGAGGGTGGTGTTCACCTCACGAAGCACAAGCAGCCCTACGCGATGGTGGAGCTGGGCGACGGATGGACCGTCGCTGCCAGCCACGAGTGCCTCGAGATGCTCGTCGATCCGAGCGGAAACCACCTCTACCCGTCGACGGCCATCGAGGTCGCGAACGGCCAGATTCGCGACGCAGAGGGCAAGTTCCAGTACCTCGTGGAGGTCTGCGATCCGTGCGAGGACGAGCCCTTCGCGTACGCGATCGACGACGTCACCGTCTCCGATTTCTACACGCCCGAGTACTTCAGCCCCGTCGCGTCCACCGGAGTTCGTTACAGCTTCACCGGGTCACTCAAGAAGCCGCGCGAAGTGCTGAACAACGGATATCTCTCCTGGCTCAACCCGACGACCGGCACGATGCAGCAATTGAAGAATTTCGGCTCGCCCCAGATCGTCGATCTCGGGCCGGTGAGCGGAGGAAGCCTGCGAGAGTTCGTCGACAACAAGACGCGTCCGACCGTCGCGATCTCGAAGCGCTCCAAGAAGGAGTCCGACAGGCTGGCCAAGACCGAGGAGAGAGGGAAGGTGCTCGCTGCGCAGAGCAAGCACCTCGCGCGGTTCTATTGACCCTGGACGCATCGACTCCCGGAGAAGGATCCATGCACGACAGCGTCGACGTAGAAGATCTGAGGCTGAACTACGACCCCGAACATCCGCTCGACCGCTTCGTGAAAGGCGGCGTTGCCATCGCCACGCAGTCGGCGAGCGAGCGGCTGCCGTCCGAAGTCCCGTGGCCCGCCGCGGGGAAACCCGCGGCGGATCCGCTGCCGCGCGCTCCTCAGGAGAGCGCCGACCTCACGAAGTTCGCCGGATACGACGCCGTCGTCATGACGTGGACGGCCGCCGAGGCCGCGGCCCTGGCGGCGCTCCTCTCTCCCGGCGCCCTGCCCTCGCAGTGGTACGAGTACCGTCACGACGTCGAATCCTACGTCCCGCTCGTGACCGGGGGGCGAGCGCCCTTCAACGACCGGGCGGCCGAGATGGCGCGCTATTACCATAGCCTCGGGCTCTACTTCCCGTGTCGCATCGGGCGGGCCCGCGTCCTCCTCTTCAAGTCGGGCCTGCACCTCGACTACGACGGCCCGAAGACTCCCCTCAAGCGCCTCGTCGACGAGATCGTCACGGCGGTCCGTCCGAAGATCCTCATCACGACGGGAACCGGCGGCGGCATCGGCACCGACGTGAAGCTCGGGGACGTGGTCATCGCCGGTCACACGCGCTTCGATTGCAACACGCAGTTCGCGGGGGAACCGTGGGCGAAGGCCAGCTACGGCACGACGCCCGTGCCGAAGGCGGCGCTCGACAAAATCACGCCTTCTCTCACCGAACCCAACGCGTCGCGGATCGTCTCGCACGGCGCCCGACCGCACCCGAAGCTATGGGCGACCGCGACGGACACGATCGTCACGACCGATTTCTTCGGATTCGACGACTCGACCAATCATTACCGCCTGCAGGGCCTGGGCCAGGCGTGCGACATGGGCGATGCGATGGTCGGACAGGCGATGCAGGCGCACGACGGCGTGAAGTGGTTCGCCATTCGCAACGCGTCTGATCCTCAGATTCCGAACCCGACGAAGGACATCGGCGCGGCCAACAAGCAGGCGGGAGAGATCTACGCCGAGTGCGGCGTCTTCACGACCGCGGCGAGCGTCATCGCCACGTGGGCGATCATCGACACCGTCGTCAACGAGCGCTGATCGATCCGCGCCGCGGCCGCGGGACGGCGCTTCGCATTCGTTATACCCAAAGCCGCCCTTTGCCCTCGAAACGACGCGTTCGTCGATGCGAAAGCGGCGCCTCGCGATCCGAACGACGCTTTCGTCGACGCGAAAGCGGCTTCTTAACGGTCGTCACTGGCAGGTGACGGCGGCGACCTGGGGCGCGGCGGGGAAGTTCGCGCGGGCCGGGCAGCCGAAGTCGAACATGTCGAGGAGCGCGTCCGCGTTGGCGTCGCGCGCGGTCAGCGCCGGAAGATCGAAGATCGACTCGATGAGGCGCAGGGTCGACGTGTGGTCGTGAACCACGTGCGACACGCTGTTCAGCCTGGCCCACGGCGAGACGACGAGGGTCGGTACGCGCATCCCGAGCTGGTTGAACGAGGCCTGATCGGCGCTCGGCGGACAGGCGCTCGGCGGGGCCACGTGGTCGGCAAGACCTCCGCCCTCGTCGAAGGTGAGGACGATCGCCATCTGGTTCCACAGCGGGCTCGCCAGCGCGGCCTCGTAAATCTGCCGGATCCAAGCCTCGCCCCCGTGGATGTCGGCCGTCGGGTGCTCGTCCTGCGTCGGATTTCCGTTCTGGGCACCGGTCGGATCGACGAAGGAGACGGACGGCAGCGATCCGTTCGCCAGCGCCATGAGGAACGCGCTGCTGAAGTCTGCTACGCCCGCGTGGCTGCCCGTCCAGCCGAGGGAGTCCTGCCGCGGCGGCCCGTCCGAATAGACTCCCCAGGTCACGTGGGCCAGGTCGAGCGAGTCGAAGATCGTCGGCGCGCTGATAACGGCCTGGTTCGTGTCGGTGACGCCGTCGGACGTGGCGCAGTACAGGTAGTCGCGGTTGCCCCAGGTGCCGCCCAGGACCGGCTGGAAGTAGCGATCGGCGATCGCGTACGTTTTCGCCAGCCAGTAGAGGAAGGGGAGATCGTTCCCGTCGTAGTAGCCCATCGTGAAGTGGCCATCGCCCTCTCCGGCCTGCGCCGCGCTCACGACGAAGCCGTCCATCTTGCCCGTGTCCCAGTCGGCCTGCATCGCGGCGCCCTGGTGCGGCGGGTCGTTCGGGAGGCACGGCGAGGTCAGGTGGTAGGACGCGACGGCCACGTTCGTCATGTCCGGGTTCGAGAAGGTGGGCGGCAGACCGTCGACCTGAGGCTGACCGAACGCCGGGAGTTGACCGAAGAAGTGGTCGAACGAACGATTCTCCTCGGTGACGACGACGACGTACTTGATGGGAATCGCGGCGCGCACCGCTGGTGTGATCCCGAGCGTGTCGGCCGTCCTGGCGCCGGCGGCGAAGCCGCAGGCCATGCGCTGCGCGGCGCCGGGGTCGGGGATGGTCCACGGACAGCTGGCGCCTCCGTCGGCGCCCGAGGAGTCGGGCATCGCCACGGCGTCGGAGCCGCTCGACGCGTCCGGAGCCGATCCGGAGCTCGAACCCGACCCTGAGCTCGAACCCGACCCTGAGCTGGACCCCGATCCCGACCCGGATTCGACATGGCCGTCGGCGCCCCGTGCATCGAGCGTTCCCCCGTCGGCAGGCCCCGCGTCGTCCACGCGCGACGGCCCTTCTCCACTGCTGCCGCATGCCCAGAGC
>CALKVG010000601.1 GCA_937998045.1 uncultured Myxococcales bacterium
AGGCATGCGAGCGCGTCGGCTCGCCCGCGCGCTTCGAGATCGCGCCTCACGGGACGGCGACCGTCTCGTACGAAGTCGTCCCCGCGCGCCGCGGACAGCGGGAGCTCGGCGCGGTCACCGTTCGTTATGGCTCGCCCCTCGGGCTGATCGCGCGGCAGGAGCGCACGCCGCTGCCGGCGCGCGTGGACGTGTATCCGGACGTGCACGCGGCGCGGTCGCTGGAGCTCCTCCGGCGGCAGGGCCGGCAGGACGCGCGCCTCGGGAGCTTGCGGGTGCGCGGCGGCGATACCGAGTTCGAGCGGCTGCGTCCGTACCAGGTGGGCGACGAGACCCGCCACGTCGACTGGCGCGCGAGCGCGCGGCGCGACGACGTGACGGTGCGGCAGTACCAGGCCGAGAGCAACCAGAACGTCGTCTTCGCGCTCGACGTGGGGCGCTCGATGCGCGGGGAGTCGGGCGGGCTGACGTCGATCGATCACGCGCTCAACGCCGCGCTCCTCACGGCAGACGTGGCGCTCCGCGGGGGCGATCGCGCGGGGCTGATGGTGTTCGACCAGACGCCGCGCACGTTCGTCCCGCCCACGGGCGGGCGCGCGGGAGCGCGAAAGCTGATCCGGGCGACGTACGACCTGCAGGCGTCGCTCGCGGCGACGGACTACGCGGCCGCGATGGGGTTCTTGCGCGCGCAGGTGCGGTCGCGGGCGCTCTTCGTCGTGTTCACGAACCTGTTCGACCCGCGCTCGGCGAAGGAGCTCGCGTCGTCGCTCAAGGGGCTGCTGCCGCGCCATCTGCCGCTGTGCGTCCTGCTCCGCGACACGGACGTCGAGGCGCTCGCGACGGCGCCCGTCGGCGGGACCGACGACCTCTACGTCCGGGCCGCCGCTGCGGAGACGCTGGCGTGGCGCGATTCCCTCGTGCGCGGGTTGCGGAGGTCGGGGGTCCTCGTTCTGGATGCGGCGCCGAGCGCGCTGACGCCCGAGCTGGTGAAGGGGTACCTCGACGTGAAGGCGCGGCGGCTTCTGTAGGATGTACGATGCGGACGACGCGGGAGGTCGTGCTGCGGCCGTCCGGAGGCTCTGGTCTCTGGCCTGGTGGCGCCGCGGCCGATCGGGTGTCGCCTCCGGCCGACCGCAGCACGACCTCCCGCTGGGACCTTCCTCTTCACGCGCGTGAGAGAGGCTTCCCCTCCCCATGGGAGGCACTACGCCCGCGAAGATCGGTTCTCGGTCACGAGGTCGTCGCGCTGCAGCTTTTGCGACCGACAGAAGTTCTCCCGTGCGTCCGAAATCGCTCGCGACGCGCGATCGCGAACGAGGCGCCGGGCTGAGTTCGTGCATCGACGAATGCATGCCCTACGAGTACCTCGTAAGCCGTGCCGTGTACGGGCACGGACTCGATCCAGCGCGACTCGCAGCCGTGCATGCGGCGGGTGCGAGGAAGGCTAGAGCGGGAGGTCGTGATGCGGTCGGCCGGAGGCGACACCCGATCGGCCGCGGCGCGACCAGGCCGTAGACCAGAGCCTCCGGACGGCCGCATCACGACCTCCCGCGTCGTCGTCGTCAGTTCTTCTTCTTCGCGAGCAGGTCCGCGAACGTGAACTTCGCGGACTCCTTGAGCTGCTGGCGGTACTGCTGGTACGCGCTGCGCTCCTGCTCCTCGCTGAGGGCCTTGATCGAGAGCTTCACCTCGCCGCGGCGGGGATCCATCTCGATGACCTTCGCCTCGACCTCCTGGCCGATGTTGAAGGCCTTGCGGAGCTCGGTGCCGCGCGGTGTTCCCGTTCCCCCCGCGGGGATGTAGCCGCGCGCGTTGCGCCCGGTGACGCCGAGGATGCGGACGACGAGGCCGCCGCTCTCGATGTTGACCACCTTCGCCTTCACAGGCTTGTGCGGGGCGACGCGCTGCGGCGCCTCGTCCGCGGCGGCGCCCTGCGGCGCCGGGTGAAGGGCGATCTTGTGGTTGTTCGCGTCGACGTGCGACACGACCACTTCGATCCCGTCGCCGACCTTCACGACCTCTTCCGGGGTCTCGATGCGCTTGATCGACAGGTCCGACGTGTGGATCAAGCCGTCGATGCCCGGCTCGAGCTCGACGAAGGCACCGAAGGGCTGGAGGCGCACGACCTTCCCCGGGTGGCGCGTGCCCTGCGCGTACTTGCGCGCGACCTCCTGCCAGGGATCCGGGATCGTCGCCTTGCGCGAGAGCCAGACCTTCCCCTTGTCGTCGATCTTGATGACGCGCACGCGCGTCGGCTCGCCCGCCTTGAAGACGTCGCTCGGTCCGTCGGAGCGGTTGTGGCTCATCTCCTGGAGAGGAACGAGCCCCTCGACGCCGCCGACGTCGACGAACGCCCCGAACGGCACGACGCTCCGGACGATGCCGTCCATGTCCTCGCCGACCTTGAGCTTCGCCAGCGCCTCGGCGCGCGTGCGCCGGGCGTCTTCTTCGATCATCGCCTTGCGCGACAGGACGACGTCGCGCCCGCGCTTGGCGTACTGGGTGACGAAGAAGGGCAGGCGCTTGCCGACGAGGTGCGAGAGATCGGCCCCGAGGCGCAGATCGACGTGAGACCCCGGTGCGAACGCGCGGAGGCCGTCGACGTCTACTTCGACGCCGCCCTTGATGACGCCGGTGACCAGACCCGGCGTGGTGGTCTTGTCGTTGAACACCTTCTCGACGTGCGCTCTCGCGCGGTCGGCGCGCTTGGGGTGGTGCGTCAGCACGACCAAACCCCCGCGGGCGCCGTCGTTGTGGACGACGCCGATGAAGTCGGCGCCGACTTCGAGGATGACGCGCGGGACCTTGGGCTCCTTGTGCGTCTCGTCGCGAGGGGGTGCCTCGACCGGCGCCTCGACCGGCGCCTCGGCCGCGGCCGCGGTCTCCCCCTCGGCCTCGACCGCCGTTCCCGAAGCCGCCACGGCGACGGGGGTCGCCGGCAAAGTCTCGGCGCCGATGGATCCGCCCTCCGGCGGAGCCTCGGCTGCGGCCGCATCTTCCGTCGCGGATTCCGTTGCGACCGGAGCTGCGACCGCCTCTTCCGCAGGGGCCTCGCCACTCGCAGCCGTTTCGGCGGGCGGCGTGCCCTCCTCCTCGTTTCCAGGCTCCGGCGAAGCCGGAGACGTGCCGTCGGCCGGCGCAGCGGCCTCGGACGGGGCCTCGCCATGGGGCTTGGGCGTCGGCCGCCGCTCGTCGTCGTCGTCCGGAAGGAGCATCTCACGGCGGTCGAAGATCGCGTGCGCCTTGCCGGGGATGTCGATGAGGATGGCGTCGTCGGTGATCTCGAGGATCTTGCCGAACACGATGTCGCCGATGTTCACCGGCGGGCGCTCGCGCGGCGGGCCGCCGTGCTTTCTTTCCTTCTTCTTGTCGCGCTTGTCGCCCTTGTTCTCCGCGGGCTTCGCCTCGGCGCCGCCCTCCGCGGGGGCGTCGGGCGACTCCGACGGAGCCGCCCCCTCTGCGCCCGCCTGCGCGCCCGGCTTCTTCTTGCGCCGGCGCCGGCGGCGCTTCTTCTCCGTGTGCCCCTCGGCGGTCGCTGCGCCGGACCCTTCCTCGCCGGGCGCCGCGTCCGCGGCGTCGCCGTCACCCTCGCCGTCTGCACCCTCGGCGTGGGCCGCGTCGCTCTCGGAGGCGTCCGCCACTCCCTCGGGTGCGTGCGAGCCTTCGCCGGGAGCCTCCGCGGAGGTCCCGCCGTTTGTCGACGACTCGGCCACGGCCGCTGCCGGCGCGTCGCCGCCGCCCGATGCGGTGGGCTCGGTCGCCGGCGGCGCTTCGGCCGCTTCGTGCGCGTCGCGCTCGTCCGGCGGCGAATTTTGCGAGGTTTCCGTGGTGCTCATAGCGAAGAGGCGCGTGAGCCTAGCGCAAACCGTGCCGGGTTTCCCGTGAAGTCGTGCGCTGGGGAGGCTGGATTGGCGAGTGTGGCAGGAAAGGCATGCGGCCCAAGGTTGGGGTCGCGCTGTCCTTCTCCAACGAGGTCGGCCGCGAGTCCGTGGGCGGCGAGACGGTTCTGGTAGTAGAAGATGAGCCGCGTGTCGACGAGGACGAGATCGGCCCCGCGCGGCTCGAGCACGGGTGAGGTGTGATATCCGCTGAAGGCACGGAGGGCTTCGTCGAGGATCTCGCGCCCCGCCGCGCGAGCAAGATGGGGCCTTAGCACGAGGCGCCGGCGCGATTCCAGCTCACGCGCGCGATCCCGCAGGCGCTCGACCCGGTCCGCCAGCTCGGCGCGCGAGACGACGACGTCGTCCTGTCGCCGAAGCAGGGCGAAGACGTCGCGCGACGCGGGAGCCTGGGTCCGCTCGCAGAGCTCCGCGAACGCGCACGCGGCGACGAGGTGGGTGGCCATCGCGACCGTCTCGCGCTGGAGCGACGAGACGATGGTCTCGGCGAGCTCGCGCGTGTACTGCGCGTCGCGCGCGGCGTCGGGGCCGACGCTCCCCCACGCGTCCGTCAGGTACGAGAGGCGGTCGATCGCCCGGCCGTGGCCGTCGTGCGAGACGCCGTCTTCGTCGACCTCGTTGCCGAAGCAGTCGAGCGGCCGACCGAAGCGAACGACGCACGCGGCGTCGAGCCCGAGGAGCTTCCCGAGAAAGGACGCGATCCGGCCCACGCGCGACGACTCGTCGTCTTCGATGATGTAGCGGTGCTTGCCCTCCTCCTGGAGGAAGTCGTCGACGAGCGTCTCGGCCTCGAGCGTGAGAAGGTAGTTGATCGTCGCAGGGACGAAGAACACGTCGCGCCGCGCGCGCTCGCCTCCGCTGCCAGCGGCTTTTGCCGCCGAGGCGGCGGTCCGCGCCATCGCTTCCACGCCGGTGCCCAGCAGCCCGAGCTTCAGCTTCCGCTCGACGGCGCCCGAGCGCGACCGCGTTCCCCCCGGAAAGAAGAGGGAGTGGTAGCCGCGCTCGAGCACGACGCACGAGTACGTCTTGAGGACGTCCTTGTAGAGGCCGTGGCGGATGCGCCGGTCGACCCGGTAGGCGCCCAGGTTGTGCATGAAGAAGGACAGGAGGGGGTTCGTGAAGAGGTTCTTGCCGGCGCCGTACGTCGCCGGGGGGAGACCGGCTCGCTCCAGCGCGAAGCCGAACACGACCGAGTCGAGGTTCGAGAGGTGCGTCGGGACGAAGACGACCGTCCCCTTCTCGGCGAGGGAGGCGACGTGCCCGACCGGCCCTTCGATGACCACGCGGCCGTCGAGGGCGCGCAGATCGAACGCGCCGCCGAAATGACGGAGCGTCTGCATCGGCGACATGAGCATCCCGATGAGGGGCGCCACCGCGCGCGAGGCGAACCGGTACACGCGCGGGTCGAAGTTCCCGGCGACGTCGCGGGCGTACCGGCGCGCGAGGTCGCCGAGCTTCGCACGACTCTCCGCCTCGCTCATGCGCCCGAGCGAGTGCGCGAGGGAACGCCATTCGCCGAGCGGGACGACGTCGTCGCGTCCGCCGGCACCCTGGCGACGGACCTCGAGGAACGCAGCCTCGTTGAGCGCCAGAAGGGGGTCGCGCACCGCAGCGCACACGCGTGCGACCACCTCCTCGACGATGGCGGGCTTCGCCTGGTTGAACCCGAAGATCGGCGACTGCATGGTGACAGGCTAAACCAGCCCTCGGCCGTTGGGGCTTACGGTCCCAGGGATCCAGCCGGCGTCGCCACGCGTACTGGCGAAGAGAAGGCTTTGACGTACGCTGCGGTGTGCCTGAAATGAGCGACGAGACGGCTTTCGCGGATCTGCTCGAGTTCGTGCTCGCCGGACGGCCCGAGCGGCTGACCGATCTGGCCGTCTCGCAGATGCCGCCCGCGCAGCAAGCGGCCGTCCGGCTCGTGGCCGAGACCGCGGCGGCGCTCGGGCTGGCTGAGCCGGGCGTCGTTCCTTCTGCGTCCGCGCGGGAGCGCGTGCTCGCCTCGCTCGCGCAGCGCCTCGCCCGGCGTCCGCGCCGCGCGCTCGTCGTGTGCGACATGATCCGCGACCATCTCACGCCCGGCAAGCCCCTCGAAGTTCCGCGCGCGCGCGGCATCGTACCGGCGCTGGCGACGCGCATCGAGCGGGCGCGTTCCGAGGGTGAGCCCGTCGTGTACGTGCTCGACCGTCACGAGCCGGGCGACCCCGAGCTCGACGAGTGGTCGACGCACGCCGTCGAGGGGACGCCGGGCGCCGAGGTCTGGCCCGAGCTGGCGCCGGCGCCGTCCGACCGCGTCGTGACCAAGCCGTCGTACAGCGGCTTCTTCGAGACGCAGCTCGAGCGCGTCCTCGAAGAGCTCGCGGTCGATACGCTCGTGCTCACCGGCTGCGCGACGGAGGTGCAGCTCATGGCCACCGCGACGGACGCGCTGCATCGCGGGTTCGCGATCGAGATCCCGCCGGACTCGCAGGCCGGGACGAGCGCCGACGGCGAGACGCTCACGATGGGCGTCCTCGCGGCGCTCGTGCCGTACGCGCCCGCGCGCAGGGCGCGCCTCGAGCGCATCGCGCAGCGCATGTAGAGAGACCGGCCCGGTGGCGACCGCGGGCTACGTCGCAGACCACCCCTGCGCCTTCGTCTCGTCGACGCCGGCGAGCGACCAGTCGAGCCCGGCGGGCGCCTCGAGGCCAATGGCGCGAGGATCGGGGAAGCGCAGGCCGCACGCCTTCACGGCCGGCTTGATGTCGTTGGCGAAGTCCTGCATCACGGCGCCCGAATCCCTCTTCTTCAGGCCGGCGTCGATCGCGTACTTGTTCCCCTCGGTCGCGGGCCGCCCGAACGACAGGCACCCCTGCTTGAGCCATTTCTCGAAGCAGGCCTGCTTCACGGCGTCGAAGCGTTCGCTTCGGCAAAGCTCGACGACGATGCGCTCGCCGAGGGCCTGATGGCCGGCCTCCTCCTTCAGGATCTTCTGGACGATCTCCCGGTAGGGCAAGAACGCGCACTCCTCGTATTCGCGCAGCTGCCAGAAGCCGCCGCGGTCGTAGAGAAACTGCGCCATCGCGAGCTCGAACCAGCTCTGGGCGAACTCGATGGGCTTCTTCGAGAGGCGATCGTGCACGCGCGGCTCCACGCTGGCGCCGGTGAAGTCCTTGTACATGCGCACGACGACCTCGTAGTGCTCCATCTCTTCGCGGATGTGCCAGGTCATGAACTTGAGCCACTTCAGCTCCGGGACGAACTGCAGGCCGTATCCGAACATCTGCGCCGCCGCGAGCTCGCGGTAGGCCTGGCTCTCCATCATCTGCGTGAGCGTCGCGATCATCTTCGCGTCCATCTCGCCCTTGGTCGCATACGTCTTCATCGTCCTTTTACTCCGCGCTCGGGACCGCAAGCCCCTCGCGAACCTCCGCGACGATCATCGCGACGAGCTTCGCGAACGTGTCGTGACCTTCTTCGGAGGTCGCTTCGGCGGGCGCGCCCGTGTACGCGCGATCCATGCCGATGTCGCGGAAGCGCCCCTTGCCGGCGCGGATGGCGTCCGACAGGCTCACCTCGACCCGGGGCAAGCCTCGGTGCACGTCCCGCACGCGACCGCCCGCCGCGAGGACGAGCGACGTCTCGTAGCGACCCGCGTGGCAGTCGCCTCGTCGAAACTCGTCGGTCAACGTACGCGCGTGCCGCCGGGTGAGCGGCGAGGCCACCGACGCGCGCAGCCCCGCCGCCGCGGCGCGGACGGCGGCGTCGTGCGCCGGCTCGAGGTGGCTGTTGACCTGTCTCTTATACACATCTCCGAGCCCACGAGACAGGCAGAAA
>CALKVG010000602.1 GCA_937998045.1 uncultured Myxococcales bacterium
GCGACGGGCGAGGACGACGTACGGACCGCGGCCGAAACGCACGCCGGAATGCTGGACCCCTGGGCGGAAGCGGAGTCGCCGACCCGAGCGCGAGAGTCGAATCGCCTGCGGGCAGCCGATCGGCCAACGTTCGATCGGGACGAAGTCGTCACGAGCGCCCCGCCGATCACGCGCCGGGAGCGATTGGCGCCGGTTCTTCCTCCGGCGGCATCGCCGGCATCGCCGCCCGTTCCCCAACGAGTCGACCTGGCGAGCGTCGAGGCGTTGAGCGATCTGCCGGACGACGCGCGCGCTTCGTTCGCGCGCGCGGCTCAGGTCCGCGAGCTCGCGCGCGACGACGAGGCGAGCGGCTTCGCGCTCGCGCTGATCCTCGAAGGCTGCCTCGACCTGAGCGCGACCATCGTGGACGCGATGGCGCGCCGGCTCGACCGGGGGGCGATCCTTCGGTCGCGCGGGACGGTCGAGCACGTTGCGCCCATCCGCCTGGTGGCGGCGTCGGGCCCCGCGCGAGTCGCCACGTGGGACGAACGCGCCGTCGAGCAGGCGTTCCGGACGTGCCCCTGGGTGGAACACGAACTCCGCGCGGCCGCCGACCGTCTCCACGCCGAAGTGGGGGTCACGATGGGCCCCCTCGGAGAACGTCTCGATCCCGTGCTTCGCGCGGGAGTGACCTCGAAACTCAGGCTTCGCATTCTCGGCGAGCACGAGACGTTTGCGGCGCGCGGTAAGCCGATTCCGGGCCTGCTGGTGGTCGGCGCGGGCGAGGTCGAGCTCGTGGACGACGACGGCTCTCCGCTCGGAAACACGCTTCGGGCGGGCGAGTTTCTCTTCCCCAACGAGGTCCTGCGCGCCGCGCCGGCGCCATCCACCGCACGCGCCGCGAAGGGCGGGGCGCTCATATTGACGGCCGACCGAGGTATCGCGCAGGAATTGCTCGTTACGTTCCCGCCGCTACTCGAGATCTTCGCTGGGGAGTGAGTCCTCCCCGAGGTTGGGGGTAGGCTCGCTGGCGAGGGGTCCATGAACTACCAGAACAACCCGTACGCGCCTCCGCAAGCCGCGCCGCCGGCGGCCCTCCCGGGGACGCCTTTTGGAATGCCGCAGCCGTGGAGCGTCGGCGACGTCTTGTCGATCGCGTGGGAACGCTTCAAGCAGAACTGGGTGGTACTCGTCTGCGCGTACCCCTTTACGCTCGTCGTCCCCCAGTCCGTGAGCTCGATTCCCACGGTGCTGACGTTGGCCGGAGTGCTCGAGGAAAAGTCGCCGGGCACGTTGGGCATATCCCTCGGTTGCTCGCTCGTCAGTCTCGTCGTCTCGTCGTTTCTCCAGGTGGGACAATTCCGGATTTGGCTCGCGGCTGTGCGAGGCGAAACGCCGTCTTTCGGGCTGCTGTTCTCGGGCGGCGACCGCTTCCTCCCGTTCTTGCTGGCGACGATTCTCTTGCTGCTCGTCTGGGTCGCGGGTTTCCTTCTTTTCGTCGTACCCGGCGTCATCCTCATGCTCGGGCTGGGCCTGGCCCCGTTTTACGTGGTCGACGCGAACATGGGTCCGATGCGGGCCATCAACGCGAGCTGGGCGGCAACCAAGGGCCAGAAGGGCCAGCTCTTCGTCCTTGGTCTCGCGGTCCTCGGGCTGACTCTCGTCGGCTTCATGGCTTGCCTGGTCGGCTTGGCGGCGACGTTGCCCATCGCGTATCTCAGCTTCGCCGTGGCGTACACGCGGATCTCCGGACACGGCGTCGTCCCGCCCCTGGCCAGTCACGCGCAGGCTCCCCCGATGGGGTACGCGCCACCGCAGGCCGGATACGGACCTCCCGGAGGGTACGGACCTCCGGGATCGCCGGGCGGCTACGGTCCGCCCCCCGGTCATGGCGGCCCGGGTTACGGCGGACCCCCGCCGGGCTACGGCCCGCCGCCCGGCCGCTGATCGACGCGACGGTGCGAGGCTCGACCGCGGGCCTACGAGCCCGGGCGAGCGTCCGGCCCCAGCGCGGCCGTCCGCTCTTCGGGCTGCGCGATGTCCCAGCGCAGCTCCTGGTTCCCCTCGGCTCCCGCGAAGCGAAGACCGAACCATCGGGCGTTGGGCGCAATCGTCGCGCGGCCATCGATGCCCTGTCGCGGAAACCGGATACGGAACGCGTGCCGCCATACCGTGGTGTACGGGAAGTAGCGACGCTCGATGGCACCCGGCTTGACGATGGCTTCGATCTTCGATGGGACGGTCTCGCTGCCCTGATCGTCGATGAGCCGGACGATCCACGCGCTCGTCGGCCGGCTCAGGTCCGTCCAGCGCCAGTTGGTACCGTAGAGGGCGACGTAAAACTCGTGGTCCTCGGCCGTCTCGTGCAACGTCCTCTCGAGCAACTCGCGACGCTGCTCGACCGTGAGGCGGTAGTCCGCCGCGTACCGCACGACGTAGGCCCAGCGAAAGTCCCACGACTCGTACGTGGCCGTGACCGTCAGCTTGTCGTCGAGCTCCTGAAAGACGATGAGGCTCTGGTCGCGCGTCCAGCGCTTGAGCACTTGCGGATAGTCGCTGGCAACGTATTCGCGAGGTCCCGTCGTCAGCGATACCTGAGGCTCCGCGCAGGCACAAAGCGCCAGCGCCGATGGGAGGACCCAGAGCAACCGAGCGCGCATGGCCGACCGTCCAAAGCCTAGCGCGGAACGACCGCAAAGAACCTGGACAAAAACCGTCTACACGCCGCGCTTGGCGCGCCACGCGTCGTCGAAGTACGTCGACAGGTAATTGCGACCGGTGTCGGGCACCAACGTGGCGATACGCTTGCCCTCGCCGAGCTCACGGGCCAGGCGCAGCGCCGCGCACACGGCGACGCCCGCCGACGCGCCCGCGAGGATGGCCTCCTCCCGCGCGAGGCGAAGGGCCATCGCGACCGCATCGCGATCGGCGACGGAGATCACGTCGTCCGGGCGCGCGCCCGGAATGTCGCAGTCGTCGAGGTCCTCGATGACGCCCTCGACGAGCGTGCCGCCGAACTCACCCGCGCACGAGCTCCGCTCCGGCAGCGCCCCGACGATGCGGATGCCCGGAAGCCGCTCGCGCAGGAAGCGCGCAGTGCCCGCCAGCGTCCCGCCGCTCCCGACGCAGGCGACGAACGCGTCGAGCCTTCCCTCGCAATCGGAGAGGATCTCGGGCCCCGTTGACGCGTAGTGCGCCCCGGGGTTCGCCGGGTTCTCGAACTGGTCCGGCAGGAAGGCGCCGCGTTCGCGCGCGAGCGCCTCCGCGCGGCCGATGTATCCCTCCGGGTGAGCCGGCGAGACGTCCGCGCGCGCGTGCACGACCTCGGCCCCGAGGGCGCGGAGGACGAGCAGCTTGTCGCTCGACGTTCCTTGCGGCACGACGATGACGCAGCGGTAACCGCGGACGGCGCAGACGACCGCCAAGCCCACGCCCGTGTTGCCTGCACTCGCTTCGACGATCGTCATCCCCGGAAGGAGGGCACCGCGCTTTTCGGCGTCGAGCACCATGGCGAGAGCCGCCCGATCCTTCACGCTCCCGCCTGGCGCGAAAAACTCGAGCTTCGCAACCACCTCCGCGCAGCTTGGCGGCACGACACGTCGCAGTCGGACGAGCGGAGTCCGGCCAATCGCGCTGAGCACGTCGTCGTGGATCACAGGACCACTCGCCAGCGTAGCAGGCCCCTCGTCATGAATGCGCCTCGCCCGCACATTGTCCTCGGTGGCCCCTCGATAGCCCCCGCCGTTTACGGTGCGCCGCGGCAGAACCCACGGCGCGATGAAACCGTGCTCGCGCGTTCCTATGGCGCGGCGGTCATGGCGGCGAGCAAAGCGAAAGTGTCGGCTGCACGACACGACCCCCCATGCCCAAGCGAAGCGAAGGTCGGGGCTCGGAGGTGGGCAACGTCGTCGCGGCAGCATTTCGCTACGTGCCTCGCCGGGGTTCGGCCCCGCCCGCCGCCACGCGCGCCCTGGCCGGGCGCGCCGGCCGCCTGCGTCGTGAAGATCCAACGGCCTCTTGGCCCGTAAGAACGGGAGACCCCAGATGGCACGGGCGCTGCAGCCCAGTCGTCCACTGGTGGGCGGATCGGTCCGGGAATCTTTCGACGTGGCGCGTCGTCCAACAAGTAGCTCGCCGGGCGCATCCAAGGAGACAGGGCCCTCGTGATCGACAAATTGGGTTTCCTCGTGCGTTTCTGGGAGTTGAAGGCGCGCCACGCGACCCTCGGCGAGCCGCTATCGGGGCGCGAGCAACTCGAGCTGCTCTCGCTGATGCAGCTCGTGACGGGCGACTTCAAGATGCCCGAACCAGGCACCTGCGCCCGACCGTCGAACGCGTTGCCCGCGCAGCTCATCGGGGAAGGGACGATCCTCCCGGTCGAGGTCCGTTACGTATGCGCCGCTGCGCTCCTCGTGGCGAGCTCCAAAGCAATGAGCCCCAGCGAGCGCGTCATCATCCGTACGGCGGATGCCGTGAGCGGAATCGAGTTCGCGCTGCCGTGCTCGGTCGCCTGGGTCTACGACGCGAGCCCATGCATCATGGCGCTGGTCGTCGACGGCATCCCGGTTCGGGCCGAGTTTGCTGCGCTGCCCGAGGCGCATGGGGCCGCGGTGCTCTCGATGGGCCGCCAGATGCGTCTCGTCGGCTAGCTCGCCCGTCGAACGCGCGGTCGTCCGACCCGCCGAGGCCCGCGGAGTGCCTTGCGATGGCGCACGCATCGACTCGACCCGCGGACGGCGCGGATGGCGCGGCGGCGCGGGAGGGGAGAGATGGCCCTGTCGCGAGCTTGTGCTTGAGGCTGGCCGTCTGGCATGATTCGCGGCCGTTTCGCACGTTTGGAGTCCTTAGATGACCCTCGACATTCAGCTTCGAACCGCGCAGCCCCAAGAACTCACCGGCGATCTTCTGGTCGTGGGAGTCACTCAAGCTGGCGGGAGCGCACCGGCCTTGCCCCCGGCCCTCAAAGCTCTCGACCAGGCGCTCGGCGGGGCGCTGGCGAAGCTTGCCGCCAAGGAGGAGTTCACCGGCAAACGGGACCAATCCTTGTCTTTGGCCACCCTGGGGCGCATCGCAGCGGACAAGGTTCTCCTTCTCGGGCTGGGGGAGCGGCGCGCGTTCGGTGCCGCCGCCGTGCGGACCTTCGCCGCGAAGGCCGCCCGTGCGGCCAACGCCGACAAGGCAAAGGCGCTGGCTCTCGCCGTCCCCGCCGGGGTCGACGCGGACCTGCGCGCGGTCGCGGAGGGCCTCGAGCTCGGGGCTTATCGCTTCACGAAATACCTCACTGGAGATCGCAAACCGAAGAGCGAGTTGAAGAGCGTCGTCATCGGCGTGCCAGGAAAGGCCAAGGCCGCAGCGAAGGCATCGCTCGCGCTCGGGCAGAAGGTGGCTACGGCGGTCAACCTTTCGCGGGACCTCAGCAACGAGCCTCCGAACGCCATCTACCCGGAGTCCCTGGCTGCGGCCGCGGACAAGGTCGCGAAGGAGAACGCCGGCCTCAAGATCCAGGTCTTCGACTTCAAGGAAATTCGTCGCCGTGGCATGAAGCTCATCGACGCGGTAGGTCGCGGCAGCGAGCGAGAGCCGCGGCTCGTGCACATCACGTGGGCTCCCAGAGGCGCGAAGCGAAAGCTCGTCTTCGTGGGTAAGGGGATCACCTTCGACAGCGGAGGATTGAGCATCAAGCCGGCGGCGGGTATGGGCGAGATGAAGCACGACATGAGCGGAGCGGCGAACGTGATCGCGCTCATGGCCGCTGTCGCCGCCGTCAAGCCGAAGGTCGAAGTGCACGCCATCGCCGCCTGCGCGGAGAACATGCCCGACGGGAGCGCGTACCGCCCCGGTGACATCTGGGGATCACTCGACGGTAAGACGGTCGAGATCATCAACACGGACGCCGAGGGCCGGCTGGTCCTCGCAGACGCCCTCGCCTACGCGCGTACCCTGTCGCCGGATCTCATCGTCGACAACGCGACGCTCACGGGCGCGTGCCTCGTGGCGCTCGGGAGCACGTGCTCGGGCTGGTACGCGAACGACGACCGTGCGGCGCGGGATTTTGCCAAGGCGCTCGACGACTCCGGCGAGCTTATGTGGCGCATGCCGCTGCTCGAAGATTTGCGCGAACAAATCAAGAGCGAGGTGGCCGACATCAAGCAAACCGGCGACCGCTATGGGGGCTCGATCACGGCGGCGCTCTTCTTGCGCGAGTTCGCGGGCGACGTCTCATGGGTTCACTGCGACATCGCGGGTCCGGCCGCTATCGATCGCCCCACCGCGTGGATGCAGACCAAGGGAGCGACCGGGCACGGGATCCTCACGTTCCTCGCCCTGATCGAGCGCGCCCAGCGGTGACGTGCTAGGTGGCGGCGGACATGGAAGCGCTGGAGCGCAGGCTCGGCCGCGCCGTCTCGCGCGCCATCGCCGACTTCGACATGATCGCGGACGGCGACCGCATTCTGGTCGCCGTCAGCGGCGGCAAAGACAGCTACACGATGCTCCACCTGCTGCGGGCGCTGCAGCGAAAGGCGCCGGTGCGCTTCGAGCTCAAGGTGGTCAACGTCGACCAGGGTCACCCCGGATATCCAGCGCACGTGCTGCGCGAATACATGGCCGACGAGGGCTACGACTTTACGATGATCGAGGAGGATACCTACTCGATCGTCACCGAGAAGATCCCCGCCGGAAAGACGTACTGCTCGCTCTGCTCGCGCCTTCGGCGCGGGATCCTCTACACGGCCGCCAAGCAGCTCGGTTGCAACAAGATTGCTCTCGGCCATCACCGAGACGATGTGTTGCAAACACTGCTCTTGAACTTGCTCTTCGCCGGGCAGCTCGCCGCGATGCCCCCGAAGCTCGTGGCGGACGGCGGAGGGCTATGGGTCATCCGCCCGCTCGCCTACGGCGCCGAGGAGGAAATACGCGCGTTCGCCGACGCCGCGCGATTCCCGATTCTGCCGTGCGACCTGTGCGGGTCACAGGAGCACTTGCAGCGCAAGGCCGTCGGCAAGCTCCTCGACGGTCTCGAACGCGATCGGCCGGGAACGAAGGCCAGCATGCTCGCGGCGCTCCAGAACGTGCGCCCGAGTCATCTGCTGGATCAGCGCCTGTGGCGCAAACTCGGCGTCTGCGCGGCCCGGGAGGAGGAAGAGACCGCGAGCGGCGAACCGATCGAAGGCCGTCGCCTCGTGCGAGGGTAGCTCTCGGACATGCGCGCGCAGCCCTTGCTCGAGCGCTTGGCGAACATGAGCGCCGCAGCGCAGGCAAGCGTTCCGGCGGTGTACGCGTGGGGGGTCACGGTGCTTCCCGTGGCGTGGTCCCGCGGGGCGCCGCTGCTCGCAAAGGCGGCGGCGATGGCCGCCCTCGTGGCGGTCGTGGCGGGAGTTGCCGGAGAACGGCGCTGGGGAGGGCGGGCGCGGTTTCCGGCGTTGTGGGGCTTCGTAGTGGCGAGCGCCGTGGCGTGGTCGGCAGCACCGGGCGCCCTCGGCCCGATGCGCATCGACGCACCGCGCGGCGTGGCGGGTATGCTCGGGTGGGCCCTCTTCGCGTTCACGTCCGCTGCACCTGCGCTCGAGGCGCGTCGCGACGGCGACGAGCCCCTCGATCCGGCAGCGGGCCTCCCGCCGCGAAGGGTGCTCGCACGTGGCGATGCCCTCTACATCGCAGGCGGAGCGCTGATTG
>CALKVG010000603.1 GCA_937998045.1 uncultured Myxococcales bacterium
GGCTACGGGCGCGGCCGGTGCTACGGGGACGGCGCTTGTCGCGTGCGGTATCGGCGCGGGCGGCGTTTGGGGCGCGGGGCGCGGTGTCGGAGCCGTCGGTGGGGGCGTCGCCGACGCTGCCGGGGGTACCGGCGCCGACGTGGCAGGGGCTGGTTGCGCGGGCGTCGCAGAAGGCATGGGCGGTGCGCCGGAAGGAGCGGTCGACGCTTGTGCGAAGGCCAAAGCAGCGAGCGTGAGCGAAGCGGAGGCGAGTCCGACCGCGACGGGCAGGGAAGGCATGGCGGCGCACGTTTAGTGCGACAACTGGACCATGTCGATGACGTCATCGCCGGCGACCGTGGTCGAGGACGCCTTCATGCCGTACGCCCTCAGCGTGAGCTGGCGGGACGCGATCGTCAGGAGCGAGTACGTCCCGATATACGGCGTTCCGGTTCCGAACGCCGTCTTCGTCTGGCGCCAGGACACCGGCGTCGTCCCCACCGCATACGGCTCGGCGCCCGCGCCCGCGCAGATGACGTACGTCGTGCCCTGGGCGCTGGGAACGGGATCGCCCGTCGCGTCCGGGCTGCTTGCGTGGATGGGAACGGTCCGCTCGTACTCGTGGTCGTGCCCGTTCACGACCAGGCTCACGCCGTATTTGTCGAAGAGAGGGGCCAGCACGCCGCGCGCCGCGAGCACGTCGGAGTCGGTTGCGTGCTGCGAGGTCGAATACAGCCCCCGATGGCTGATGACCACGATGAACGGGTGATTGGCGCGGTCGCCCGCCGCGGCTTGAAGGTCCCGATCGACCCACGCGAGTTGCGACTGCGCTTCCGGCCCGGTCGGCGCGTCGGCGATCTGCTCGTCGTCGACCATCGTGATGTGGGCGGATCCCAGATCGAACGACGCGTACGTCTTCGCGTACGGCCCGTCGCCCGGGATCGCCCAGTTGGCGAAAGAAGTCGATGTGTCGTTCTCGTGGTTGCCGTTGATCGACAGGATGTAACTCTGCCCGAGCGCCAGGAACTTGGTCGGATCGTTCGGATCCTTCCAGATCGCGTCGAGCCACTCGCTGTAGAGCGACTCCTCCGCGCCGAGCGCCACCACGTCGCCGCCGACGAGGCTCATCGCGACCCCGGCGTCGCGCATCCGCATGTGCACCGCCTGCCAGGGGTCCTTCGTCTGGCGCGCGTCCCCGAAGACCCCCACGGTAATCGTGCCGGTGGCCGGCATCGTCGTGAACGACTGCGTCGCGCCCCAGACCTGCGATCCCGTCGGCCCGCCCCCCACCTGGTAGAAATAGGTCGTCGCCGGCTCGAGCCCGCAGACGTGCACCTCGTGAAAGTACGCGTCCTGCGTCCCGAGGATGGGGTGCACGGTGAAGCTGTATCCGGACTGCACCTGTGTCAGCGCGCTCGCGCTCGTCCCGAGCCTCACCCGCGCGGCGCGGTTCGACGCCGCGGTCTCCCACGTGAACGCCGCCGTGGTCGTCGGGTCGGCATAGCCGGGCTGCCCCTTCGTCGTGCCGCCGCCGAGCCCGAGGCGGACGCGCTCGGGCGCTCCGGTAGTCGGGTCGACGGGCGTGGTCGTGTCGTCGAGGGCGAGGTCCTCGTAGTGCCACGACTCCGGGGGTGAAACCGTGTACGCGCAGCCCTGCGGCGTGTACGCCAGCGTGCTCGCGTCACCGTCCTCGCCTCCAGGCCCCGCGTCGGACTGCGGCGGAGCGCTCGCAGATAGCCCCGGACTGCACCCGCCCAGGAGGACGAAAGCACAAGAAAGGCAAACCACCCTGCGCATGGCGCGGAGCATAGTGGCGCGACAGACGCCAGGAAAACCGATCCGCGGCCCCGAAGCGTCTCAATCGCTACGAACGGTCTTTCGGTAGACCGGGTACGGCGCGACGTCGTGGACAGCCTCCCACCGGCGCTCGACGAAGACCACTTCGGGTCCCATCCACGCTTCTTCGTCGTGCAGCGCGTACGTCACGCGCTGCGGGTACGCCTCGACCGCTCGTCCGCCCCAGCGACGGGTCCACTCCTCCGCTGCGGCGACCAGCGCGCTCGCCACTCCGCGGCGCCGCTCGCACGGCCGGACGAGCAAGCACCCCACGCTCCAGATGCCCTCGTCCGGGCCGAGGTCGAGCGCCCGATAGGCGCCCTGCCGCGTCAACTTCCGCAGGCACGCGCGCGGTGTGAGCTTCATCCAGCCCACGGCCAGGTTCGCGCGCATCGCGACCAGCCCCCGCGCCTCGACCGCGCCATTGCGGACGAGGCCGAGCTGCTCCTCGCAGTTCGTAGGCAGCGCCTCCGACGACCGCGCGAGCCACTCGTTCTTAGTCCCATCGAAGTGCCAGTACCGGCAGAAGCACGCGCACCCGCAGGCGTCGAAGAGCGCCACCCAGGCGTCGGCGCTCTGCTCGGAGAGGGGCTCGATTCGCAGGTCGGTGTCCGTCACGAAGCCGCCAGGGGAGGCACGAGATCGCGCGCCGGGGAGCGCGCTTCCCATGCGGCGGCGACGGCGAGCATCGTCGCCTCGTCGAGCGGGCGGGCGACGATCTGGAGCCCGACGGGGAGGCCGGTCTTCGTGGGAGCGCAGGGGACGGTCATCGCCGGGACGCCGCCCAGGCTCGCCGGCAGCGTGTAGATGTCGCTGAGGTACATCGCGAGCGGATCGCCGGACTTCTCGCCGAGACGGAACGCGGGCGTCGGCGAGGCGGGGGAGCAGATGACGTCGACCGAGCGGAACGCCTCGTCGAAGTCGCGGCGGATGAGCGTGCGCACGCGCTGAGCCTTCGCGTAATACGCATCGTAGTAACCGGCGGAGAGGACGAACGTCCCCAGGAGGATGCGTCGCTTCACCTCGGCGCCGAAGCCGGCGTCGCGCGTCGCGCCGTACATCGCGCGGAGCTCGTGCTTCGGGTCGACGCGCAGGCCGTAGCGCACTCCGTCGAAGCGAGCGAGGTTGCTCGAGGCCTCGGCGGTGGCAAGGACGTAGTACGTCGCGACCGCGAAGCGTGTGTGGGGCAGCTTCACCGGCTTGACGGCGCAGCCCGCGTCCTTCAGTCCGTCGATCGCGGCGCGCACGCTCGCCGCTACGTCCGCGTCCAGCCCCTCGGCGAAGTACTCCTCGGGAACGCCGACACGCAGCCCGGCGACCGCACGCTCGCACGCGGAGTCGAGCGGCTCGACCGCTGCCGTCAGCGACGTGGAGTCGCGCGGGTCGTGCCCGGCAATGACCGACAGCAGGCGCGCTGCGCCGCGCACGTCGGTCGCGAGCGGTCCAATCTGGTCAAGGCTCGACGCGAAGGCGATGAGGCCGTAGCGCGAGACCCGCCCGTAGGTCGGCTTGATGCCGACCGTCCCGGTGTGCGACGCCGGCTGACGAATCGAGCCTCCGGTATCGCTTCCCAGGGCGCAGGGAGCCATGCGCGCCGCGACGGCAGCCGCGCTGCCGCCGGACGAACCGCCGGGGGTCCGTGCGACGTCCCACGGGTTCTTCGCCGGACCGAACGCGCTGTTCTCGTTGGACGATCCCATCGCGAATTCGTCCATGTTCGTCTTGCCGACGACGACGGCGTCCGCCGCGCGGAGGCGCTCGATCACGGTCGCGTCGTACGGGGGAACATACCCTTTTAGGACCTTCGATCCGGCCGTCGACACAACGCCGCGCGTGCATATGGCGTCTTTGATGGCGACCGGAACGCCCGCCATCGGCCCGAGCGCCTCGCCGCGGGCTCTCTTCGCGTCGACCGCGCGTGCCTGCTCGAGGGCCTCTTCGCGCGCCACGTGCAGGAAGGCCCCCAGCTCGGCGTTGTGTCGCGCGATCTGGGCGAGGGCGCGCGACGTCGCTTGCTCCGCGGTGAGCTCACCCCGCTGAACGCCCGTGGCAATCTCGACGACGCTCGCGTCCATCGCTCACTCCACGAACGTGGGGACGGCGAACCCGTCCGCGTCGACCTGCGGCGCGGCAGCCAGCGCCTCCTCGCGAGCAAGGCAGGGGCGGACCTCGTCCGGCCGCAGCGGCAGGCGGGCGAGCTGGACGTGCGCCGTCGGCGGAACGTCGCGCGTGTTGACCTGCTCGAGCTGCTCGACGTACCCGACGATCCGCGCGAGCTCGCCAGCGAATCGATCGACCTCGGCCTCCGAGAGGGAAAGCGAAGCGAGCTTGGCCACGTGAAGGACTAGCTTTCGGTCGATGTTCCCGCCAGGCATGGGCGGGGAACGTAGCACGGGGTCCCCGTCGAGCGGTCAGCTGGCGCCTGCCCGTGCAAACGAGCCGGCGCCAGGCGACGACGCGGCTCTCGCGGCGGCGGCGCGCTGCCGGACGGCGAGCACGGAGCAGGGGGCGCTCCGGAAGATGCGCGCGACCGCGGATCGGTGAAACAGGCGAGCCCGCGAGGGGGGCTCGTGCGCTTCCACCACGATGACGTCTGCGTTCACCTTCCGCGCGACTTCGGTGATCTCCTCCGAGGGATCGCCGACCGGCGTGTGCACCACCCACGTCGCTCTCGATCCTCGGACGATCGATTCGCAGAGTCGCTGCAGCTGCCAGTTCGCCGACTCGATCTGCGCGCGCTCGCTCCAGTGCACCGCGCGCACGGGCTCCGCGAGCCTCTCGCGGAGCGACTCGGGACGAACGACGTGCACTATGTGGAGCTCTGCCTGGTCGACCGTGCCGACCAGGTCCCGAGCCGTGGCCAGGAGATGCTCGCTGATGTCGCTCAGATCGACGCCTACGACGACGATCGCATGGCTCGATGTGGGCTTTGCTGCTTCGCTCATCACACCCTCCTCCCCGTGACTCGCGAGATACGACGCATCTCTCGTGCCCTGAGCGGGGGGGCGGCGCGCGGACCATCCGCGGACAGGCGCGGACCGTCTCTTGCCCATACCGGGAAGTCAGGGAGGGATTCCGATGGATTCGATAGCCCAGATTCTCCGCGACAAGGGAGCCAAGGTTCACACCATCAACCCGGAGGCTACTGTCCGGAGTGCGGTCGAGCTTATGTGCCGCGCCCATATTGGCGCGCTGCTCGTGATGAATGGCGAGGCAATCGCGGGGGTGTTTTCCGAGCGGGATCTCATGACTCGCGTCGTTCTCGCGGGCCGGGATCCAGCGCGAACGAGCGTTCGAGACGTGATGACGCGGGAAGTTGTGTGCGTGCGCCCCGACCTCTCGGTACGCGACGCCATGACCATCGTCACGCGGCGCCGCGTACGGCATTTGCCAGTCGTCGACCGCCCGGGGGTAGTCGGTGTCGTGTCCATCGGCGACCTCGTCCGATGGAGGGTCCGCGACTGCGAAGCGGAAATTGATCACCTTCGCGAATATTTCGCCGGATACCCCGTATAGGTTGCCGACGGAGAAAGGATCTCGAGTGCGGCGCATGCGCGAAGGGTCCGTGAGGCGCAAATGTGCCTCGCTCGCGGCAATTGCACGGCAATGTTTCAGTTGCGGCCAATCTTCTAGTCGCGCCTACGTCGACGCCTGGTGTCGTAGCGCAGGCATGAAACCTGCGCCTTGCGCCTACGAATGAGAGGTACGACACGGCTCGTTGCGAGGACCCCACACCGAGGGCAGACCATGAAATGGGATGTTGGCGACGAACCGCAAACTCAAATCAACGGCGATTCATGTGGCGAGTCCGGGGCGCCCGGCAACTCGCGCGGCGAGTCCGGGGCGCCGGGCAACGAGCCCCAGCGCGACCAAGGCGGCAACGACGCTTCGGGGGAGCCCCTCCCCACGCCCCTCCCGGCAACGGAGGCAACGGCCCCTGACGCTCCTCCAACTCAGGGTGAAACTCCGGGTGCCAGCGAGCCGGCGCGCCGTCGCCGCGGCTTCGCCGTCATGGACCGCGGACGCGTAGCCGAGATTGCGCGCAAGGGTGGCCGCGCCGCGCACGCGGCGGGCACGGCGCACGAGTTCACGTCGGAGGAGGCCCGGGTCGCAGGTCGGCGGGGCGGACGCGCCACGCACGCGAATCGGCGGCTCGCGCGCGAACGGGGAACGCCCCCGCAGTAGCGCTCGCGGCTCACCGGGAGGGCGCGCGTTCTCACTACTTGGGTTGAACGACGATCTCGACGCGCCTGTTTTGCGCGCGCCCCTCCACGGAAGTGTTGTCCGCCGCCGGTTCGTCCGGCCCCTTGCCCTGAGCGGCGACGAGGTCCGACGGAAGGCCCTGGGAGATGAGGTAGTCCCGCACGGCCTGCGCGCGCATCTGCGACAGCGTCACGTTGTTGTCGCGCGTTCCGACGGAGTCCGTGTACCCGTACACCGTAATGGTCTGTTCTTTCCCTTTCAGCGCCTGCGCGACCTGGTCGAGCTTTGCCATGGCGGCGGGCTTCAGGTCCCATTTGCCGGTCGTGAACAGGACTTCGCCTTGTAGGGTGATGACCATCCCTCGGTCGTCGTCCTTGACGGTCGCGATCTTCGCGATCGTGTCGCGAGCGTCCTTCAGGCTGTTCTCGACATCGCGAAGTTTCCTCTGCTGCGCGGCAGACGCCGCCCGCTGCTCTTGAAGCTGCATTTGCGTCGTTCCGAGGACCTGCTGTGTCTCGCTGAGCTGATCGCGAGTCGCCTGCAACTGCGACGACCGGACGGCGTCCAGCCCGGCGGCCGCTCGTTTCGCGTCCTGCCGCGCCTGTAGGGTCGCGGACTCCGACTCGGCGATGCGCGCCTTGCAATCCGCGATGATCGCCAGATCGACGACCTTCGGATCCTTGGGTGAATTTTGCCAGGCCTGCTCCGCCCTCTCGAGCGCGACTTCCGCTTCGTGGACGTCGGTGGGATCGAGCCGCCCCGCTGGCCCGTCCTTCGCGTGGACGAGTTGCGTGCGCGCGTCGACGAGAGACTGGGGAGCCACGCGCTCGCCCGCACAAGCCACCGCAGCGAGGAAGATTGGACTCGCGAGGATCGCGGACTGTTTGCGGTTCATGGCACTCTCCTGTGCGCCGGCGAAGCCGGCAGAAAGTTGATGGTGAAAGTCCGTTACGGT
>CALKVG010000604.1 GCA_937998045.1 uncultured Myxococcales bacterium
GCGTAAGTTCGTCGGCAGCGTCAGATGTGTATAAGAGACAGCGCGGATCCGGGCATGATGCGCACGGCAAGCCGCCGAATGGGGGGCGCTTCCGTCCCCTCGAACGCCTCGGCCACGGCGTCGGCGAGACCCCCCTCGGGATGGTGGTCCTCGGTGACGAGCAGGCCGTCGGGGCAATCGCGCGCGGCTTCGCGCAACGTGGCACGGTCCACTGGTTTGACCGAGTAGAGGTCGATGACCCGCGTCGTCAGGCCGCGGCGTCGCAGCTCCTCGTGCGCTTCGAGGGCTTCGTGTACCGTGATGCCCGCGGCGACGATGGCGGCGCGGTCGCGATCGGATCGACGCAGGACTTTGGATCCGCCGATCGGGAAGGGTTCGCTCGCCGGGTAGAGGACCGGCGTCTTCTCGCGCGTCGTGCGCAGGTACTGGATACCGCGGCGCGTGGTCATCTCGGCCACGAGCTTGGTCGTCGCGTTGGCGCAGCACGGGTAGAGCACCACGCTGTCGTGAACTGCTCGCATCATCGCCAGGTCCTCGAGGCCCATCTGCGAGGGCCCGTCCTCGCCGATCGAAACGCCGGCGTGCGAGCCGACGAGGTTCAACGTGGCGCGCGAGATAGAGGCCATGCGGATCTGGTCGAACGCACGCGTGAAGAAGGCCGCGAACGTAGCGGCAAAGGGCGTCCAGCCTAGGGCCTGAAACCCCACTGCAGCGGAGACCATCTGCTGCTCGGCGATGTACATCTCGAAGAAGCGCTCCGGGTGAGCCTTGGCGAAACGATCGGTGTGCGTCGAGTTCGAGACTTCGCCGTCGAGGGCGACGATGCGCGGATTCGACGTCCCGAGGGCCAGGAGGGCGTCGCCGAATGCGGCGCGCGTGGCGACGAGCGCGCCGCCCGCGTAGGACGGCAACTCGAGTTTGCCGGCGGCCTCCGGGGCGCGCGCTGTCGTCCGTATCGGTGCGGCCGGCTTCACGACTCGCGCAGACGCCCGCCCCTCCTGTCCGAGCTCCGCCAGCGCGCGGTCGGTTTCCTCGCGTGACAAAGCCTTGCCGTGCCATCCCTCGCGGTCTTCGAGGAAGGACACGCCCGCTCCCTTCTTCGTTCGGGCGACCACCAGCGTGGGACGCGAGGCCTGCTCCGCCGCGGTGTACGCCGCGTCGATCGCCGCTGCGTCGTGACCGTCGATCGCATGCGCCTCCCAGCCGAAGGCGCGCGCCCGCGCCGCGTACGCTTCGGCGTTCCACCCGAGCATCGTGGGCCCTCGCTGTCCGAGGCGGTTCATGTCGACAATCGCGATCACGTTCGACAGCCCGTAAAACGCTCCGAGTTCGAACGACTCGTAGACGCTCCCCTCGGACATCTCGCTGTCGCCAAGCAGAACCCAGAAGCGATCGTCGACCCCGTCGAGGCACTTGGCGGCGAGCGCCATTCCGATCGCGATCGCGAGCCCCTGCCCGAGCGACCCGGTCGCGACTTCCACGTACGGAAGGACGGGCGCAGGGTGTCCTTCGAGGGCGCTTCCGCGCTTGCGGAGCGTCATCAGCTCTGCGTCCGAGATCGCGCCGGCTGCCTTGAGCACGGCGTACAGCAGCGGTGCCGCGTGGCCCTTCGAGAAGATGAGCCGATCGTTGTAGACCGCGCGCGGCTCGGCGACGTCGTACCGCAAGTGGGAAGCGAGCAGCACCGCCATAAGCTCTGCCGCCGACATTGACGACGTCGGATGCCCGGACCCGGCAGCCGTGGTGCAACGGATGCTGTCGACGCGCAGCTGTGTCGCGAGATCTTTCCAGGTGTTCGGGTCGCCCATGAACAGGTACCCGTGACTGCACCCCGCGATCCATTCGCCATGCCCCGTCGGGCTGACCTGAACTGCAGGAGGCATCCGTCGTGGCCGAGGTGTCTCGGCTGATCTCGATGCAGAGAGCGGCAAGTTCTACCTCAACGGCACGCTCGCGAGACGCGGTGTGGCGGGAGCTGCCGCGTATGACGTTGGATTACCGGCGAGCCGGGCGGTTGCGGCCGCCGCGCCCCAATGCAACCACAGTTCGCACGAGGACGAGCGACATGGGACACGATCACGAGCATGGGCACGAGCATGGGCCGCCGGGGACGAGTCGTGCGTTCGCAGTGGGTATCCTCCTCAACCTGATCATCGTCATGGCCCAGGTTGTAGTCGGCTTCGTCGGCCACTCGGTGGCGCTGCTCGCCGATGCCGGGCACAACTTCGGCGACGTCCTCGGGCTCGCGCTCGCCGGAGGCGCCGCCCTCCTGGCAAGGCGAAAGCCGAGCGGCAAGCGCACGTACGGCTTCCGCAGGGTCACGCAGCTCTCGGCGCTTGCGAACGGCGTCGTCCTCCTCGTCGCCACCGGTGCGCTCGGCCTCGAGGCCATTCGGCGCCTGGCCTCCCCGGAGCGCGTGAACACGGGGCTGGTGATGCTGACTGCGGGCCTCGGCGCCGTCGCAAACGCTGTGTCGGCGCTGCTGTTCCTCCGGGGCCGAGAGGACGACCTCAACATGAAGGGGGCCTTCCTGCACCTGGCTGGAGACGCGGCGATCTCGCTCGGTGTCTTGGGGTCCGCGGCGGTGATTGCTTGGACAGGCTGGTACTGGTTGGACCCCGCGACGAGCCTCGTCGTGGCGCTCCTGATCCTCGCGAGCACCTGGTCCCTTCTGCGCCAGTCCATCGATCTCGTCATCGACGCGGTGCCGGAGCGCATCGACCTCGACCAAGTGCGCGCCTATCTGGGCGGACTGCCCGGGGTTACCGACGTGCACGATCTGCACGTGTGGGCGATGAGCACCACCGAGGCCGCCCTCACCGCACACCTGGTGATGCCCCAGAGCTCTAGCGAGCCGCGCTTCCTCACGAACGTCTGCAGGCAGCTTCACGACCGCTTCGGGATCGAGCACTCGACCCTACAGGTCGACTCCGCGGAGGGACGCGACGAGTGCGGTCTCGCGAGACCCGCCTGCGTTTGAGGCTGGCCGTACCCTCAGGTCCGCGCCTTCAGCGTCGAATCGAAGAGGGCCAACAACGTCTGCCAGTGACGCTCCGATGCGGCGGCGTCGTATACGGGTGTGTCGCGGAATACCCATCCGTGCTTCGCCGGGTACGTCTCTATCTTGTGATCGACGCCTGCGGCGGCGAGTGCTTGCTCGAGGCGTGCCTTCATCTCATCGGGGAACGACTGATCCTCGATCGCTCCGGCGACGTACACGCGCGACTTCATTTTCGGCGCGAGCAGATGCGGGCTATCCGGTGCATCGGTCGCAAGGCGGCCGCCGTGGTAGGACGCGGTCGCAGCGATGCGATCCGGATAGGTCCCCGCCGCCGTGAGCGACATGAGGCCCCCCATGCAGTACCCGACCGTGCCGACACCACCGCGCTTCACGTCGGGCTGCGCGCCGAGATAATCGAGGAACGCGCTAGTGTCGGACATGATATTGGCGGGCGTCGCGTGCGCGAAGAACTTCTCCACTAACGTCTTTCTCTTCTCCGGATCGGCGAAGAGGCTGCGCGGGTCCATCGGCTCGTAGGGGCCGGAGCGATAGAAGAGATCGGGAAGGAGCACGAAGTATCCGTGATTGGCCAACCGGTCACCGACCTCGAGCATGGCCGGCCGAATCCCGATGCCATCCATGAACACGAGGATCGCGGGCCAAGGTCCATGGCCGCTCGGTCGGAACACGTAGCTCGGAGCGCTACCGTCTCGCGTCCTGAGCTCGATCTTGTCCATCCAGAGCCTCCGTATCGCGCTCGCGAACCGCATTCCACGCCTTGGCTCGGGCACGAGGTCCGATGCGCGAGCGCCTTTGCTTACCACGGCTCCTATGGCTCGCGCAGCGTCCTTTCGACGGAGATTCATGCAACGACGCGGTCGCGAATCGCGTCGGCGTATCGCGCGAGCGCATCGTCTAGCGTCGGCATCAGCTCGCTGCGTTCGCTCGCCAGCGCGACGTAGAGCGGTCGTCTGGCGCGGAGCCGGAGCTCCTCGGTCGGGCACGCTACGAGTCCATCCTCGGGGACGCCGGCTCGCCTTGCAGCCGTGCGCGCCAGGTCCGCCCATGTCGTGGCCCCTCGGTTCGCCAAGTGCCAGACGCCGCTTGCTCCGTCGACCAGCAGCGTGAGCACGGCATGCGCAAGATCCGGCACGTACGTCGGAGAGACCACGGCGTCGGCGGCGACATTCGCTCGGCGGCGCGCGCGCAGGTCAACCAGCGTTCGAGTCACGAAGTTGTGGGCGTCCCAGGGACCGAAGAAGGCGCTCGTGCGTACGACGAGCGCCCCAGGGTGAACGGCGAGAGTGAGCCGCTCGGCCGCGGCCTTGCTCAGTCCGTACACGTTGAGGGGTCGGACGCCGTCGCGTTCGTGGTAGGGCGCGTTCTTCTGCCCGTCAAAGACGAGATCCGAGGAGAACGCGACGTAGCGCATTCCGTGGTGTGCGCAGGCTGCGGCGACGCCCGCGCACGCCGCCGTGTTGAGGTCGAAGCACGCGTCTCGATCGAGCTCGGCCTCGTCCACCCGCACGTATCCGGCCGCGTTCAGCACCGCCCACGGTCGGAACTGCGCGAGCACGCGCGTCACCGCCCCGTCGTCGCGGACATCCAGCTCGTCGCGGGAGAGGGCCACGGCAAACACACCTCGCTCGAGGCAAACGCGAACGAGCGCTCTGCCGAGCGTCCCGGCCGCACCGGTCACCAGGACCGGACACGAGACACGTGGGGAGGTTGGAGACGGCTTCCGTCGGGCGGGGGGATAAAGAATTCGGGTCGGCTCCCGCCACCAGCCCGGCTCCGCGGCGAGCGGATGAGAGGTACTACCTCGCGAGGCCAGGTCCCGCGCGACCGAAGCCAGCGCCGTGGGCCGAGGAGTCGCTCCGCGCACGTCGAACATCCCCGGCTCGTAGTGGTTTCGGGTCTGCAGCATCAGGCTGTCCCAGTCCATGGCTCCAAACGCCGACCACACGGTGACCGCCCGCGCATCGACGCCGCGTTTGCGGGCGTCCTGGGCCGCCTTCCACGCCTCGAGCAGCCACCGGATCTGCTGTTCCGGCGGACCTCCGAGGTGGACTTCGGTGATCGCTACCGGCAGGCCCCAGCGTCGCCAGGTGTTTTCGAGCAACGCCCGGTGGCCGACAATCCCCTCGGCCCGCACGCGTACGGCTTCGACGTCCGCATACGAGTCCCGGCCGTTCCCGCCGCGTGAAGGCGGCGGGTAGCGGTCGGTGCGCTCGTCGAGCATTCGGTCGCTCGTCAGATAGTAGTTGATGCCGACGATGTCCGGAGGGCAGGGATCGTCGGCGAGCAGGTCGAGGAGTGCTTCGTTCGCGCCGTGCCGCACGAGATACGAGCGAAGGGGGTGGTGTCGGTCGACTCGTCCGGTGAGGAGATCGAGGCCCAGCTCCCGCACGGCGTTCTCGTAGGACGCCTGATAGTCGAGGCGGGGTGTCGAGAAGACGGTCCCGAAGTCCTCCGTATGGACGAGGCGTGCGGTCGGGTTTGCCCTTCGGATCGCCCGCATCGCCCCGCGCGTGGCGGCGCACTGGTTGAGCAGGGCACTGACGAAGGCGGCTTCGCTGCGCGCATGCGGGTACCAGATCCCGTAAAGCGCGCTGAAGCGTGCCGTCGTTACCGGTTCGTTGACGGGCGTGAAGTCGTCGATCCAGGGATAACGACGCGCGACGGCGCCCGCGAAATCGGCGAGACCCGTCACGAAGGACGGCTCCAGCAAGCTGGTGGTCGACGGGCCGCTTCCGTGGTGGAGCAGCGTGACTATCGGGCGGACGCTCAGCTGTCGCAGGCGGTCGAGCCGCTCGTCGGTCCAGGCCCATTCCGCCAGCTCGGCTCCGCGTGGTGCCGTCCTCTCCCAGAGCACCGGATACCGCACGGCCCGCGCGCCGATCGACGCAATGCGGTCCAGATCGTCGAGACGTGCGCCGTGGCCCGTGCGGGTGAGCTGATCGAACGTCGCGTCATGAATGCGCGTGAAGCTGCACTCGACTCCGGCCCACAGCTCGAGCTCGTTCACGAGCGGTCCCCCGGATCGTCGGGAAGAATGGGCACGAGGACGCGTGCGCGAGGTCCTCCCGTTTCGTCGTAGGCCCTCCGCGCGCGCTCGACGACGAGGCGCCCAGCTCCTCGCCGGACGAGGGCGACAATCGCGCCGCCGAATCCGCCCCCCGTCATGCGTGCACCGAGAACGCCTGCGTCGCCTCGAGTCAGACGCACGAGCCGGTCGACGTCCGCGGTCGTCGCCTCGAAGTCGTCGCGCAACGATGCGTGTGAGGCGTCGAACAGCCGACCGAGGCGCATCGAGTCGCCCGCTCGCATCGCATCGACCGCGGCAAGGACGCGCGCATTCTCCGTCACCACGTGACGCGCGCGTCGGTCGAGCGGAGCGGGGAGACCTGCGACGGCCTGCTTGTCGGTTACGTCTCGCAGCTGATCCACGCCGAGGGCTCGCGCAGCCTGCTCGCACTCCGCGCGCCTCGTGGCGTATTCGCCGGCAGCGTGATCGTGCACGACTCCGGAGTCGATCACCGCGATCTCCACGTCTTCTGGCAGCGCGACCGTCTCGTACCCGAGCGAACGTGTGTCGAGAAAGAGCGCGGCGGTCTCGGTGGCGAGGCTCGCAGCCATCTGGTCCATGATCCCGGTCGGCGCTCCGACGAAGTCGTTCTCGGCTCGCCGCGCGATCGTCGCGAGCTCGACCGCGGTGAGCCGCACCCCGTATGCGTCGCGGACGGCGCGCAAGATCGCTACCTCCAGGGCTGCGCTCGAAGACAGGCCACTCCCGATGGGCACGTCGCTGCGTACGAACGCGTCGAACCCCGCGATCGTATGCCCCTCCGCACGGAGCGCGACGACGAGGCCTTGAACGTAATCGATCCATCGGCCCTGCCGGCGCTCGGCGCCAACCTCGAAAGTCGCCGTCTCGTGAAGCTGGTCGCTATGCACGCGCACCACCGCGTCGGCGCGATGGGCGAGTTCGACCCGCGTTCGCTGCGGTATCGCCATCGGCAGGACGAACCCGCCGCTGTAGTCGGTGTGCTCGCCGATCAGGTTCACGCGGCCGTGCGCCTCGGCAGTGACCTCGGGCAGGCGCCCGTACTCGTGCGAGAAGTCATTCAAGCCGCACCTCGATGCAAGCGTACGCCCTCATCGCGGGGCTCCGTTGCGCCCGGTAATTGCTGGCTCCGCCGGTGTCCCACCGCTCGTCGCGAGCGCGATCTGGTCGATCGGGACCTTGGGCCTACGATCGTCGTGCAGGAGACCGTTCGCCTCCTGATAGGTATCCGCGAACTGCGTGTAGCAGAACCCTGCAAGCAGCTCGAGCGAGCGAACTGCCCCGAGCAAGCGCGCGAAGCGCGCGCCGAACTCGCGCGCAGTCGAGCACCGCGAGTATCCCCAGGTGCCCGCGCCCCGGCTCGATAGCGCGATGCCCCCGAACTCGGAGAGGACGATCGGCACCGTCCGGGACGCGTGCAGCTCGTGATCGAGAACGATGGCGCGTCCCCCCGGGCGCTCGCGCTGAAAAATCCGCGGCACGAGTTCGTGCTTCGCGTAGCGCACGGCGAGGCGCTCCGGGTTCTCCTCGTAGTCGTGAATGCCGATGGCGTCGGTCGCGATGCTCTCCCACCCGTCATTTCCGACGACGGGCCTGGTCGGGTCGAGGGTCTTCGTGAGGTGGTAAAGGCCCTCGACGTAGTGCCGCTCCGGCTTGTTTTCCGGCAAATTCGGGACACCCCACGACTCGTTGAACGGAACCCATACGACGATGCACGGGTGACTGGCGTCCCGCTCGAGCACCTCCACCCACTGGCGCGTCAGTCTCTCGATCGACTTGTGCGTGAAGCGGTAGGCGCTCGGCATCTCTTCCCAGACGAGCAGTCCGAGCCTATCCGCCCAGTAAAGATAGCGCGGATCTTCGATCTTCTGGTGCTTGCGTACGGCGTTGAATCCCATCGCTCTGGCGAGCTCGATGTCGCGGCGAAGCGCTGCGTCGTCCGGCGCCGTCAGCCCCGACTCCGGCCAGTAGCCCTGATCGAGCACCATCCGGAGCGTGTACGGTCGCCCGTTCAGCATGAATCGGTCGCCGTCCACGGCAAAGGACCGCAGGGCGGTGTAGCTCCGGACCGTGTCGAGGATGCGTTCTTGGCGGTCGACGAGCTCGAGCTCGGCCTCGATGAGCCGGGGGCACGATGGACTCCACAGGAGTTCGTTGCGGAAGTCGTCGATCCCCGGATCGCTCAGCGCGAGGCGCCGATGGACCTCTCCACCTACGACGGCGTAGCGATCTTCGGCGATCAGCAGCTCCCCGACGCGTAGCCTGACGACGAGCGCGAGCGCGGCGTCCGGAGGACAGCGCACGAGCGCATCGAGCTCGATCTCCCAGCGCTCGAGGTTCGACGACCAGCGAAGCGATGAGATCCGGGTACGGGGCGCGCGCTCGATCCAGACTGTCTGCCAGATGCCTGTCGTCCTCGGATACCAGATGGAATGCGGGTGCAGCTGCCAGTCCTGCTTGCCGCGCGGTTTCGCGAGATCGTGCGGGTCGTCCTCGGCGCGCACGATGAGCTCGTGCTTTCCCTCGGGACGCACGAGTGGCGTCAGGTCGAGAGTGAACGGCGTGTAGCCACCTTCGTGGCCCCCGGCAAGCCGCCCATCGGCCCATACCGCACACTCGTAATCGACGGCACCGAAGTGGAGCAGAAGCTGCTCGTCCGGGTCGAGCGTCGGGGCGGTGATCTCGCGCCGGTACCAGCACGCCTGGTACAGGCTCGTATCTTCGATGCCGCTGCGCGGTGTCTCCGGCGAGAATGGCACCTCAATCGACGAGTCGAAGCGGACCTGCTCGGGACGAAGGACCCCGTCCCTGTCGATCGCGAACGACCAGCGACCGTCGAGATTCGTCCACTGCGCGCGGCGAAGCATCGGGCGCGGATAGCCGCGCTTGCACGCGGTGTCCTCGGGGGGCAAGGGAGCGACGTATCCGGTGATCCCGACTCGCTCGAGGTGGTGCCGCGGCATGGCTTTACCCCACTACATCAGGCAGCCTTTGTCTGAGCGTTGGATAGGCGCTCGACGAGCGCGAGCGCCTGACCGACCACCTGGTCCATGTTGTAATACCGGTAGGTCGCCAGCCTGCCGACGAAGTGTACGTCGGGGGTCGCGTCGGCGAGCGCCTTGTACTTCGCGTAGAGCTCCTGATTCTGGGCGCGCGGTACGGGGTAGTACGGCTCCCCGTCGGCGCGCGGGAACTCTTTTACCACGGTGGTCTTCGGGTGCTTTTGCCCGGTCAGGTACTTGAACTCCGTCACTCGAGTGTACGCGTGTTCGTTGGGGTAGTTGATGACCGGTCCCGCCTGGTACACCTCGCGATCGTGCGTCTCGAACTGGAAGTCTAGCGAACGATACGCGAGCTGGCCGAAGCGGTAATCGAAGTACGCGTCGATGGGGCCCGTGTAGATCGTCGAACGGAAGCGCACCTCGCGTACCAGGTCGAGGTAGTCCGCGTTGAGCGCCAGGGTGATGTTCGCGCCGTCGAGCATTCGCTCGAACATCCGCGTGAAGCCGTGGAGAGGCATGGCCTGGTACGCGTCGCCGAAGTAGCGATTGTCGCGATTCGTGCGCGCCGGGACGCGGGCGGCGACCGCGGCGTCGAGCTCCGACGGGTCGAGGCCCCACTGCTTGCGGGTGTAATTCCGGAAGAATCTCTCGTAGAGATCCCGTCCGACTTTGCTCACGACTGCGTCTTCGCTCGTCTTCGGATGCGCGATGCGCTCGGCGCGTTCGGCGTAGAACGCCGCGATGTTGGACTCGTCGAGGTCGAGACCGTAGAGCCGGTTGACAGTGTCGATGTTGATCGGGAAAGGGAGAATCTTCCCGTCGACGTTCGCGAGGACGCGATGCTCGTAGTCTCTCCAGGCCGTGAACTTCGACAAGTACGCGAAGATCCGCGCACATCCAGTGTGGAAGATATGTGGCCCGTACTTGTGGACGAGGATCCCTGCATCGTCGTAATGATCGTAGGCGTTGCCGGCGATGTGTGCTCGGCGCTCGCAGACGAGCACCCGCTTCCCGATGGAGGCTAGGCGCTCCGCGCACACGCTACCCGCGAACCCTGCGCCGACGATGAGGTAATCGAACATGGGCCGGCGCTCCTTCATGCGATGCGACGCCGCCGCTCCGCTGCGTCGTGGACTAGGCGACGCATCGCGCTCCAGGTCGAGTCCCAGCAGGTCGCGGCGACCACCTTGTCGGCCGCGGCCAGACGGGCCGCCTCCTTCGCGGTTCCGCGCTCTCGAAGCACCCCCTCGATCGCGCTCACGAAGGCATCTCCCGCGGCGATGCGCACGACTCCGAGCTCGCCGTAAGGGCGGACGACGTCGCGAACGGGCGTGGATACCACCGGCTTCCCGGCGGCGAGGTACTCGAGCGTCTTCGTGGGGCTGATGAAGCGCGTCGCTCCGTTCTGGGCGAACGGCATGATCGCTACGTCCCATCCCGCGATGTACGCGGGCAGATCGGCGTATGAGCTCGGTCCGAGGTAATGCAAGTTCGGGCGCCGAGGGAGCGTGGCCGCGTCGATCTTGACGACGGGTCCCACGACGACGACGTGCCAGTCGGGGCGGGTGTCCGCGATTCTCGCCAGCAGGTCGCGATCGAGGCGCTCGTCGACCACGCCGAAGAACCCAAGGCGCGGGCGAGGCACGTCACGCTGGGCGCTCGGCTCGCCGCTCGTCCGGCAAAGTCGTGCGCTCGCGAAGTGTTCGGCGTCGACGCTGCTCGGGAAGGCGTGCACGAAGGGATGTGCGTGGCGTTTCGCCTCGTACAGGCTGTGGCCGCCCGTGAAGACGACGTCGGCGCGCGCGAAGAGCTGCCTTTCGCGCTCTGCGAGCTGCGGCGGCGCATCTTGAAACGCCGAGAGCTCGTCCATGCAGTCGTACACCGTGACGGCGGCGTCGATGTGTCCGGCGAACGCGAGCGCCATCGGCGTGTAAAACCACAGGAGCGGTGACCGGACGCGCGACGACGACAGGACACCGTCCAGGAGACGCCTGAGGTCTGTGTCGATCTGCGCTGTCGGTGCACTTCGCGACGCGGCCGTCAGGTAGGGGACCACCCGCCACAGATTGGGCGCGACGTCCTCGATGGACGCACGGGGGTGCTGCTCGTCGAATACCGGCTCCTCGACGAAGAAGACGCGCGCGTGCCGCGCCCAGCGCGCCATGAGATGGTTTGGCCGCTGGTACACGAAACCCCAGCGCAAGTGCGACAGGCAGACGACATCAGCGATGCTGAGCATGTGCTTTCCTGGTCTCGGGTTCGTGCGAGCTCTTCGCGGCCTCCCGCAAGTGCCAGGCCCACGCGTCACGGACGATGCGCTCGAGCGAAGAGCGGCGCGGTTCCCAACCGTACCGTCGGCGGGCGCGCTCCGGGCTCGCGACGAGCACCGGCGGGTCACCGGGTCGTCGCTCCCCTTCGACTACAGCTATCGGGCGGCCGGTCACTTCCCGGCAGGTTGCAATGACTTCTGCGACGGAGTGGCCGGTGCCCGTTCCCAGATTGAATGCGCCGCTGTCGCCGCCGCACCGGAGGTCGTCGAGCGCTGCCATGTGTGCATCCGCCAGGTCGAGGACGTGGACGTAATCCCGGATGCACGTGCCGTCGGGTGTCGGGTATTGCCGTCCGAAGATTACGACCTCGCTCATCCGGCCCAGGGCTGCCTGAAGCACTATCGGGATGAGGTGCGACTCGGGGTGATGGAGCTCGCCCAACCCCGCATCGGCGTCTGCGCCCGCGGCATTGAAGTAGCGGAGCGCAGCGTACCTCATGCCGTATGCGCGGGCGTAATCAGCGAGTGCCTGCTCGATTGTGAGCTTGCTCTCTCCGTATGGGTTGATGGGATGCGTCGGGGCCTCCTCGTCGATCGGACAGCGCTCGGGTTCGCCGTACACCGCAGCGGTCGACGAGAAGACGAAGTACTTGACGCCGCTGGCGAGGGCGGCGTCGAGCAGGTTGAGCGTAGCGGCGACATTTCCGCTCCAATAGAGGCGCGGATCGCGCACAGACTCGGCGACCTGCGTGTGCGCAGCAAAATGGATAATGGCGTCGATATCGCGCTCGCGTATGACGTCGCGCATGGTCGCGCCGTCGGCGATGTCGGCATGGACGAATGGGACCCCCTCGACCAGAAGCTCGCGGTAGCCGGCGGACAGGTTGTCCACGACCACGACCGGGCGCCCCGCACGGACCAGGCAGAGCACCATATGCGAGCCGATGTACCCGGCACCCCCGGTGACGAGTATCGCCATGGCCCTGCGCGATGCACCGTGGGTGCCGAGCGCGGGGAGCGCCAGGCCCCCGGGCGTTGTGGGCGCGAAGGTGTCCCAGGGGAGAGCTCTTGCGCGGAAAGGCGCAACGAGGGTGGCGACGACCTCTACGCCGTGGCACGTCGCCACGCGGGCGACGATGGATCCCGAGCCGCGGCGGAAGCGGGCGAGGGCTGGGCTGACGGTACACGTTCAATCGTATCTGCGTGGACTGTCGGTCCAGGACCCCGCAATTGCGGCCCCCGCCGCGTGGGCGATGCTACATGCCGGGCGGCGGCATGATCTCGACGATTTCGATGAACCCGTCCGGCATCATGAAGTGAGGATGCCCCTTCAGGGCGTCGGCGAGGGCCTCTTTCGATTCCGCCTGGAGGACCGAGTAACCACCGAGTTCGTTCGTGGTCGGTGAGGCGCCGCCCGCCTTCGTGACGCGCAAGCTCTTTCCAAGCGGCGCTCCCATGTCGACGAGCGACGGTGCAGCCTTCTTGCTCCACGCCATCCACGCGTCCATTCCGGCCTTCTGCTGCTCTGGAGTGGACTTCTTCATCTGCTCGAAAGCGGACGTTGGCGCCTTGTAGAGAACGAGAAATTTCTTCATCGGCGGAACCCTTTCTTCGAAACGTCTGCGCAAGAGCCCTTGACGAGTCTTGCGACGTGGTCCTCCGGACTACGCCCATCCACTTCGGCACGCAACGGTCGGCCGGCTATAAGAGAGGCTTCCAGTTGGGGCCGTCGAAGGGCAAGACGCCGATCCAGTAGAGCGCCATCATGAGGACGCCGTAACCGACCAGGCACCGATAGAGGCGACGAGTTCGGTTCGCCGCGTCCGGCGTCCCGGCCAGGCCCCGTTCGAGAAAGGCGGCCAGCCCGAGGGCAAAGAACGGCACGAACTCCGTGAACGCCCGATGTCCGAGGCTCACGCCGTACCACCAGCACCACCAGCTCGAGACGATCCACAGCTGCAGCAACAAGATGACGGCGATCGCCGTGAACTCCGGCCGAAGGCGATCACGTCGCGCGCGCCATAGTCCGAGAACCGACAGCGCGAGGACGGGTGCCCACACGAACACGCCCTTCTTGAAGCTGAGAAGGACGTGCAGTGGCTTGGGCGCGAAGGGGTCGAAGCGTTCGCCCTGGTACGCGTAGACGAACCAGTGGTTCGTCACCCGATGCCAGTAGAAAAGCTGAAGCGTGAAGATGGCGGCGGCCACTCCGCCCGTGAGCACCATGTAAGGGAATCGCCGAAACCAGGCGCGAACGCCGTCGTTCAACCCGTAGAGCGGCACGAGTACCAGCGCACAGCCGTTGGTCGGACGAACGAGGAGAATGAAACCGGCAACGGCTCCAATGAGCAAGCTCCGGCCGATCGTGGGGTGCGCGTGCCAACGAGGGATCGCTTCGAGCAAAGCTGCGAACAAGAAGAACGAATAGGCGTGGCTATAGAGCGGTTCCCAAGTGAAGTAGTGAAAGACGTTCGTCCCGAAAAGAACGCCCGCCAGGGTCCACGTCGTGATCCGCGCGTCGAAGCGCTGCTCGAGCAGTCGACGTAGCAGGACGACACCGAGCCACCCATAGACGACGCCGGCGAGAGCGGCGAATGCTTGGTAGATGGGCGCGTAGCCGTCCGCCCTCGTGCCCAGCGCGACACTGAGTCCGTGGGCGGTGAGGAAGAAGGGAGTGATCATCGTCGCAACCCCCATCGGATATTTGTCGAGGTACGCGCCGGTCTCCTCGTAGACCTCGATGCGCGACGGATCGACGGGTCCGCGCGCCGCGATTCCATGCATCGACAGGTCGTGGTCGACGACCAGGGCAGGCAAGTAAGCGTAGTACCCGGCGCCGTCGGACCGAATCGGCGGGTCTGGCGTGCAGCGAAGGCCGTAGATTCCGAGGACGCACACGACGGCGAGCGCCCCGACCGCGCGAACGAACAGGGTGGGGTTGAGATAAGCCGCCTTGGAGAGCAATCAGGCCTCGTGCGCGCTGTATCCGGGGGCCGGCTGGCGCGCCCTGCCGAAGGTTCGGGGGCGACCAGTCTATCTTCATCGGACTTACCGGTACGGCTTGCTGCGCGAGCGCTCACCACAATCGGCGCCGTTCGTGCCTACTCCGCCGCCCATGCGCCAATGCAGCATGTTCGCAGCCTGGGGGGTAGAGAGCGTGATCTTCGCCGCCCTCACCGCCGCGTGCGGTGGCACCGCGTCATCGAAGCCATCCCTACGAGAATGGTACGGCGACGGGGGAGCTGCGGACGACGGACCGAACGATAACTCGACCCCGGTCGGATCGCCGAGCTTCCTTCGCTTTGCCGACTGGACGCGCGATGCCGTGATGGGCTTCGACCTCTGCGTCAGACCGCACGGGAGCGGAGGTGCCGGCACGTGGATCGGTCCGCTCCTCGGCGGAGCCATCGCGTTTCCGAACGTGAGCGCGTACGTGACCGTCCCGTCCGACACGTACGACGTCGGCGTCGTCGTGCCGGGCGGGACGTGCGCCGCGCCGATTGCGCCCGTCAAGGAGATTCCCCCCCTGGCCGGGGGCACGCGGACGACGTTGGCGCTAGTGGGTGACCTCCAGCCGATCGAGAACGATCCGCAGGCAAGAGTCGTCGCGTTCGCCGACGACTTGGAGGCTCCCGACGGGCGAGCCGCCGTCCGGTTCATCGACGCCATGGCCGGGACCGGCGTGGTGTTTGGCACCGGCGCGTTGGTGTCTGCCACCTTTTCGCCTCTCACTGGCAACGTTCCGTTCGGGACCGCGTCGACGGCACCTGCGAGCGGTCTCACGGTTGACGCGAATGGCTACGTGCTGCTGTCTCCGCTCGCGGGGGGGGCCCTCAGCGTCCACGTGGGCAGCGCCGAATCCGATGCATCGACGGGAATCGGCTCCGATCTGTTTGACGGCGGCCTCGGGAGCGGAGCAAGTCCTACGGGGTTCGGCGCCGAGACCGACCTCGCGACCGGATCCGGCGCGACATGGTCAGCCGGCAGCGTCGTTACGGTCACTCTCATCGCAGGCAACTTCGGGGTGACCCCCGAGCTGATGCTCTGCCAGGACAACGCCGCGCCCGCGGGGAGCCTCTCCGTGTGCTCGGTTCTTTCGCCGTGATCGCTCTCGAGGCGTCATCGGCCTTCTTCCTCGACGAAGGCCTTCAACCGATCGATCGCCTCGTCCCAGCGACGCGAGATCTGGTCCAGATAGCGGCGGGCCTCGGCCAGGCGCCTCGTCTCGAGCTCCCAAATGCGTTCGCGTCCCGAGCGCCGGCTGCGCACGAGCCCTGCCTCCGCGAGCGCATGGAGGTGCTTCGTAACCGCCTGACGCGACACGTCCGAGCCGTCGGTGAGCCGGACAATGGGCAGCGGTCCCTTTTCGCACAGCCGTGCGACGATGTGCAGCCGGGTTTCGTCGCCGAGCGCGGCGAATACCGGTGCCGCGACGGCGAGCCGCGCTGCGGCGGCGTGTGCTCCTGACATGGTGCCCCTCTCGAATTCGCGATCTTCGGCGGCCCCGTCGAGCGGCCCTTCCGTTAGCGCGCGGCCGCCAGGTACTTCTCCAGGAGCCTCGTCTGCGCTTGCCAGCCCCCGTCGTTCGCGGCGAACGCCGTGGCTCGTCGGGCCAACGGGATCCCGTCGAACCCGGACTCGGTGATCGTCAGCATCGTGCCCTGCGCGGCCTCCTCCAGCTCGAACTTCACCAGAGTAGTGGGTTCGTTCGAATAATCGATCGCCGGGTCGATGGCGAACGGATGCCAGCGGAAGGAGAAGAGCGTCATCGGTTCGATGCGGTCGACGAACAGCTCGAACGCCTTCCCTCGGTACGGCTCCTGAGTCTTGGCCACCTCGGCATCGGCGGTGGTCGGCACGATCTTCCCCGTAAGTCGAACGCCAGGGGCGAAGGGCCCGTCGAATTCGACCCCGAACCAGCTGCCGAACTGCTTCGCGTCGCTGATCGCGCGCCAGACGCGTTCCCGCGCTGCCCGCAGGAGGACCTTCTTTTCGATGCGATCGCTTGCCGTCATGAGCAACCTCCAGGTTGCGGATGTTACTACCCCCGCTCGTGGCAAAGAGCAACCGTTAGGTTGCTCTCAGCGTGAACGTCTCCCCTCGCTCGAAGTTGAAGACTCGACTCGCTGCGGCCGTTCTTGCGCTGCCGCATCTCCACGGCCCCGTTGTGCGGCGTGTCGATCCTCTGGACGTGCTCGCTTGCGTGCTCGCGCGAGCAACGGAACCGTCGCGCGCCGAAATCCGCGTCCCGGTCGCGATGCCTGTTGCACCGCGAGAGCGCGGTCGCCACGTCCGGATCGCGGCCGTCGACGGCGACCGTTCGCTCGTTCGGGGCTGCGGTCGCGCAGCGTTCTGCTCGAGGAGTAAGGGCTGCTCGCGCTTCGACTCGAGGCAGAGCCCTGTGGCCCGCGGCAGAGGGAGCACCCCTTGCAGAGCGCACCCCGGCGCGCGCTCAAGCGCGTCAGGAGGATGTCATCATGCTGTCGAAAAAGCTGTTTGGCGCTTTGGCTGCGGTGGCGACTTGCGCGGGTGCCTGCACCTCGAGCGGTCCCACCGCATCCGATACCACCGGGACCACGCAGTCCCCTCAGGTGGCAACAACGCTGGCGTGCACACCGCTGGTAGCAGCCCAGGCGCCGTTCGTGAGCTGCGGAGCCGGCGCCGCGACGCAGCTTGCGCTCGCGAGCAGCGTTCAGTCGACGATCGCGGCTCAGATGCAGGCGGCGTTCGCGAACCTGACCTTGACCCCGGACCTGACCGCGAATCAGGTCCTGATCACGTCGCAGGCCGCGCAATTCGGCACCTTCTTCGGGAATCAGATCGTCGCGCCCCTCAGCCCGGCCGGGGCGTTCACGGTGGCCGTGCCCATCTCCCTCGGAAGCATTGCGCCGAACCTCTCGCTGGTCGCCAACGTCTTTGGCGCAATCCCGGGCCTCAACACGCCGTTCGCCACGGGGTCCCCGCTCTTCAGCACAGGACCGCTCGCGACCTTCAACACCACGGCCAACTCTTCGTTCTCCGCCTTCAACAGCGCGGCGTTCAATCTCGGCTCGCTGAACACCGGACCGCTGAACACGGCCACGATTAGCGCCGCGACCCTGCCGCTAACGTTCCTCATCTCGACCCCCATCACGGCGACGACGCCGGTGATCTGCAGCGGGGCCTTCACGCTCGGTTGTCTCTGAGTCGACCTTGCCGTCTCCGGCAAGCAGAACCCACAACTCGGGGCGCCCATATCTCCGCTCGCCGTGAGCGCGGGGCATGGGCGCCTCGCCCTTCATGCCGCCCGCCTCGCACGCGACGGACGGCGGTTGCGCTGCGAAGGTGGAGGCAGCGTGGCCACCGCGACGGCCAGCCCCGCCATGGATAGACGAGGCGCCCCTGCACGCGTCCATTCTACGAGGCCGCACCGCGCGAGCCGGCGGAGGCACTGCCGCACTTCCCACTCGGAACCCGGCACACGGAGGCCGATGGCAACCTCGTCGGCGGCATCCCGCCGTCGCGCCAACCTCAACATCGCCCGGAGGACCATTGCATCGGTGTTCATGGCCGCGGACTCTAGTTGGATACTGAACGTACGTCTAGAAAACGGAGCACTGTTCCTCCCACCCCTCTTCGGACCTGTTGTATAAATTCGTCTTAAATTCAAACACATACGCATGGTCTATGTGCGTGTCGCTTGCCGATGTCTGAGTATATGTACAGTATCTGGCGAATGCCCCTCGTCCTCGTCGAAGCCTCGCACGTTCGCGTCCTCTGCGATGCGTGCCGAACGACCAGCGCCGAGGTGTGCGGAAGGCGCGATTTGCCCGTGATGGCGCGCGTCGCCGCGGTCAGGAAGTTCAAGGCCGTGGGCTGGCATCACGACGCTGGCGAGCACACACGTACGACCACGCTCGAGCAAGTGCAGCGAGACGGAAGCGGCCGCTGGTACTGCCCGGGATGCGCAAAGAAGACCCATTTGTAATAGGCCGGCGGGCGCCGGCGGGTGGTGCAACCCGTCCTCGGTCCCGCGCGATACGCAAGTCGTAGAGAAAGGAGCACTCCATGGCGGATACACGTCGGCACCCACACGTCGTCAACATCGAGGAGGTTTCTGCGCGAGAGGAGCGTCGCGGCAGTTTCGCGTTCCGCGCGCGCCGACTGGGGGCGGAGGCGGGAGGGCGCGCGCTGGGGTGCACGCTCTACGAGCTGCCGCCTGGAAAGACGGCCTTTCCGTTCCATTTCCACAGCGCTCTCGAGGAAGCCATATTCGTACTCGAGGGGCAGGGAACGCTGCGGATCGGGCCGCAGAAGGTCGACGTTCGTGCTGGGGACTACGTGGCGCTACCGCCAGGTCCCGAGGCTCCCCACGCGCTCTCGAACGGCGGCGGACAGCCGCTCCGGTACCTGTGCCTTTCCGGCCCGGCGACTGCAACGACGATGGACATCGTCGCGTACCCCGACTCGAAGAAGGTCGCGTTCGCGTCGGGTATCGATCCGGTGAAAGGGCTGCGCGGCGGGGCGTGGGTCATGAAGCTCATCAAGGAAGACGTCCCCTCCGCGGACTACTACGAAGGCGAACCGCTCGCGCACGAGCCCTGAGGCGCGCCTCGCCGGCGGGCCATTCAGAACGAGCCACCCACTCCGGCACCGCCGGTCGCGAGCCACGGGACCGGGCGCACCGGCTCCATCGCGTACGTAGTCTTCGCGCGCGGTGGGGAGACCACCAGCTCCACGATGCCGACCGCGACGCCGACCCCTGCAACCGCCAGCGCGACGATCGACGCGTAACCGAACGTCTGCGCCGTTTGCAGGTCGTCGGCGGCGCTCGGCGGACACAGGCCGCCGTTGCAGTCGTTCTGCGCGGACGTTGCTTTCGAGATCGCAACGAACCCCAGGATGCCGCCCGTGACGAGGCCGGCGACGCCCACACCAAAGCCGGCGTAGGCGAGCGGCTCGACCCCGGTGTGCTCGCGGTTGCTCGGCGTCTCCGCAGACGTGGGAAACGGCGAGGCCGCAGGTGGCGAAGCGAAGCTCGGTTCTCGAGGCTGTGGGGCCGATGCCGCGACAATGCGATCGATCTGATGCGTGGCTTCCTCCGCGAGCTTCGCAGCGTCCTGGCGCGCCTGCGTCGCCCGCGGCGTCTCGTCAGCCTGGACGGGGATGCGCGCGACCGAGAGGAACGCCTCACGCGCCTCGAGCAGCATCCCCTCCATCGTGTACGTCCGACCGAGCTCGATGGTGGTGATCGGGTTCGGCGCGAGGTCGTGCGCGGCCTTGAACTTCTCGAGAGCGCCCGCGAGATCGCCGGCCTCGCGCGCTTCTGTGGCCTCGACGAAGAGGTCCCGCGCGCGGGCGAGGTTCTGCGCGTCGGACGCTTGAGCCGCCGCGTCGGGCGAAGTGGTCACCAGCGCCGCGAGAGCGACGCCGCCCGCGAAGATGCGGCTCCAGCGACTTCCGACTCCGAATGCCAACGGTCACCTCGGTGGAGGAG
>CALKVG010000605.1 GCA_937998045.1 uncultured Myxococcales bacterium
ACGCGTAAGATCGTCGGCAGCGTCAGATGTGTATAAGAGACAGCGCGACGACCGCAGCGACGAGGAGTCGGTCGGACCTGTCCACGACGGATGCGTGGCGCGCCTGCCCGGTCCGGCGAGCGGCGGCGACGACCAGCGAAAAGGCGACCGAGAACGCCGCGCCGAAGGCCAAGCCGTTGGCGACGCCCATCGGGAAGCCGGGGTCGCCCCACAAGTACGCACAGATCGTGGCGCCGATTAGCGAGCCACACACACACGTCGTCGCGCAGGTAACCCAGGCGGGAAGGCGAAATCCTGCGTCGATGCGCGCCGAGAAGAAAGAGCCGAGCGCCGCCGATGCGAGCGGCACGAGGGCGACCAGCGAGATCGCGAGGCGATCGTCGCCCGCGAAGCACCCCACCCGCAGGAAGTCGGCCACGGCGAGCGATCCACCGATGCCGAGGGCTGACAGGGGCAACGCCAAGTGCATCGTGCGGCGGGCGGCGGCGGCTCTCATGAGCCGTTCAACGCGGCGAGTTGGCCTTTTATTCTCCAGGCGGATTCAGGGCTACACGAGCCTGTCGGGCCTGGAGGATCTTTGCGAACGAGCGCAGTTGGAGGTCCTCGCGAGTGAGCCCCGTGCTTTCGAGCTCGCCAGCGTCGATGGCGCCGCAGTTGAGGGCTCGCAAGAAGAAATTCACCAACCCCTGACCCGTGGCAGCGTCGTCGAAGACCTCACCCACGAGGGTGGCCTGTGCCGCCTTCTCGACGAAGTTGCGGAGGCGTTCTGCCGCCGGCAAGAGCCCCTCGAGGAAGAAGGCGAAACAGGCGGCATATCGCACGGGAAGCTGCGCCGGATGAAGGTCCCATCCCTGGTAGAGCCCGGAACGCAACGATTGCCGAATGTGGCGGTACGAAAGCCGCCATGCTGCGTGAACCGCGGCGCGGTTTTGCGCCTCCTGGGCATCGGTCGCAGGAGCCGCGTACGGCGCCGTGGGCATGACGTTCGTAGCGCCGTCGGAGAGCGCGATGCCCCGGCCGGCGTAGGCGAGCACCAGAAATCCACGCGCCAGGTCACACATCGGGTGGTCCATCGTCTGATGCGCCGCGGTGACGTTGCACGCCGCCGTGAAGTCGTAGGTTCCGAGGTGGGCGCCGACGCACCTCCCGTCGCACGCTTCGAGAAGGTCGGGCAGTGGCGAGCGGCCGTCCGCTGCGAGCAGCGCCTGGGGCGCTTCGATCATCAGCTCCATTCGCAACGAGCCGGGGGGCAGCTCGTGCCGTCGTTCGAGCAGCGCGAGGAGGGACGACAGCATCTTCGGTTGTTCGAGCACCGTCACCTTGGGCAAGGTGACGACGAAGTTCGACGGAAATCGGCCCCCGCTTGCAGAGACGAGCGCATCCGTGAAGATTTCGAGCGTTCTCGCGGCTCGCTCGATCCACTCCTCGCCGAACGACTTGACGCGAATGCCCACGAAAGGCGGCAGCGACCCGGCGTGCATCCCTTGCGCGAGCTCACGGGCGGCCGAGCGCGCGGTGTCGTCTTCCTCCACGTCACTCCGAGCGCCGAAGCCGTCCTCAAAGTCGATGCGGAAGTCTTCGACCGGCTCCCGCTGCAGCTTCTGCCGTACGCGGCGGTGAACTGCTGCCGCCAGCCACGCCGCGGGCTTTGCGCGTCGCAGCGCTGCGGGATCGCGGTCGAACGCGGCGACGATCTCGGTCGGGTCGACATCCGCCAGATCGCCGCTCGCGACGAAGCCGACGCCCGTCGCGAATTCGACGGCGCTCTTGCCGTACGCGTCCATGGTGCGAAGCGCAATCTCGCCGAGCTTGTGCGTAGTGTTCGACCGGAAGAGATGCGCGCCGCCATAAACCGTGTGGACCGGATGACGGCCGTCGCGCTCACCCGGGTATCGTTTTGCAAACGCCTGATTGGCCCGCCTCAGCGCTTCGCGCTGCCCAGTCGCAAGGTCGAGAATCCCCATTCTTATGTCCTTTTAGCTGCCTCGGTACGTGGAATACCCGAACGAGCTCAAGAGAAGCGGAATGTGATAGTGCCTCTCCTCGCCGTCGACGCGGAAGACGATTTCGATCCACGGATAGAAGACGGGACGATTCGCCCGCTCCAGGTACGCCCCGGTCTCGAAGCGCAAACGATAGGTCGCCGCGAGGAGGTCGACTCCGGGCGCCAGGTCGGCGACGCGGCCGTCGTCGCCGGTACTCGCCGCTGCAAGGGGAGTCCACGAGCCTCCTTCTTCGAGCCGATCGAGGTGTATGCGTACGGACGCGGCCGGCCGGCCGACCGCAGTGTCGAGCACGTGAGACGAGATGTGCGTCATCGTTGGAGCTTCTCCATGCGCAGCCGGGTGATCTTCGCTTGCTCGCGGCTTGCGACGCGAAGCTCGACGGTCGGCTCGTTGTTGATCCGGGCGTCGAGCGAGCGCAGCATCTCTTCGGCGCTCTTGCCGGTCGCGCAGACGAGAAAGACGAACCCGAAGCGCCGCTCGTACGCCGCGTTGGCCTCGCGCAAGGCACGCAGCGTTGCGGCGTCTGCGTGCTGGACGGCGGACTGTTCCTGCCGGGACCACTCCGAGGCCGGATGCGCGCTGTCGTCCTCGGGACCAAGCGCCGGTGGGGCGCCCGTGTCGCCGATGCGGGGGTGATGGCGAAACGCTTCGAGCCAATCGTCCGGCGCCAGGCCATTCCAGAGGGTCTCCGCCGCCTGGTGCAGCTCGGCGGTCGACCCGAACGGACGGCGCGCGAGCATGGCCTCGGCCCACCGCACGCTCCCGCAGCAGCGCAAGAGCATGGATCGAGCGTCCTCGGCAGGAGCGGCGTTGAGGATCTCGTGGGGAGCGTTCACGTGCGAGACCCCCACACGCGCAGGCGACTCACTCCCCCGTCCGGGAAGATGTTCATGCGCAGATGGGTCGTCGCGGACGAGTCTCCGTCGGCCATCTCGAAGTAGTGACGAGCGTCGGCGCGCAGTCGCGTCTGCGCCAGGAGGGGCATCCATTGCGAGCTTGCGATGAGATCCGTCACCGTCGTGCCTTCGGCGTCGATCCGCTCGATCGAGCAACGGTCCGGGTAGTTGCCGATGAAATATCGAGTATCCACCTCGAGGCACCTCGGGATGCCCCGCGCCCCCAGCTGCACGACGATCCAGTCGTGACCGGGGCCGCGGCGCCGACGCGTCTCCCAGCCGTCCCCCATGTTCTCGGCGCGCCCCGGCATGAGCAGGTTGTTCATCGGCCCGAAGAAGGCGTCCGAGCAGGCCAAGGCGAGTCCGCCGTTCACGACGGCGGCGAGATCCACGAGTCCGGCGGGAACATGGCGCGCCGTCTCCTCGTCGAGAGGCGCGTCTTCCCAGGCAGGCTCCACCCTTCCGAAAACCCGAAAGCGCGCGACACCCCCGTCGGGGAAGATGTTCAATCGAACGTGACTGACCTGTCCGATCGAGAGACACGCAAAGAGGTTCTGCGAGCCGGGGCGCAGAGCCGACGGCGCGACGAGCGTTCTCCACGGAAGCCCATCGAGCACGTCCAGGGAAGTCCCACGCTCTGTCCGCAGCGCTTCGACGGAGGCAAAGGACGGAGCGTTGCCGACGAAGTGGTTGGTGTCGATGTCGAGTCCGAGGATCTGCCCCGTCGTACCCAGCTCGAGAACGCACCAGTCGTGGCCGGGCGAGCGCTTTCGACGACTCTCCCAGCCGTCCATCCATTTGCCGCGTTCGGTGAACTTCCCTTCTACGAAGACCCCGCGTCCGGGCTTGATGAGATTGCCCGCGCCGGCGAAGAAATCGTCGCTAGTTCCTACGACGCGGCCACCCAGACGCTCGGCCGCGAGGTCCACGAGCCCGATGAAGCCCAGGGGCTCGGCGCTCACGCGTTCGCGCCTCCCGGCGCGCGAGCTGTGCGACCGAGGAGAGTGCGGCCGATAGGTCCGGCAGGGTGGCCGACACCGTCGTAAACGATCTCGCCGCGCACGACGGTGGTGTGCACGCGGCCGACGAGCGAGCGGCCGCCGTAGGGCGTGATGCGATGACGGGAGAAGAGCACATCGGGTCGCACCGAGAGCCGTTCGTCCGGATCCCAGATCACGAGGTCCGCATCGTAGCCCGGAGCGATGCGACCCTTCTTTTCCCCGAGGCCAGCGAATCGCGCCGGTCGCGCGCTCATCCACCGCGCGAGATCGGCGAGTCCGGCTCCTCGCCGCCGGGCGTCCGTCCATACGGCGGCGAGGCCGAGCTGTAGCGACGCGATACCTCCCCACGCTCGATGGAAGTCGCCCTCGCGGGGCAGCTTGAGCTCGGGAGTGCACGGGCTATGGTCGGTAATCACGAAATCGATGACCCCCTCGAACAGGCCCTGCCACAGGGCCTCGCGGTTTGCGTGGTCCCGAATCGGCGGGGCGCATTTGAAATGGGTCGCCCCGTCCGGAATTGCCTCCGCCTCGAGACACAAGTAGTGCGGACAAGTCTCCACCGTCACGGGGAGCCCTTCCCCGCGCGCGGCCCGGAGCGCTTCCAGGGCCGACGCCGACGACAGGTGGACGATGTGAACGGAGCATCGGGTCTGGCGGCACAGGTCGATCAGGAGGCCGATGGCGGCGTCCTCCCACGCTGCCGGGCGCGATTGAAGGTATCCGCGGTATGCGCGAGGGTCGCGCTCCGTCACCTCCGCTCCCACGTCGAGCTCGGCGTGCGCGAGGAGGGGGATTCCGCAATCGCGGAGGATCGGCATCGCCGCGAGGAGGTCCGCCCGGCTCGCGTTCGGAAACTCGTCGATGCCGGACGGAACGAGAAAGGCCTTGCACCCCAGAACGCCGCCTTTGGCCAGCTCGGCGAGGTCGCCCGCGTTTCCAGGCACGACACCGCCCCAGAAGCCGACGTCGATGAAGCACTTGCCTTCGGCCGCGTGCAGCTTTTCCTCGAGCGCGGCGCGGTTCGTCGTCACAGGGACGCTGTTCAGCGGCATATCGACGATCGTCGTTACCCCGCCCGCAGCGGCTGCCCTCGTCGCCGTCTCGAAGCCCTCCCACTCCGTTCGACCGGGTTCGTTCACGTGGACGTGGCAGTCGACCAGGCCCGGGGAGATCACGAGGTCACCCGCATCGACGAGGCACGCACCCGCCGGCGCGTCCTCCGCCACGCAATCGATGACGCCGTCCCGAACGACGACGACCCCGGGCCGCACGCGGTCTTCCGCTACGACGCGCCCGCTCCTGAATCCCGTAATTGGCATTCAGAACTCCCGTTCGCCGTAGTTTCGCAGGCTCTCGAAGTGAGTTTCGCGATCTTCGAGGAAGAAGGAACGGGTGATGCCGCCCACGAGGCGCGGAATCGAGTATTTCATCCCCGAGATGCTCGCACCGCCGAAGCCGAGGCTCAAGAGACAGCCGAACGTGTAATTGTAGAGGTATTGTAGGTATGGCGCCGCTCCGAGTACGCGCTCGGTAAACTCGAAATGCGGCCCCAGGTACGGATGCCGGAGCAGGTCGTCGTGCCGTTCGCTCTCCGGCGGCGTGAAGCGATCCGCCCATCGCGCGATGCGCGCCTCGATCGACGCGAGCTCGGGGCGTGCGCCGAGGTCGGTCACGAAGCCCGTTCCGACGATGACGAAGTCGCATTCGAAGGTGCCCCCCTCGGTCGTGATTCGGATCGCATCGCCTCGCGCGTCGAGCGCCTTCCAGTCCGACCCGGGGTGCAGATGGAAGCCTGCGTTGCGAGTGGCCCGGCGGTAGGTATCGGCGGGCGGCAGCTGCCCCATCCGGACGATCTCTCGCATGAAGCGCCACTTGTCCGCGTCGGGAAGGTCACCGAAGTGCCGCAAGAAGCCGACGAACTCGGCCCATCGGTAAGGGTTCACCTTCCCGAGCTCCGAGCGCCGGCAAAAGAGGCGCACCTCGCGCGCTCCGTGCTCGAGGGCGGTCGACGCGTTGTCGAACGACGAGGCGCCGGCGCCGATGACCGCCACTCGCTTGCCGGCGAGCGCGGCGAAATCGATGTCCCAGCGCGTGTGCGCGTACAAGTGCCCCGGCAGAGAGTCGCGGATCATCGATGGTACGTGCCAGCGGCCGGAGCCCTCGATGCCCGTGGCGAGCACCACGCGACGCGCTTTCAGGACTTCCGACGTCGTTGCCGACGTGCACGGCAAGAGCCAGACTCGATCGCGACTGTCCCAGTCGAGCGCTCCGACGCGCGTTTCGGCGCGGACGGGGATGTTCAGCGTCGTCCGGTACCAACCGAGGTATTCCGCCCAGCTCTCCTTCGGGATGAGCTCGAGGGACGTCCAGCTGCCCTCGCCGTGCTGAGCCTCGTACCAGGCGCGCGGAGTGAGCGATGGGACGCCGAGATCGGGGCCGGTCAGGTGCTTCGGCGTTCGAAGCGTGACCATGCGGGCGAAGGTCAGCCACGGGCCCGCACGATCGAGCGGGTTCTGGTCGACGACCAGCACGTTGCTCACGCGCTCGCGCATCAAGCCGAACGCCGTAGCGAGGCCGCCCTGACCGGCCCCGACCACGACGACGTCGTACACCGGCTCGCCGTTCGCTGTCTGCCGCGCTTGGACCCAATCTCGGCCGGGATAGGTCAAGAACTCGAGGTCTCGCCGGACGCGCTCGGTGAGGCGGGCGAGCGCGTCCTGCCGGGCGGCGCGATCCGTGTTGTTCGAGGGCATGGGTCACGTCCAGTCAGCGAGTCCACTGCCCGCTGACCCAGGTCCGAGTGGAGCATACACCGCAGCGGCCGTGGGGGAGCCACCTCCGCCATCGATGGACTATGATCCGGGGCATGGCCGTGCGGTTCGTGCTCGATGGGCAGCCCGTCCTCGCGACGGACGTGGACCCGTGCACGACGCTTCTCCAGTGGCTTCGAGCGTCCGGGCGCACTGCCGTGAAGGAAGGGTGCGCCGAGGGGGAATGCGGCGCGTGCGCCGTGGCGGTGGCTGCGCGCGATGGCCACGGGCGAGCGACGTTCGAGTCCGTCAACAGCTGCCTCGCGCCGCTCTTCGCGCTGGAAGGAAGAGCTGTCGTCACTTCGGAAGGGGTTTCGGAGCCCGGCGGCGTGTTGCACGCGGTTCAGCAGGCGATGGTGGAGCACGGCGGTTCGCAATGCGGGTATTGCACACCGGGTTTTGTCGTCAGTCTTTTCTGCGAATATTACCGGCCTGGACGCAGCGGCTACGACCCGGAGGCCATTTCCGGGAATCTCTGCCGCTGTACCGGCTACAGGCCTATCGTCGAAGCGGCACGTAGCATGTCGCTGCCTCGCGTCGATGATCCATGGGTCCAGGCGCTTCCACGATTGGCCCCGGCGGCACCGTCCGCTCTCCCCGTGGAGGAGAGTCGACACGGCGCAGGCCCGCAGCCCCAAGACGAATGCTTCACCGGTGGGGGGACGCAGGTCCTTCGACCGAAGTGCCTCTCGAGCGCGTTGCAAGCCATCGGCTCGCACCCGAAGGCCACGCTGGTCGCGGGAGGGACGGACCTCATCGTCGCTGCCAATCAGCGCGGCGATCGCTGGGCGGAGGTGATCGCTCTCGATGCGGTGGCCGAGCTGCGCAGTTTTCGAGAGTCCTCCGGCGAGCTGACTCTGGGGGCTTGCCTGACCCTCTCGCAGCTCGAGGAGCACCTAGCTGGATGCCCGGTGAAGATTCCGCTGCTCGAGCAGCTTCTTCCGCTCTTCTCGTCGCGGCTCATTCGCAATCGAGCGACCCTGGGCGGCAATCTGGCGACCGCATCGCCTATCGGCGATTCAGCGCCCGTACTCCTTGCGCTCGATGCGCAGCTGTCCCTGGCCAGCGCGGGGGGGACGCGCCGGGTCGCGCTGGCCGACTTCTTCCGTTCCTACCGCAGGACGGCTCTGGGATCGGGTGAGCTTATCGAGAGCATTTGCGTACCCTTGCCCGTCCGTCGTTACCAGCGTTTCTACAAGGTGAGCCGGCGCGTCCTGGACGACATCTCCACTGTCGCCGGCGCGTTTGCTCTGGATCTCGACGGGTCGAAGCGTGTGGCAGCGCTTCGGGTCGCATTCGGCGGGGTTGCCGCGACGCCGCTGCGCCTGCGGGACGTCGAGCGCGTCGCGCAAGGCAGGCCCTGGAACCCAGAGACGCTGGCGATCCTGCACGGCGCTCTCGAGCCGCTGGTGGCGCCCATCACGGATCATCGCGGCAGCGCGGCCTACCGTAAGGCGATGACGCACAATCTCCTCGAGCGTTTCTTCGTAGAAACGACCGAGGCGACGGCGGGCGAGTCGTGAGTCCGATCGACGATCGCGGGCCCCGCCAGGATCCGGGAGAGGGACTTCGAGCGTCTGCGAATTGGGTCGGGAAGGCGGTCCATCACGAATCCGCCGAGGAGCACGTGACGGGCCGAGCGTTGTACGTCGACGACCTGTGGCCGGCGCTCGGCGCTGCGCACGCCTGGCCCGTCATGGCCCCGCATACCCGGGCGGAGGTGCTGGCGGTCCATCCGGCGGAGGCGATGGCCCTTCCGGGAGTCCTCGCGGTGCTCACCGCGGCCGACGTCGCCGGTATGAACGACGTCGGCCCGCTGCGGCGCGACGAGCCGCTCTTCCCCTCCGAGATCGCCTTTCACGGACAACCAGTCGCCTGGGTCATCGCCGCCACGGAAGAGGAGGCGCGTCGAGCTTGCGGTGCGGTGCGCGTGGAATATCGTCCGCTCCCGCCCGTCCTCTCGATAAAGCAGGCGCTCCGCGAGCAGTCGTTCCTGACGGACCCCGAGCGGATGCGTCGCGGCAACCCGGAGGAGGCAATCCTCGCATCGGCCCATCGCCTCGACGGCGAGATCTTCCTCAACGGGCAAGAGCACTTCTATCTCGAGACGCAGGCGGCCCTCGCCTGGGTGGACGAGAGTCGAGGGGTCTTCGTCCAGTCGTCGACGCAGCATCCGTCGGAGACGCAAGAGATCGTCGCACGCGTTCTCGGCGTGCACGCGAACGAGGTCGTCGTTCAGTGCCTGCGGATGGGCGGCGCGTTCGGGGGCAAAGAGGTGCAGGCAAACGCATGGGCGGCAGTTGCGGCGCTCGGTGCGACGAAGGTGAAGCGACCTGTCCGCGTGAGGCTCACGCGTCTGCAGGACATGGCGATGACCGGCAAACGGCATGCTTTCCTGGCCCGCTTCCGCGCGGGGTTCGCGGACGACGGGACGATTCTCGGGCTCAAGCTCGAATTGTGGAGCGACGGCGGCTGGAGCCTCGACCTGAGCGGGCCGGTCCTGTCGCGCGCGATGTTTCACGTGGACAACTGCTACCACCTGCGCAACGTCGAGGTCGTCGGGCGCGTATGCCGTACCAACCGCGTTTCGAGTACTGCATTTCGCGGGTTTGGCGCGCCCCAGGGGATGGTCGTCATCGAGGACGTGCTCGACCGAATTGCGCGCCATTTGCGGCTGCTTCCTCACGAGGTTCGCCGACGGAACTTCTATGCGCGTGGCGACCAGACGCACTACGGGCAGGAAGTACGCGACGCCGACCGAATCGAGCGGATCTGGGGGACGCTCTTGGAGTCCAGCTCGTTCGCGCTGCGTCGCGAGGAGGCCACCCGGTTCAACGGCGGACACGATCACGCGAAGCGCGGCCTCGCAATAACGCCGGTCAAATTCGGCATCTCCTTTACGAATGCGTCGTTCAATCAGGCCGGCGCTTTGGTTCTCGTGTACAGGGACGGCACGGTCCATGTGAACCACGGGGGAACCGAAATGGGGCAGGGACTTCACACGAAGATCCGCCAGATCGCGGCGGACGCTCTGGGTGTCGCGCTCTCGTCCGTGCGAATCATGCCGACGCGCACCGACAAGGTGCCCAACACCTCCGCTACCGCCGCATCGAGCGGTTCCGACCTGAACGGCGCCGCAGTCCGCGTCGCTTGCGCGACGCTACGGGACCGCCTGGCGGAGGTGACCGCGCGGCGAATGCACGTGGAACCGGAGCACGTAACCTTCCGCGAAGGGCGCGTCCGCGCAGAGCGAGGCGCGAGACCGGTGGCCGGGTCTCTCGCGTTTGCCGAGGTCGTCGAGCACGCGTACCTCGAGCGCGTGCCGCTCTTTGCGACCGGGTTCTACGCTACGCCCGACATTCACTTCGACAAACAGACGGGCAAGGGAAAGCCATTCCACTATTTTGCTTACGGCGCGGCGGTGGCGGAAGTCGAGGTCGACGGCTGGACGGGGCAATACCGACTTCGCCGAGTCGACATCCTGCACGACGTGGGCGACTCCCTCTCGCCGCTCGTGGATCGGGGCCAGGTCGAGGGCGGATTCGTGCAAGGGGTCGGCTGGCTGACGACTGAGGAGCTCGTCTGGTCGGAGACCGGCGCTTTGCTGACCACCGGGGCCTCGACGTACAAGCTTCCGACGGTCGGCGAATGCCCCGACGAGTTCCGTGTGGACTTCTTGCCGAGAGCCACGGAGCCGGGGGTCGTACATGGCAGCAAAGCGGTCGGGGAACCGCCGCTCATGCTGGCGATAAGCGTGCGCGAGGCGTTGAGAGACGCCGTCGGCGCCTTCGGCTCGGGCGGCGTCGTCGAGCTTCCGTGCCCGGCGACCCCCGAGGGGGTCTACTGGGCCATCGAGCGCGCTCGCGGTCGAGCTGGCTGGGCTCCTCGATTCGGGTAGTTTTGCGCGAAAGCGTCGACCGCACGGATCGGGCTCGAGGCAGCCCTCACATGCACTCGGGCTTGAAGTGCTGGATGCCGATCGAGTCGATGGTGTAGGGCGGATCGCAGTGGCCGGCGGCCTTCGGCCGCACCGCAGCGCCTCGGGTCTCGCCGCCGGCTTGCGAGCCGGCGGAGGAACCGCCGCCCGAGTGGTGAGGTCCGCGCGGAGGCTGGGGAGGAATCTGCGCAGTGCTCGCCGACGAGGACGGACTCGGATGGTCCCACGACGCCGCTGGAGGGGGCGGCTGGACCCCCGTCGCCGATGGCGCTGGCAGCGCCGACAAGGGCTGAGCCGAGGGAGGCTCCGGCGGTTGTTCGGTACTCGAGTGAGCCATGGGCGGATCGGCCCCCGGCACCCTTCGCATCAGGACAAGAGTCCCCGAGCCAAGGACGACGAGGAACGTAAGACTGGCCCAGAGCGCGGTTCTCGGCTTGCGCTGTCGCGCCGCGACGATCTTCGACTGAACGCTGGCGATCGAGACCTCTCCAGCCGGGTCTCGCGCAACGGTCGCAGCGAACTCCGTATGCGGGCGGTCGCCGCTGGACTCTTGCCCCAGAGCGTCTGCCCCCTCGCCCGCGGGCTTGATCGAGCGACGCGGTTCGCCGCTTCCGAGGGAATTCGTCGGTATGAGGTCGTCGTTGGCCTCTGCGCGCTCGATCGCGGCCAGAGTCGCGGCGCGTGCTGCCAGCGAATCTCCGGCCCGTTGCTCCACCCATGCGCCCACCTCCGAGAGGCGGATCGGCGGCACGAAAGCCTCGATGTTCAGCGCCATTTCCCGAGCCGTCTGGTATCGCTGGCCGGTCTCGCGCGAGAGGCCCTTCATGACGATATCGTCAATCTCCTTCGGGATGTCCGGCACGAGCGAGCTGGGACGGCGAACCCGGGCGACGAGGACCTTGTGGATCGATTCGGCATCCGTGCGGCCCAAAAAGAGCCGCTCCCCGGTCAACATCTCCCAGAACACGATCGAGGCTGCGAATGTGTCGGTGAGCCGGCTGACAGCCTCACCACGCACCTGTTCGGGTGCCATATAGGCGTACTTTCCCTTGACCTCGCCGCGGGCGGCGTTGGTCGTCGCCTGGAGCCGGCCCGTTGCCTTGGCGATGCCGAAGTCGACGATCCGGGCGATCCCATCGAGGCCGACGAGAATGTTCTGCGGCGACACGTCCCTGTGGACGATGCCCAGCGGCTGGCCCTGTTCGTCGTTCGCCTCGTGCGCTGCGTGCAGGCCGTTGAGGGTGTCGATGAGAATCGAGGCGGCGATGGGGAGCGGAACCGGGCTAGCCTCGCGTCCGTTGCCGCGCGTCAATTTGGAGAGGGCTTCTCCGTGGACGTAGTCCATGACGAGGACCAGGTCCGTGGGCGTATGGATGACGTCGATCGTCGAGACGACGTTCGGGTGTCGAATGCGCGCCGCCAGGCGGGCCTCGTCCATGAACATCAGGGCGAACCCTTCGTCCTGTGCGAGGTGCGCGTGCGGCCGTTTCGCCGCCACCGTTCGCGAGAATCCTCCCGGTCCGACGAGGCGCGCGAAGTGCACAGAGCCGAGTCCACCTGCCGCGATCTGATCGTAGATGGTATATCGGCCCACTACTCTGGGTGGGGCTCCCCCTCGCGACCCGGGCGACATGGCTTGCGGCATCGGCTCGCTCGGGCTCAATGTACCTCGGCCGGTTTGGGGTTGCCACCGCGTCTCACTTGACGCGGCGCCGTCGATCCGTTCGGCAAGAGCTGGAGATTGCTTCCTTTGTTGGGTTGAGGCACGTCCGCTCGACGGAGAGAAGTCCGCCTCGGGCGTGCCAGAGTGCTCGGTACCTTCCGCGTGGTCTCGGGGGGGAGACATGGCGCCTTTCAGGGTCGAACGTCGAGGGTCACGTTGTCGAAGGCCATCTGCCAGGCCGACGTTGCGGGAGTCACGAAGACGCCGCCTACGGTGAGCTGCACGTCCGTGGCGTTTGCATCGACGGTGGGTCGGAGCGTTGTTTCTATGGCGGTGGCTCCATTGAAGGTGACGTGTGCGCCGGCGATGACCCCGCCGCTCGACGTCACGGTTAGGTGGACGTCGGTCCAGCCCCCGGGCGACAAGGCTATGGTTGGTTCATGGCTTACGTACAAGTTGCCGCTCGGTAACAGGCCCTGCTCATCCAGCCGGATGTTCAGCGTGTTCTCGAGGGTGAACTGCAGCGTGTAGCGGTTCGTGTCCGGGTGCATTCGATCGTAGAAGTCGATCGACGCGACGACGCTGACGGCCCCGGCCGCAGGGTCCCCCATCAGGGGCTTGAACTCGAAGTCGAGGTCGACCTGCGTGGGCTGCACCTGCCGTGGAAACGCCTTTCGGAGCCAGGTATTGAGGACGCCGGAGGGCGCGTACTTCACGAGCAGCGAGTTCGGCGGCGAGACGAACTCGCTCGGGTCGACGCCGTAGCTCCCGCCGATGTCCGACTGGACGTCCCATTGCCCGGGGAACGCGCGCTGGTCGAAATCTTCGCAGAAGATCGGGCTGGGAAAGGCGCCGCAGAAATCTCCCGTGCTCGATCCGTCGCCGCCCTCGGGCGCGTTCCCGACATTTCCGCCGTCGTCCACGGCCTCTTGGAGGCGGCCGAAATTGAAGCACCCCGGACCGAAGAGGAGCACTCCCAATCCGACGGCGCTCGCCGCCCACCTCGTCCAGCCGCAGGAAGCGAACGGTCTGGTGGCGGAGACAAGCCTCCGTCGAGCTGCTCGCAGGTCGGGTCGTACCAACATCATCCTTGTCTCCGATTCCCCCTGTGCCCCTTTTCCCTTGGGTACGCTCGGCGGAACGGCGCGGTGTCCGGATAGCGAGCCGCGTGCCATCCGATTGTGGGGGACGCAAGGCGAGCGACGCTGACGCCCCGCACCGTCTCCGCGTGAGGTGTTTCGGCGGCTTCCTCGTGCTGCCTTGGTCCGGTGCGCGGACGTGGGCATCAGTGCGGTATGGCAAGGGATCAAAGGGGTCTCCAGCGCGGCCATTCCGACCGCCCGGCCCAGGATCCGTCGCCATAGAGGGACCCCGGCCTCTCGGCTCCGACCGCCCGGACCAGGGGCTCCGTGGAGGTTCTTCGCTTCGCGCGTAGCGCTCTTCCCTGGATCGGCGAACGGTGGCCTAACGAGTCACCGCCGCGGCCGGCCAGGTCTCCCCGCGTCGGTGCATCGAAGAGCAGGGCGATGCCTGCGAAGCGTGCCCCCAGAGATTCGCGCTTCGTTCCGGCCTGTCAGGCAGGCTGCGAGACTCGCGCGTCGGGTGGAGCGTCGCTTGCACCTCGGGCGGGGATGAACGTTGCGCTCTCCGCCGCGTTGCCCGTGGCGACGCCCCGGGAAGCTCGACGGCGTCGCCTGTTCACGCTGGTCGCGGCGCTCCTCGCTGCCATCTACGGGGCCCGGGTTCTCGTCGCCGCTACGGTGTGGATATTCGATCCCGACGTATGGTGGGTCGCAGCTGCGGGTCGCGAGATCCTGACGACCCGGTTGGTTCCGACGCAGAACCTCTTTTCGTTCGTCGAGCCCGCCCACCCGTGGGTGATGCACGAATGGCTCCTCGGGGTCCCGTACGCGTTCCTCGTGGAGCGCATGGGACCAGCCGGTTTCGCCCTGGTCGCCCTCGGCGTCGCCGCCTCGGCTCTCCTCCTCATCGTGTGGGCTACGGTCGGGCGCGCACGTCTGCTCCTGGTGGGGCTGGCAATGGCGTCCGTCGCGCTGTGCTGCTTCGGTGACCGTTTTCTCACGGCGCGCCCGACGCACATCGCGCTGCTCTTTCCGCTCCTTCTCACGCCTGTCGCCTTCGGCTCGCGATTTTCACGCGAGTCGATCCTCGTCGCCGCGACGGTCGAGTGCATCTGGACCAACAGCCACGGGAGCTTTCCTCTCGGCATCGCCGTCCTCGCCGCGGGTGCGCTGGACCAACCGATCGATCGCGCACGCAGGATCCTCGGGACGGTGGTCGCTGCGTCGATGACGTTCGTGAACCCGTATGGGCTGTCGCTTCATCGCCTCGTGCTCGGTTACGCAGGGGGGAACGACGGAATTTACCGGGAGATCCATCAGCACATCACCGAGTTCGATTCGATCCTTCGCTCGAGTGCCGTCGATCCGAGGCAGCAGGCTGCGCTGGCAGCCCTGTCCGTCGTGGTCATCGGGATGTTCTTCGCGCGAAAATACCGGGCGCGCGCCGTGCTCTGCGCGCTTCTCATCGGTATGGCCATAAGGCAAGCGCGCCAATGCGAAGTCGCGGGCCTGCTCACTTGCAGTCTGATCGTCCCGTATCTGGACGGTCTCCTCGAGGGAGTGCAATTCGCGTCGTTGGACGTGCCGGGCTTGCGCCGAAAGATGGCGCTCATCTTGACGCTCCCGCCGATCGCCGTGGGGATTGCTGCGTTCGCGATGACCTATCGCTCGCGCACGCCCGATGAGTGGCTCGGGGAAGGGGCCCCCTTCGTGCACGTCGTAGAGGCTACGCCGGACGACGCCCGCGCGTTCGTTCCGTTCCACGACGCAGGACAGGCCATCTGGTACGGCTGGCCGCGCGGTATCCGCGTCTATTACGACCCCCGAAACGACTGCTACGACGCGGCCACCTTCCGGAGTTTCCGCGAACTCGAGTTTGGACCGCTGTCGGCCGACGCCGGGACGAAGCTCTCCCAGGCGGGAGCCGACACGGCGATCGTTCCGCGCGGCGCACCCCTGGCCGAGCGGCTGGCTGAGGACGACAGCTGGACCCGTGTTCGCGGCGAAGGGGATTGGCTGCTCTATCGAACGGCGCCCGAGTCGCTCGTCCGGAAGCTTCGCCTGGCAGAACCATGAAGAACGGAGTCGCCGCGATGAATCCCAGCTGGGAAGAGCTCAAAGCCGACGCGTACCAACGGATCGCCCAGGCCGTCGATCTGCGCCGCGTCGGTTTCTTTTCGGACGAGCAGATGCGGCGTGCGCTCCACGTCAAGGTGGACGACACCTGCCGGACGCAGCTGCCCGCGCTGGCACCCCGCGATCTCGGGCGCCTCGTCGAGGAGCTCATGGGCGATCTGGTCGGCCTCGGCCCGCTCGACCCGCTGCTCGCCGACCCGACGGTGACCGACATCCTGGTCAACGGGCCCGATCGCGTTTACGTCGAGCGCCGTGGGAAGCTCGAGCTGACCGGCGTTCGCTTCCCGAGCGACGCTCACGTCGCGCACCTCGTCGCGCGGATCGCGGCGTTCGTGGGGCGCCAGGTGAGCGAGGCATGCCCCGTGCTCGATGCGCGATTGCCCGACGGTTCGCGCGTCAACGCGATCTTGCCGCCCCTTGCGATCGACGGCACGACCCTCAGCATTCGGAGGTTCGGACGCCGGGTGGGGCTCGACGAGCTCCTTGACGGCAAGATGCTGACATCCGAGATGGCGATGCTCCTCGACTGCGCGGTGAAGGCGCGCTTGAACATCGCGGTTTCCGGTGGGACCGGCTCCGGCAAGACGACGTTGCTGAATGTCCTCTCCAGCTTCATTCCCGACGACCACCGGGTCGTGACGATCGAAGACGCCGCGGAGCTCCGGTTGCAACAGCGCCACGTCGTCCGTCTCGAGACGCGGCCGCCGGATCTCGACGGGCAAGGCGCCTTCACCGCGCGCGATCTGCTGCGAAACGCGCTCCGAATGCGTCCCGACCGGATCATCGTCGGCGAGTGCCGTGGGGCCGAGGCGCTCGACACGCTGCAGGCGATGAATACCGGCCACGAGGGCTCGCTCACGACGCTGCACGCCAACACGCCTCGCGACGCTCTCGCTCGACTCGAGACGATGGTCCTGATGGGAGGCTTCGAGCTGCCGGTTCGCGCCATCCGTCAGCAGATCGCTTCGGCGGTCGATGTCATCGTTCAGGTGGCGCGCTTGCCGGGCGGACGGCGGCGAGTCACGCACATCTCCGAAGTCCTCGGCCTCGAGCAGGACATGATCACGATGCAGGACGTGTTCACGTTCCGGCGAACCGGCGTGGACGGTGCGGATGCGGCTCGCGGCCAGTTCGAGTGCATGGGCATTCGACCGAAGTTCATGGCGAAGCTCGAGGGCGCGGGAGCTCGCCTGCCTACGAACCTCTTCCAGCAGCGCGTGCTCTTGCGGGACTGAGATGAACGCACTCCTCACCGCCGTCGCGCTCGCTTCGCTCGCTGGAGCCGCCTTCCTCGGGGTGCGCCGCCAGCTGCGCCGCCGCCGCATCCGCCAGTTCGACGAGCAGCTGCCCGAGGCGCTCGAGGTCCTCGCGCGGATGCTCCGCTCGGGTCACGGGGCGGCGCAGGGGCTGGAGTTCGTAGGGAAGCGCCGCGATGGTCCGGTCGCCCGCGAATTCACCCGCGTCTGGGAGGACCAGAACACCGGCCAGCCGCTCGAGCAGGCCGTTCGCGGTATGGTCGCGCGCAGCGGAAGCCGTGACGCAGCGCTCTTCTCGCTCGCGATTGCCGTGAACCAGGAGTACGGGGGCAACCTCGCCGAGTCGCTGGACCGCATCGCCGCGACCACCCGTGCTCGTCGAGAGCTGGCCGACGAGATCGGCACGCTCACGACGCCCGGACGTATCGGCGCGGTCATCGCGATCCTCATGCCGATCGTGATGGCGGTCGCGATCTCCTGGATGCGCCCCGGACACCTCGAACCGCTGTGGACCACCTCCATCGGACGGCTCCTGTCGCTCGTGTCGCTGGTGCAGCTGGCTCTCGGCACACTCCTTCTCCGGCGGATCGCCTCGTCGGTGGGGTAAAGGGAGGTGAACGTGAACGTCACGTACGCGATCGTCGGAAGCGCTGCGGCAGTCGCCCTGCCGGTCCTTGCTGTCTCGCAATGGCGGTCCCGAAGAAAGAAGCGGATGGCGGACGCCGTCCCCGACGTCGTCGACTTGCTCGTACTCTGTACCGAGGGTGGGGTCGGGCTCGACGCGGCGCTTCGCCATGTGACCGAAGCCGTCCGGGACCTCTCGCTGGAGCTCGCGTCGGAGCTCGCAATCGCCAACGCCGAGCTTCAGGCGGGTGGTCCCAGAGACTTGGCGCTGCGCGCGCTCGCGAAGAGGACCGCGGTCCCCGAGGTCCGCGATGTCGCCGAGCTGCTCATCGAGGTCGACGCCCTCGGGACGAGCGTCGGCGAGGCGCTTCGAAAGCACTCGGAGGACAGCCGGCGCCGGCGGCGAGAGCGCGCGCGCAAGAAGGCTTCGACTCTGCCCATGAAGATGAGCGCGGTGCTCGCGGGGTTCTTCTTGCTGCCGCTGCTCGTCGTCATCGCTGCGCCCATAGGGATCCAGGCGTACCAGCAGCTGTTCCCGGAGAGCGCGACCGTCGCGGACTCGACGCCGGCGGCGAAGACATCCTCCAGGGCTGCCGAGCCGGCGCCCAAGGCGGCCGACCCCGTCGCGCCGGCGGCTTCAGGCCCTGCGCCGAAGCCGTCGTCGACGAAGGCACGGCGACGCGGAGCACACTAGAGGTTCGACGTCTGCAGGTCGGCGTTCATGGCGCACTGCGCGGCCGGTTCATAGGTCGTCCGCTCCACCGGAAAGACCGACTCGGAGTGAAGCCACATCGTCGGATTGAGCAACGACCCGCCGAGGCCTCCGCAGACCAGGTGATTGGCGATCATGATCTTGCAGTCGATTTGCGCGCGGACTCGCGCGCGGACGAGCGGACTCGTCGTCTCCGTCATGGCCGCGAACGTTTGCATCGGAGCGTTCGGCGCATCCGGAACGTCGCTCGCGGGATACTCGATCAGCAGGTCGTCGATGCTGCCATCGAGGATGAACGGGGCGAGCGATAGGATGACCCCCTTTCTGACCAGGGCTTGCCGCTGGGCGTCCAACCGGACGGACGTGTCGCCCTTGCCCGCGTTCTCTCCGGGCTCCGGCGCGCCGAGCGCGAGCGCCGCGGTACGCGCGGCGACCGTCGCCGCATGCTCGACGGCGAGTTGCCCCGTGTAAAGGAAGGAGAGCTGCAGGATCCCCAGGAAGAAAATGAAGACCGGCATGAACGCGATCAGAAATTCGACGTAGATCGCCCCGCGCTCGGTGCTGCGCGCGGTCCGGCCGGTTTCGGTCATGGCGGCATGTCGGTGGCTATTCGGCTTGAGCATCGGACATCCCCGGGTTTGGAGTGGAGGGTGAACCGGCGACAGGCCTCGCGCCGGCCTCGAGGAACGGGATTACGCACTGGCGGAGAGCGGGGTCGCAGATGGGCAGACTGTCCGCGGCGCACGTGGGCATGGAGCAGAAGTCGCCACAGATCTCCCGGTGGACCGAATTGTCGACCACCGCGTCCTGGGCCGCTCTCAGGTTGGACACGTTGACCGCGAAGTCGCACGAGAGGACCCCCGTGCAATCGGACGGGTCTCCCCCGACGATGGCGCACTGGTCGTCGCCCTTGGTCGGATCGCAGCCTCTCCAGGAGTCGAGCTGCGCGCGAAGGTCGGCGCGCAGGGTTTCGCACTGCTGGGGCGCGAGGCAGCCCCCCACGTGCAAACCGACGCCGGCCCCCACGATCAAACAGAGGAGCCCTCGAACGACGCAACGGATGATGGACAGCTTCATGGGCGGACCCTCGCCAAAGCAACGCCGATGCCCGCCCGAGCCTGCGGCGCGCAGCACTCCGGCCCCTCGTATTTGCGCTGCGACCGCGCACGACAGGGACCCCAGGGCGACCGAATCGGTCGCGCCCCGCGAAGCGATTCACCCCGGCATCGCGATCCATATTTGGGCGGGCTCCGCGCCACGAATATCCGCGCCAGAACGGCCAAATGCGTCGCTGTCGGGGGTGAGTACGCCGCTTGCTAAGCCCCCCGCCGAGGTGAGCTCGATGGGGTCAAAGGGGTCCAAAGCCGACAAGCCGGCACCCAAGAAGGAAGGCCGCAAGTTCGCGCTTCGGCCGATCACGCTCGGCTTGGCGGTCGGTGGCGTCGGTGTTCTTGCGACGCTCCTGTACATGCAGCAGTTCGAGGAGCACGCGACCGGAGGGCACAAGATCTCCCTCCTCGCGACGACGAAGCCGGTCACGCGCGGCTCCTTGATCACCGCCGACATGCTCGCGACGCGCGAGATACCCCAGGCCTACGTCGACGATCGTGCCGTTCGAGCGAGCGACAAGGGACGGATCGTCGCCCTTCGAGCGACGAACAACGTCGCAGTGGGGCAGACGGTCGAATGGACCGACGTCATCGCGCCGTCCGACGACCAGCGGGACCTCGCCTCGCTCGTGCAGCCAGGGAACCGCGCGCTGCCGCTGCACGTCCACAGCGACGACACCCTGGCGCTCATCCGCCCGGGGGACTTCGTGGACATCATCGCCGTCATCAACGGCGAGTCGACGGTGCTTCTCCAGAAGGTCCTCGTGCTCGCTTCAGGAGCGAACACGCGCGCCGACGGGCCCGCCGATAACGGGAACAGCGCGGCAGGAAAGACGATCACGGTGAACGTGAGCATCGCTCAAGGTCAGCTCCTGACACTCGCCCAGGAGCGTGGCCGCCTGACGGCGCTCGTACGCAATCCGGACGATCAACACATGGCGGAGACGGTGCCCGCCGTGAACGACTCTGCGCTGCTCGATCCGGCCAAGCGCCGCGAGTTCCAGCAGCGCAGAGGACGCGTGGGCAGCAACGTTCCGGTTCACCTGACGGGAGCCACGCAGTGAAGAGAGCCACCTTTTTCCTGTGCGCAACGTTCGCGCTGCTCGCGTCATTCGACGCAAGAGCTCAGCGCGGCGCACGCTCCACTGCCGCCAGCGCGGACGCCCCCAGCGAGCTCAATCTCGCGATAGGCGAGACGCGAACCGTCTCGGCGCGCAACGTCAAGAACTGGTCGGAAGGTACTCCCGGCGTGATCGACGTCAAGCTGACGACCGACGGAGGGACCTTCCTCGTGACCGGCCGAAAGCCCGGTTCCACGACGCTCCTCTTCGTGTACGAGGGCGGTCTTCAGCAGACGATCACGGTCAACGTCTCCGCCCAGGCGCCCGCCGTCGTCGAGCGCGAGCTCCTCCAGCTGCTCGAGGGGATGGACGGTGTGCACGTGCGGCGGGTGGGAGCGCACATCGTGATCGACGGTCGCGTCGACAACGACTCGGAGCTGCAACGAGTGCAGCAGGTCGCGGCGCTCTATCCCGGACAGGTACAAACGCTCGTGCGCGTTGGAGGAGCCCCCGCTCCCGTCGGGTTGCACGGGCAGGAGTCGCACTATCTGATTCGGATCGATTTCTACTTCGTCCAGTACGACAAGAACTCGAGTTACCAGTACGGCCTCGGGTGGCCGACGAGCTTCGTCGGTAGCAACATCGTCCAGACGTCCATCCAGGTCGACGCGCTGAGCGGCATCACCCGCAGCGCGACCGCCACGCTAACCAACTTGCCGCTGCCCCGCCTCGATTTCGCGGCGAACCACGGCTGGGCGAAGGTCCTCAAGCAGGCGACCGTCGTCACCGACAACGGAATGAACGCGACGTTCCAAAACGGGGGCGAGCAGAACTTCTCGGTCACGCAAGGACTCACTGTGGGGCTCCAGAAGATCCCGTTCGGCGCCGAGGTGAACGTGCTCCCGACGTACAACCCGGACACGCAGAACCTCGACATCAAGTTGAACGCGGATGTCAGTGACCTGACGGCCCCTGCCCCCGGCTCGCCCATCCCCAGTCGGATCACGTCGAAGCTGAGCACGCAGATCAGCCTGAAGCTCGGGCAGGGGGTGGTCCTATCAGGGATTCGGTCTCAATCGTCGAACGCCGCGCGCACCGGCATTCCCGGGTTGATGGATATCCCCATCCTCGGCGCCCTGTTCTCGACGAACACGGCGAACACCCAGGAGACCGAGGGCGCGATCTTCATCGTACCCAACGTGATCACCTCTCCCACCGTACGTACGAAGGAGATGGTCGACGCCGCGCTCTCCAAGTTCCGCGCCTACGACGGCAACTTGAACCGGGTGAACGCGTACCGAAAGGGCCCCGGCGAGGGGCTCGACGTGCCCGAGGACAAGTGAGGGACGGACCCGTGCAGATGGAAGTCATTCTCGAGAAGGGGAAGGAGCGGCGGCGAGTCCGGCTCGAAGCGCGCACGGGCGTCGCGACCGTCGGTCGACACCCGACCAACACTCTCCAGATCGACGAAGCGAACATTTCGCGCACGCACTTCCGCGTCCAGATGCGTGAGAGCAGACTCTACGTCGAGGACACCTCGACCAACGGGACGACGGTCGGGGGAAACTATCTGCATCGCGCGACCACGGAAGTGGCGTTCGGCACCCCGATCCTGGTCGGCGATTACTCGCTGCGCTTCTTGAACCCGAACGACCCTCCGTCCGTCGAGGTGGCCGACCAGGCGCACTCCGCGCCGGGCGTCGAAGCTCCGACGCCCGCCGAGGATCGCTCCTCTGTACGCCGGGACGCCCGTCCCGCAGAGGCCAAGCCGGAGGCGCGCCCCGATCGCTCCCCCGAGGCGAGCGTCGTGGTGCGTGCCGCGAACGTGGCCCTCCGGAAAGAGATCCACAAGCGGCTCCTCGAGTTCCTCGATCTGAGCACGATCGACGTGTCGCAAGCGAACGACCCCTCGCTCCGGCCGAAGGTGCTGAACGCGGCCCGGCAGATCGTCTCCTCTCTCGGCGACCGCATGCCCGCCAAGATGAGCGCCGACGCGCTCATCGGCGAGATCGTCGACGAGGCTGTCGGACTCGGTCCGCTCGAGCGCTTCCTCAGCGATCCGACCGTGACCGAGATCATGGTCGTGGATCCTTCCACGATCTACGTGGAGCAGAAGGGGCGCCTGACGCAGTCGGAGGTCAAGTTCACGGATGACGAGCGCGTCCGGGCCGTCGTCGAGCGCATCGTGACGCCGCTAGGGCGCCGTATCGACGAGTCCTCCCCGCTCGTCGACGCGCGCCTCAAGGATGGGTCCCGCGTGAACGCCGTCATTCGGCCCATCGCACTCCGCGGGACCGCGATCACGATCCGGAAGTTCTCCAAGATACCCCTGACGCTCGACAAGCTCGTGACCTACGGCTCGTTGCTCCCGGAGATGGGGAAGTTCCTCGTCCGATCGGTGATCGCGAAACGAAATATCGTCGTTTCGGGGGGTACAGGCAGCGGCAAGACCACGCTGCTGAACGTGCTCTCGGGCGCGATCCCCTCCCACGAGCGCATCGTGACGATCGAGGACGCCGCCGAGCTGCAGCTCCAGCAGCCCCACGTCGTTTCGCTCGAGACTCGCCCGGCGAACATGGAGGGCAAGGGGGAGTACTCGATTCGCGATCTCGTGAAGAACGCGCTGCGCATGCGCCCCGATCGCATCGTCATCGGCGAGTGCCGCGGAGGCGAGGCGCTCGACATGCTGCAGGCGATGAACACGGGCCACGATGGGTCGCTCACGACGACGCACGCAAACTCCCCGCGCGAGGCCATTGCGCGCATCGAGACGCTCGTGCTCATGGCGGGCGTCGATCTCCCTGTTCGAGCCATCCGCGAGCAAATCGCCAGCAGCGTGCATCTGGTGGTGCAGCAGAGCCGCCTGTCGGACGGGTCTCGCAAGGTGACCGCCATTCACGAGGTCGTCGGGATGGACGACGACGGCACGATCGCCCTCGTTCCGATTTACGAGTTCGCGCGGACCGACACGGGGCCGAAGGGCGAGGTCCTCGGCGAGTTCCGCGCGACGGGGTTCCTTCCTTCGTTCCTGAACGAGTTCGTGACGATGGGCCTCGTCAAGCCAGATGAGGCCTTCCTATGATTCCGCTTCCGGTACTCCGGTGGGTGGGAGCCATCGGAATTCCCCTGGGCCTGGTCTCGCTCCTGCATCTTCTATCGGATGACAACTTCTTCGCCGTCCGTTGGTTCAATCAGTACGTCCAGCTCCTGGACGGCTATATGCGTGAGCTCTACCTCAAGGGTTCGGCGCGAACGATCGCCATCGGTCAGCTCGTAGGCATTATCGCGGTCACGATCGCCGGCGTCGCCGTCGGCCTGCCCTACTGGTGGGCCTTCGCCGTCCTGATCGTCGCCGCCCCGATCGCGCAATTCATCAGCAAGAAGAAGAAGCGGCTCGAAAAGCTCGAGCTGCAGGTCGACGGCTTCCTGCTCGCGTACGCCAACACCCTGAAGTCGGTCCCGAACCCCTCCGCCGCGCTCTTCGGCGTCGTCGGGGTCTTGCAGAACCCGATTCGCCAGGAGATCGACAGGGCGCTCCGCGAGATCCGTGTCGGAAGCACTCTGGAACGCGCGCTGACGGACATGGCCGCGCGCGTTCGCAGCCGCACTCTCGACAACGGACTCTCGGCCATTCACATCGGCTTGCAGGTCGGCGGCAACCTTCCCCAGGTGCTCGCGACGACCGCGGGCGTGATGCGCGAGATGCAGCGACTCGACGGCGTCGTGCGCACAAAGACGGCATCGGGCCGCTCGCAGATCAAGGTGCTCGTCTGCTTCCCGTTCGCCCTCATGTGGGTGTTCAACTGGATCTCGCCGGGATACTTCGACCCGCTCGGTGCCTCGTACGTCGGGTACATCGTCTCGGCCGCCGCCTTCGCCTTCTGGATAGCGTCGATCGTGTCCGCCCGAAAGATCATGCAGGTGGACATATGAGACTGCTCGTCATCCAAGACGTGGCCTTCTTCTCGATCTTCACCGCGCTTTTCGTCGTGACGAGGGCGCTCGTCGTGGGCGCGCCGCCGTCGCCGCGCCTCGGACTTCGAGGTATGTGCCGGCAACGCAAGCTCGCCCAGCCCGGCATCTGGAGGAAGGTCGAACCCGTCGTGCGCTGGCTGGGCGCCCGGATCAACGGCCTCCTCGACGACAAGTATCGGGCCGAGCTCGACGCGAAGCTCACGCTCGCCGGCGACCCCCTCGGGCTCGTACCGGAGGAGGTTCTGGCGCTCTCCGTCCTCGCCGGGGCCTGTCTCTTATACACATCTCCGAGCCCACGAGACAGGCAGAAATC
>CALKVG010000606.1 GCA_937998045.1 uncultured Myxococcales bacterium
CGCGACGAGTCCGCACGCCCGAGCCCGAAGGGCGAGGGATCGGACTGCACGCGACGAGTCCGCACGCCCGAGCCCGAAGGGCGAGGGATCGGACTGCACGCGACTAGTGCGCGCCGGCCGGTCCTCCCGGCGGAGCCGGCGAGGGAGGCGGCGCCGTCGAGAGCGCCGGCAGCACGAGCTGCACCGACGCGATGGTCGCTTCGATCTGCTCGCGCGTCGCCGGAACGTGAACGTGCACTTGCGTCCCCTCCGACGTCGCGGCCGCGCGATTGAGGAGACCGCCGGTACCGAGCGCCACGGCGAACGTGTTGTTCTGCCGGATCGTGCGTGCGATGGCGTCCGCGTTTCGCGCCGCGGTATCGGCGTCCTTGCAGTCGCCCTCGATGTCGACGTCGGCGCCGCCGCCTTCGCGGTTCCGGATCCAGAGGCGCATCTCGGTGACGCCCTCCGGCACGAGGGCGGGTAGCGCGTGATGCGGATCGATGACGCGAATGAACGTCGCGACGCCGGGCATGATGTCCTTCGGCATCGCCTTCGCGTGAACGAGCTGGCGCGCCACCGCCGTGGCGCGCCTGGGCGGAACGATGACGAGCACGTGCGCGCGCGGCCTTTCTATGACGCGCTCGGCGCGATCGGCGTGGGCGAGCCATGCGCGCACGCCGGGCACCCCCACGTCGTAGGGGCCGCCGCGATCGTAATGACGCGAGACGACCTGCACGGCGCGATCGACGACGGCGTCCGACGCCGAGTAGTGCAGCGTGACCGCGTCGGCGCTGGAATCGCGAAGCGAAGGGCCGCTGATGAGGATCCAGTCGGTGTCGGCGATCGGGTCGATGAGGCCCTCGGTGCCGTGCATGAAGTCGTACCACTCGGGGATCGCCCGAAGCACGTCGCCGAGCTGCGCGGACGCCGGGTTCTTGCGAATCTCGATGGCGTTGATGACGACGGTGACGAAGATCACGTCGGCCTGCACGGCGCCCGACGACGCAAGGAGCGCTTGCGGATCCGCTGGACCCGCGCCTGCGTCCCCGCCCGCAGCGTCGGTCGCGGCATCGGCTTGCGCGGCGTCGCTCCCGCCCTCGGACGGAGCCATCGCGTCGACGGGAGCGCCGGCTTCCACGACGGCCGCGGGAACATTCGGGTCCTTCCCCTTGTCGCCCGTGAGTTTCGGCTCCTGCGCCTCGGGCGGCGCGGGGGGCGCCGGCGGCGGTTCGACCGGAGCCTCCCCTTGCTCGAGGACGTCGATCGGGATGGCCGCCTCGCCTTCGTAGTCGTTCACGTCGACTTTTCCGGGCAAGTCGAGCGGCACGAGCGACCCGTGCAAGAGGCCCGAGGCCACCAGGCTCAACGCGAACGTGACGCGAACCGGCGTGCGCGCCCAGAAGCGCTCCGGGCCGCTTCGTCTTCCCTTTCTCGTCCGGGGAGTCGCGTGAGGCGCCGTCGGCGCCGACTGGGCCGCCCCCTCTCCCAGGGGCCGCATTTGCTGCCGACGCTGCGCGTCCAGCTCAGCCACGCCGTGGCCCTCCTTCACGTTCTCCGCTGCGCTGCGGGGCGGGGCCGCAGGCCTTGCTGCCTAGCACTTGTCATACAAGTACCGGCGCTCTCCCGCCATTCCAACCCCCGGCCATTCGAACCCCGGCCGTTTCAGCCCCCGGGCCGTTCCACGCACGGCCGTTTCCACGCCGTTCGGGCCCGGGCCCCAGTGCACAACCCTGGCGCCCCAGACCTGGAAGGGAATCGGGTAAGGCCTCACGGGCGTTCGGGTGAGAGGGGCATCCGAGAAGTGGTTCGACAGACCTGCACAGCGTTAGTAGATAGCCGCAAGCTTTCCATGTTTCGCCGCTCCCGCTCGCTGGCGCTCGCCCTCTCGCCTGCAGCCCTCGCGCTCCTCGCGCTCGGCGCGTGCGGCGAGCACAAGTCGCCCGCGGGGGGCGCGCCGTCGCAGGCTGCGTCGGCCGCCGCGCAGGCGGGGGCAAACGGGCCCTCCCCGGGCCAGGCGCCGGCCGCGGGGTTCGATGCGGGACCGTACGACGGCCCCTGGCTGACGGCAATCGTCCTTCAGACGCCCGTCATGAGCGACATGGAGTGGGAGAAGAAGGACACCCACGTGATTCGTCTCGGGTACCTGCGGTGGGGCGAGAAGGTCCCCGTACTGCCCGAGCCGCACAAGAAGCCGAACTGCCCCGAGGGATGGTACGAGCTCCTGGCCGGCGGCTTCGTTTGCGGTCGGGCGGTCACGCTCGACATGGAACACCCGAAGTACAAGGACGCGGCCAAGCCGGACCTCGAGGGGGCGCTCCCTTATGTTTACGGCGCCAACGCGGCAAACGGCACGCCCCTCTACCGCAGCGTGCCCTCTCGGCAGGAGCGTATCAAGCTCGAGCCGTGGCTCGTGCGCAAGCCGAGGCCCAAGCCCGTGGACACGGACAACCCCTACGCGCTGGCCGCGACGGCGTCGCCGCCCGACGCCGGCACCGGCGACGCCGGCGCCAGCGACACCACGAGCGACGACGACGCGCCGTGGTGGCAGAAGGAGCAGCCCGACGGCGGCCCGCCCGACGTGACGCTCGAGGATCTGGAAGAGAACGAAGGGCCGATCCGGCGCCGCATGGTCAAGGGCTTCATTCTCTCGCTCGACAAGCAGTTCACGGGCGGTGGTACCACCTGGTGGAGGACCGTCTCCGGGCTTACGGCGCCGATCGAGCGCATTTACGTCACCAAGCCCTCCACGGACTTTCACGGCGTGTGGCTCGGCAGGGACGATGCGAGCTACGCCACGAAGAACAACCCGTCGCGGCGCATCGACAAGCTGCCCGTCGCGTTCATCATGAACGGCCACGCCCGCAAGTGGTCGCTCGACGACGCGCGCAAGCACGCGACCGCGCTGGACGGCGAGCTCGACCACTTCCAGGCCGTGGGCTTGACCGGTGAGCACGTCTACCTCGGCGGCACGACCGAGTTCTGGGAGACGGACGAAGGCTGGTGGTTGCGCGCTCAGGACGCGACGCGGACCGACCCTGGCCCCGCGCCGTACAGCCTTGCCGAGCACGAGAAGTGGATCGACGTAAACCTCAAGAAGCAGACGCTGGTCGCCTTCGAGGGTATGGCGCCGGTCTACGCGACGATCTTCTCGAGCGGTCGCAACGAGCACGAGACTGTGACCGGGAGCTTCCGCATCTGGGCGAAGCACGTCACGACGACGATGGATGCCGACTCGGACATCGCGAGCGACGGCCCCTACTCCATCGAGGACGTGCCGTACGTCGAGTACTTCAGCGGCAGTTACGCGCTGCATGGCGCGTTCTGGCACTCCGCGTTCGGGTACGTGAAGAGCCACGGCTGCGTGAACCTCGCGCCGTGGGACGCAAAGAGTCTCTTTGGTTGGACCGAGCCGCAGCTGCCCGAGGGCTGGCACGCCGTTCTCTCGACGAAGGATCATCCCGGCACCCGGGTCATCGTCCACGGGAAGGCGAACAACACCTGCCAGGGTCCCAAGATGGACATCTGCGAGAAGAACGACAGGAACGACCGCGAGCGCGCCGCGGCTGCGCGAAGGTGAGCGCGATCGCGCCTCCACGACGGTTGAGCCGCAGACTTGACGAGTAGCCCGGCGTCCGGCAGACACACTGCTCGCACAACGCTCCCTCGTCGCGCAGTCGCCTTGCGCCGGTCGCGCGCTCTGCGGCTCCTCGCTAGGGAGACCTCAAGCTCCGCGCCTACCTCAGGCTCCCCGCCTACGCTCAAGCTCCCCGCCTACGCTCAAGCTCCCAGACCAGCTCCAAGACCCGCTCCCAGACCGCAACCACGTCGCCCCTTTTGGGGCCGGGGCCCCAAAAGACAAACCTGTGGAGGACCAGCTCACTGCCCATCTCGACCGCGGTTGGGACCTTGCCCACAAAGGCGACGGGCCCGGCGCGATTGCCTGCGCGAAGCGCGCGCTCGAGATCGATCCGCAGTCGCCCGAGGTCCACAACTTGATGGGGTTCGCGGCCGCGCTCGACGGAGACGCCGATGGAGCGCTCGAGCACTACAGGCAGGCGATCGCGCTCGACGAGACGTACTTCGAGGCGATGCTCAACGCCGCCGAAGTGATGATCGCACCGCTCGGCGATTTCGAGGGCGCGATCACGCAAATCGAGGAAGCGCTCGACTACGCGGAGACGGACGAGGAAGTCGCAGACTGCATCCTGCTCAAAGTGGATGCGCTCATGGCCAAGGCGGACTACGAGGAGGCAAAGCGCGCGATGAAGATGCTCCCTGATGGGCCGTTCGACGGGCCAAGCTATCTCTTCTTGATCGGCCGCGCCTGGTACGAGCTCGGCCAGCTCGACAAGGCCGCACCGCTTATCGAACAGGCAGCCAAGGCCGACCCGACCAGCGCCGACGCGCAGTACTACCTCGGTCTCGTGCGCGACGAGCAGGGGGACTCGCGCGCGGCGGTCGAGGCCCTGCTGCGGTCACGCGCGCTCGACCTGACGCGCGGGCCGGCCCCCTGGGCGCCGAGCCCCGAGGCGTTCTCGACCGTCGTGAGGGTAGCCATCGAGAAGCTGGACATGGTGCTCGCGCGGTACGTCCGCGAGGCGGAGGTGTACGTGGTGGACGTCCCCGGCGCCGAGCTCGTCGTCGACGGGGTCGACCCGCGCGCGCTCCTCGTGCTCGACACGCCGCCGGTCGAAGACGGCGCACCGGCGCGGGTGCGGATCTTCGTCTATCAGCGCAACGTGGAACGCGCCGCCGGCTCGCTGGAGGCTCTCGACGGCGAGCTCGGGCAAGCGCTCGAACGCGAAGTGACCGCCGTCTTTCTCGAAGGCCAAAAACCCGAAAGAGCTCAGCTGAATTGACCGCCCCTCCCCCGCTCCACCTCCGACCACCGCCTCCCGACCGGCAGTCCGTCACGCGCCCTTTTGGGGCCGGGGCCCCAAAAGACAAACCTGCGACCCATCCTCTTGGGCCCGCCGCCCGAGCAAGCAAACCTGAGCCCAAACCTTTTGGGGCCGGGGCCCCAAAAGACAAACCTGGGACCAAACCTGGGACCAAACCTGGGACTAAGAATTCCAGGGATACCGTCGCTCTGGGCTCTGCTACGTTTGGTTATTAATGGCTGCCGGCGGCCCAGAGTCCACGATGGCCGGTCTCGGGCTCGCAGTGGGCGATGTCGTCGCAGGCAAGTACCGCCTGGCGTCGGTCATCGGCGAAGGCGGCATGGGGACGGTGTTCGCCGCACACCACGAACTTCTCGACGCCCCTGTGGCGCTGAAGGTCCTCTCGTCGGACATGACGCGCAATCGCGCGGTCATCGACCGCTTCCTGCGGGAGGCGCGCGCCGTGGCGCGGCTGAAGAGCGAGCACGTCGTGCGCGTGATGGACGTCGGGACCCTCGATAGCGGTCAACCGTACATCGTCATGGAGCTGCTCGAGGGAGAAGACCTCGAGCGCCGCATCCAGCGCCTGGGAAAGCTGCCGGTGCCGGAAGCGGCCGACTGCATCTTGCAGGCGCTCGAGGCGATGTCGCACGCGCACGCCGCGGGAATCGTGCATCGCGACCTGAAGCCCGCGAATCTCTTCGTCGCGACGACGCCCGACGGACGCGAGATCGTCAAGGTGCTCGACTTCGGCATCGCCAAGCTGACGTCCGTCGTCATGCAGGGGCCTGCGCGGACCGGCGCCCTCACCGGCGAGCACACGATGCTCGGCTCGCCGAGCTACATGTCGCCCGAGCAGGTCCGCGACTCGAGCATCATCGATCACCGGACCGACCTCTGGGCCCTCGGCGTCATCCTCTACGAGATTTCGACGGGGCACGAGCCCTTCCCCGGAAACAGCGTCGGCGAGATCTTCGGCGAGATCCTGCACGCCGCCCCCGAGCCGATCGCGAAGCACTGCCCGGAAGCCCCGCCCGAGCTGCAGGCGGTCATCGACCGCTGCCTCGCGCGCGACCGCGAAATGCGTTTTCCGGACGTCGCCGCGATGGCGCGCGCGCTCGCCCCGCTCGGATCGGGGGCCTGGGAGGGCCATGCGGCGCGCATGGAGCAGACGCTCGCGCGCGCCAGGAGCGCGAGCGACCCCGGGAGCACCGGGGCGCGCTTTTCGTTATCGGGCGAGCCGACTCGCCCGCGCACGCCGACGAGCTCTTCGCCGGGCCCGAGCTCGATGAGCGTCGCTTTTTCGCACACGCGGAGAGCCTCCGCCCGCAACACGGAGACGCTCTCCGAAGCGGGGCGCGACGAGGCCGACGCTCTGCCTGCGCGACGGTCCCACGGCAAGCTCGCGGCCATGGGACTTCTCTTCGGCGCCGCCGTCGCGGCCGCCGGCGCGCTCGCCATTCCGCGCCTGCGGCCGCACGCTTCCGAGGATCAGGCGTCCCGCCGTCTTCTTCTGGAGGCTTCTTCTCCGTCCGGCGAGCCGGCCCATCTCGCGCCCTCTGCGGTGCTCACCACGGCGTCGCCCGTGCCGCTGCCGTCGGTCGCGCCCGCGCCCTTGTCCGCGGCGCCCGCGGGTTCCTCGGCGCATTCGCCGGCCCTCCCCGCGTCCGCCGACCGCGCGTCCGGCGCCGACGCCGCCGTCCCCCACTCCGGCAAGACGCGACGGAACTCCGCCCCTGCCGGGCCGGCAAAGCCTCGCGAGGCTTCCTCCGCGGGCCTCCCCGGGGTGCTGGAGTCTCCGGACTAGGGGGTGTCCCTAGTTCTGGTCGAGCCATAGCCACGCACATGCGACCTGAG
>CALKVG010000607.1 GCA_937998045.1 uncultured Myxococcales bacterium
CGCCTATTTCCATCGACCGCTACGCGCGATCGAGAATCACGCTCGGTGATTTAGTACACTCCCATTTACGGCGTCAGCGGGATCGAGGTCCTGCGCTCGACTCGCAAGGCGCTCGGCCTCCTCGTCGTCGCCAGCCAACAGAAATGCGACGGCGGCGTTGGCATGCAACCCCGCGTCAGTCGGGCGCAGCTTGAGTGCAGCGGTCCCGTACTGCACCGCCTTCTTCGCCTCCCCAACCGCGCTCGCGGCAATGGCGGCTTCCTACGCGTCTGCCTGGTTGAGCCCCCACCCCACCGTGGGTTTAACGCTTCAGCGCTAGTATGCGGCGATCTGTGAACCGAGCGGCCTCGGCCGAAGGTGTGGTTCGCTAGTGGCCCGCGTCCAGCATGTCGTCGCACACGCCAATCCCGGAGAGTTAGCACTCACTTCGACGGAGCCGGCGTGCTGACCGCAGCACAAGCGCTGCCAGGGTGGTTTCCACACGCGTCCTCGTCGCTCGGAACGGCACGAGGATCGGTCGTCCGGGCAGCAGCGTTGCTCTGGGCGCCGCCGCACGCGGGAGCGCCGGCCAGGAGACCCAGGATCGCGGCTGCCACCAAACTGTTCGTCGGATTCATGGGAACCTCACTTGAACTTGATCGCCGTTCCCCACACCCGCGTGGGCTGACTGCCGCCCTCGCCGTGCTCGAAGCCGATGTTGATGATCAGATCCGCGTGCATCGCCGTCGCACGGTCCATCATCTCCTTCTCGGCGTCGTCCTCCTTGCCCATCTTGCCCTCGATCTCAATCTTCTGGAGCACGTCGTAGGCGCGGCCCCTGATGAGGTCATTGCAGCGCACCGCCATGCCGGAGAGGTGGGTGGGCTCCTCGCCGGGCTCTCCGTGGTGGAACTCGACACCGATGACCGCGTCCGCGCGAAGCTTGGCTGCCTTGCGCTTCAAGACGTTCAGCGCCTCGTTTTCGGTCTTGACGGGCTGATGGATGTCGACCAGGCCGAGGACCTCGCTGGGGCATTCGAGCTGGTCGTTCTGCATGACGCGGATCCTGGATGCCGCGGCGGCGAGCGTCGGATCCAGCATCAAGGCCCGCTCCTCCGCGACTTCGTCGTTTTCGTCTGACTTCGAGTCGGTGGCTTCGGCCGCAGAAGACCCACCGCGTGGGTAGTCGGCAGACCTTGGTTCGGTCGTGGCGCACCCCGCAAGCAGCACGAGGGGGCCGAGGATGAGAGCGAAACGCATGGCGGACCTCCGATGAGCGAATCAAAAGCACCGCGCATGCCGTAGTGGCATGTCGCGTGAACCTCCGTGGCGCATGCGCGCTGACTCGCGCGCGCGGAGGCGATCATGCGAATCCAGTTGGCGCTCATTGTCTCGATTTTCGCTATGGGCTGCGGCGCCGCGTCCCCGGACGCGGGGCCCGTCACGCCCACGAGTGTCTCGTCGCTCGTGCCTCGCGACGCAGTCATCATGGCGAGCGGGAGGGTCGCCGGGGCAGCAGCGATGCAACAGACGGATGCAGCGAACGTCCTGGTCCTGCAGACGACGAAGCTCGATCGCTACGCCGAGGTGGTCGGGGTCGTCGACGTACACGAGGGCATGGGCGACGAACGGGTAGCCCTGCAGAGGCTCCGCGAGAGGGCCGCAGCCATGGGCGCCGACGCCGTGATCGGCGTCGAGTTCCATCACGGGGAAGGTGAAGGCGAGCCGGCTCACCTCTCGGGCATGGCGGTCCGATTCGTCCCCCCTCCGGCGCTGCCGATGCGCTACTGAGGCCTCGATCGGCGGGGTCGCGCCGCAACGCTATTCGTCGACCGGGTACGGCACGGCACGCAGAAAGCGAACCGCCAGCCCAGACAGATGGGTGGGCTGCCCGTCCCCTTCGCCGTGGTGGAACTCGACGCCGACGACCGCATCCGCCCCCAGCTCAGCGGCTCGCCGACGGAGCAGGGCGAGCGAAGAGTCGTGACTCCCCATCGGGACGTGCATGTCGACCACCCCGACGACTTCGGCAGGTCGGTCGAGATGTGTCGACTCGAGGACGAGCACGTGCGACGGATCGCCTCCTGCGGGCTGGGCTTCTGCGGGCGAGTTGGACGTCACCATAGGCCCACCGCCAACCTGGAAGATCGTCGTCGGGTACGAAACGGTCTGCCGCACCGAGTACGACGACTGTGGGTGGTACTCCGGGTGGTACTCGCTCATGCATCCAACGGAGGACAGCAGCGTCGCGAGGCCGATCGACGCGATGCGCATCACCATACCTATTCGCTGGGCCAGGCGGACCATGGCGGCGGCGGATAGGGTGGCGGCGGAGGCGGCGCTACGAGGGTCGGTCCAGGGGCCGCAACAGGAGCTCCACGCGCGCCGCCGGTTGCGGGCGGGCTCGCCGTCACGTTCTGCTCGTAGCTCGTCACCGTCACCGGGTGGTACTCGGGGTGGTAGGTGCTCGTGCACGCCGCGACGGCGAGCGAGGCAGCAACGAGCGCGAGACGGGAGAGGACGCGCATGGCAGGGCTCCTCGCCACTCCAGGTTCATGGCTCGTGCCACCGAGTGAATACCGAGATTCTCATGGGGGATGCGCGCAAACCGCGTATCGAATTGTCCCGTCGGCGTGACGAGTCGAGACTGGACGCCCCCCCCGTTCGATGCACTCGCTATGACACTCGCGCGCGGGCCGGCGCCAAGCACGGCACGCGCACGTCTCATGCAGCAGCGAATCGCGCAGAGGCCTTACATGAACGTTCTGACGATTCCGCTGCTCATTCTCACCCCGCTCTTCATCGCGGGGTGCGGCACTTCGCGTCTCATTCCGCTGGAGGCCGGCAGCTTCCGCAATCCACGGCTCGCCGACGCCGCAAGAACATGGTCGTCCTTCAAGCGCAGGACGCCGGACGCCCGACCGAAGTGATCGGCGTCATCGACGTCCACGAACCTACAGGCAGCACGACGCGGCGCTCGAGACCCTCCGCCAGCGCGCCGCGCTCATCGGCGCCGACGCGGTGCTCGGGATCGAGTTCCACCACGAAGCCGACGAGCATGGCGAGGGCAAGGACATCGAGACGCACCTCTCCGGGCTCGCCGTGCGATTCCGTCCCGTACTCCAGGATCGGCCGTACGAGGTCGGCCAGGTGCAGGTCGAGGCCCCGATGGAGCACGAACAAGGACGGCCTGCACGCGCTACGCGAGAAGGGCAACGACATGAACGCGGACGCGATGCTCGACGTACAGTTCCACCACGGCGAGGGCAACGGGGGTAGTACGAAGCTGACCGCGATCGCCATTCGGTACCGCAAATAGAGCGAGGCCTCGGGAGCCCACGGGCCTGCGGCCCGTCCTGTGCCCCAGCAGGAGCGCGTGCAGCGGATCGCTCGGCTAGCAAGGTCGTGAGCTGGGCTGAAGCCGGTCCATGCCCCGCCGTCGGATGGCCGCCCGATTGCAGGGGCAGCATGGGTTGCGACCCTGCGGGAGGCTCATATGGTCCGCTCGACTTCGCTCATCCTCACCGTCTCGGCACTCACGGCTGGCGCCTGCGCCTCGCAAGCCGATGGGGACCCGAGCTCGCGGATCGCATCAGTCACCACGGAAGCTGGCGCGCCCTCCGAGACGCCCGGGAGTGATGTCGCCGAGCCCGACCTCGTCATCTCCGGGCAGTACGACGATTCGCGCTTCCTCGACATGATGGCCGCCCACCACCAAATGGCGATCGATCAGGCGAAGATGGCGCTCGAGCACGCCGACCACGAGGAGCTACGCACGATGGCACGCGGTATCGTCGATACGCAGACGGCGGAGATCGAGGAGATCCGATCAATCAAACAGGACGAGTACGGCTCCACGCACGTGCCCCTGGTGATGAACGAGGAGCAGATGGACGACATGGGGGTTCTCACGGACGCTCAGCTCGAAGCGGCCAAGCCGTTCGACCTGGCGTTCATCGACGGGATGATGCCGCACCACGCGGGCGCGATCACGATGGCCAGCGTCGCGCATCTCCGCAGCAAGAACGCCAAGATCCTCACCTTGGCGCGCACAATCATCGACGCGCAGGCCACCGAGATCGGGAAGATGACCGCGATGCGCAAGTCGTGGTACCCCACCGCCCCGTGATTTGACGCGCCGCATGCGCCTTCGGGCCGTGCTCATTTTTTTGCCGACCTCGCCTTGGCCTTGACCCCCGCTGCACGGGACGGCCAAAGCTCTTGCCGCGAACCACGAACCGCGAGACGACGCGATCGCCCTCCCGTACCTGCTCCGCCACGGTGATCGTCAGGTCCGAGAGCACCTTCTTATAGAGGTCGACCGAACGCCGCGCGCCGTCCAGACCGTGGAACTCGAGATCGTTGACATGATCCACGAATCCCGGACCGTAGTAACGCGAAGCCGGATCGAGGCCCGCGCCCGAGCACACACGCTCCAGGGCGCCCTTTGCATCCGCCGCGATGTCTGCCGCTCCGGCGGTCGCGGAGTCCGTAGCTGGTTCCGTGCTTCTCCACTTCCTCACGCGGTCCATCCCTGCATCCAGGGCTTCGCGCGATAGCGATCCCACGCGTCGGGCAATACAGTCACCACCGGACCGTCGAGATCTCCTCGCGCGGCGACCCGCAGCGCTGCGACGACGTTTGTCCCGGCGGAGCCCCCGACGAGGAGCCCCTCCTCACGCACCAGCCGCTTGACCATGGCGAAGCTCTCGTCGTCGCTCACTCGTTCGGCCGCGTCGATGACGTCGCGGTGCAGGTTCTCCGGCACATCGCTGCCACCGATTCCCTCAACGGCGTACGTCCCGTCGGGACCGATGCGGCCGGTCTCCACCCAGTCGGCCAGCCCGGAACCCACGGGATCAGCGAGCACGACACGCGCGCGCGGCAGCACGGACTTCACCTTGCGTCCGACGCCGCTGATCGTGCCGCCGGTGCCGGCGCCCGCGACGAAGGCGCCCACGCGTGCGCCCGTCTGCTCGAGGATCTCCACTGCCGTCGTCTCTTCGTGCACGCGGACGTTCGCCGGGTTGCGAAACTGGTCTGTGAGAAACCAGCCGTTCTCCGCGGCCATGCGCTGCGCGACGTTCCGGAAGTTGTCGGGACTGGAGGGCGGCGCGTTCGGTGTGATGACCACACGCGCTCCCGCGGCAGAGAGCGTGATCCGCTTGTCCACGGACATCTTCTCGGGCATGACGCACACGAGTTCGTAACCGCGCGCGGCGGCGAACAGAGCGAGCCCAATCCCAGTGTTCCCCGCAGTAGCTTCGATCAGCGTCGCGCCCGCACGCAGGAGACCGCGTGCCGCGGCGTCTTCGACGATCCCCTTCGCAAGGCGGTCCTTCACGCTACCGCCGGGGTTCATGTGCTCGCATTTCACGAGCACCGGGACCGGTAGCCCGCGCCCGATCCGACGGAGGGCAACGAGCGGTGTGCCCCCGATCTGATTCAGAATGTCGTGCCCCTTGGCGCGCATGCCCGCTCAGGCCCCTTCCCGGATGTGCTCGAGTCGCGATGTTCGCTGCGAGTTGCGCGGCTGGAGCGTCTCCTTCATGCGAACGGCAACGACAAGCCCCGAGGCGAACGTCGTCGCGGCGACCAGCCACATTGCCGGCGACAACCCTAGCGCGTCCGCCGTTATTCCGGCGACGAGGGCGCCGATCGCGTACCCCAGGTCGCGCCACGGGCGGTAGACCCCCACCGACGACGCTCGCCATGAGTGGTGAGCCACGTCGCCGATGGCCGCGAGCAGCGTCGGACAGACCGTTGCGGTACCCATGCCGAGGAGCACGCTTCCCATGGCAAAGCCGGCAAACCCGCCCGCGAGGATCACGAAGGCAATGCCTACCGCTTGAACGACCATGCCGCCGGCGATCAGCCACTTGCGCCCAAGGCGATCGGAGAGCGCCCCGGTGAAGAGCTGCGCCATCCCCCACGTCGCCGGATAGATGGCGGCGAGCACGCCGATCTGCGCGAGCGACATGTGCGCGGCCGCGAAGAAAAGCGGGAAGAGCCCCCACGCCATGCCATCGTTGAGGTTGTTGACGAGACCCGCCTGGCTGATGCTCGAGAGGTTGCGGTCGAGGAGGGTCGTCCGTCAGAAGACCTCGCGCTGGGTCGGCATCCCGCCAGGTACCCGCCGCCTGCTTCGTCGAGTCACCGGCGCCATGAGCGGGGCGACCGGCTTCTTGCGTCAGTACCGCTCGACACGTTCGACGCCGAACCGCACGGAGCAGCTCGCCTTCGAGGTTCCCCGCTCTGGAGCCACTTTTTTTCGTCGACCTGTCGTGGACGGGCGTGCTCGATCGTCGGATCAGTGAAAGGAGCCGGATCCGATGAAGTACGCCCTCTTGATCTACGCTGCCGAAAAAGACTGGGCCGGGAAGTCGGCGGAGGAGCAGAAGCGCATCTACGACGAGTACTGGACCTACACGGTGGAGCTCAAAAAGTCGGGCAAGATGCTGTCGTGTGAGCCGCTCGACCCCACATCCACGGCCACGACGATCCGCGTGCGGAACGGCAAGACCATCCCCACCGACGGCCCGTTCGCGGACACCAAGGAGCAGCTCGGCGGCATCTACGTCGTCGACGTGAAGGACCTGAACGAGGCGATCGCCTGGGCCTCGAAGATCCCCGACGCCCGCGCGGGTTCGATCGAGATCCGGCCGCTCATGAACGTCCCGGAGATGTAGGTGCAGGGGGCCTCGTGAGCCAGACGGCACGAACGCTCGACCGCATCTTCCGCACCGAGTCCGGCCCCGTGCTGGCCACCCTGATCCGGATCCTGGGCGACTTCCAGCTCGCCGAGGACGCGCTTCAGGACGCATTCACTGCGGCCATCGAGACCTGGTCCACGGACGGCCAGCCGGCGTCGCCCGGCGCGTGGCTCGCCACGACAGCCCGGCGCAAGGCGCTCGACCGGCTGAGGCACCTGCGCATCGTGGAAGCCAAGACGAGCGAGCTGGCGCTGTCGATCCGCCTCGAGCGAGGGGCGTACGGCTGGCGAGACGACATCGAGGTCTCGCCGGTACCCGATGACCAGCTGCGCCTCATGTTCACCTGCTGCCATCCCGCCCTGTCGCAGGAGGCACAGGTCGCGTTGACGTTGCGCACCCTCGGGGGCCTGAGCCTCGCGGAGATCGCGCGCGCGTTTCTCGTCAACGAAGACGCGATCGCCCAGCGTGTGACCCGTGCGAAGCAGAAGATCGCGCGCGCCCGCATCCCCTACGAGGTCCCCGAGCGCGAGTCGCTGCCACCTCGCCTGGACGCGGTGCTCAGCGTCCTGTACCTCGTGTTCAACGAGGGATATCTCGCGTCCGCGCGCGGGCCGCTCGTCCGCGGTGACCTCGTCGATGAGGCGCTTCGCCTCGCACGCAGCCTGTGCGAGCTACTCCCCGGGGAGCCCGAGCCCCTCGGCCTGCTGGCGCTCATGCTGCTCCACGATTCGCGGCGTGAGGCGCGCACCACTGACGCCGGCGACCTGGTACTGCTCGAGGAGCAGGATCGCACCCGCTGGAACCGCGCGCTCATCGAGGAGGGCATTCGGCTCGTCGAGCAGGCGCTACGCATGGGGCGTCCGGGCCCATATCAGATCCAGAGCGCGATCGCGGCCGTGCATGCCGAAGCGTCTACGGCGGCGCAGACGGACTGGCGGCAGATCGCGGTCCTCTACGAGCAGCTGCTTCGCCATCAGCGTACGCCCGTCATCGAGCTGAATCGCGCCGTAGCGCTCTCGTTCGCGACGACCGCCGCCGAGGGTCTGGAGCTCCTTGCGCGCATCGAGGCCACGGCCTCCCTGGAGCGGTACGCGCCCTTTCACCTCGCTCGCGCCGACATGCTCCGTCGGCTCGGCCGCCGCGACGAGTCGAGGGAGTGCTACCGCCGGGCGCTACCGCTCGCGCAGAACGAGCAGGTGCGTCGATTCATCGAGCAGCGGCTGAACGAGGATGCTCGCTAAAGAGACGCAAGCTGGAGGGCGAGATGTCGGACATCACACAGGCGCGTAGAGCACTCGTGGCGAGGATACTGGAAGAACGAGGCGAGGCATCGCGCGCCCAGCGCCGTGCGGCCTTCGACGGCGCCGGGCTTCCGGAGCCGCTTCGCACGTTGATCGACAAGGTCGCAAAGTACGCCCATCGCATCACCGACGAGGACGTGGCCTCCGTTCGCAGCTCCGGCGTGCGGGAGGACGAGATCTTCGAGCTCGTGGTCTGCGCGGCAGTCGGCCAGGCATCGCGGCAGTACGACGCGGCGCTCGTGGCCCTCGATATTGCGAACGGGAAGGACGGCCATGCGGCTCGCGATTCTTGATAGCGGGCATGGGTTCGCGACGAAGGCCCTCTTCGCGCTCATTCGCGTCTTCTCGGGTCAGCCGGTGCTGGACGTCATCAAGCTCGTCAAATACCGCGCTGACTTCTACGGCGGGCCCATGTCGCGGGTGACGCACGGAGCGATGCGGGGGCCGTCGGCATGGTCCGTGGGCGACCGCGAGCTGATGGCGGCGCTCGTCGCGAAGACGAACGAGTGCACATGGTGCACGCAGGCACACGCCGCGGTGGCGAGCGGAGCGTATCGCGACGCCGCGAGAGTCTCCGCCGTGCTCTCCGACCTCGAGACGGCGCCCATCGAGGAGCCCCTCCGCGCGACCTTGCGCTTGCTACGCAAGGTGACGCGCGAGCAAACCGTGGCCCCAGAGGACATGCGAGCGGTCCTTGCGGCCGGCGTCTCCCCCGAGCAGATCGAAGACGCCCTCGCCGTCTGCTTTGCATTCAACGTGATCGGTCGCCTTGCAGATGCCTTCGGATTCGTCCAACCGGGGCCCGAGGCGTTCGAGGCCGGCGCGAAGTACCTCCTCGCACGGGGCTACCGCTGAGCTGGTTGGTCAGAACGGCACGTCGTAGGTCTCCCGCGGAATGGGACGCTTCAGCGCCCGCCGTGCGTCGCGCTCTTGTCGCTCCAGATCGCGTATGACTTCTTCCGTGCGGTCCTCTATGGCGGCGAGGAGCTCGTTCGGATGCTCCTCGACCCACTGGAGGATTCTGTGCCCGGGCACAGAATCCTCCTTCTGTTGCCGCCGCGGTTATGTGCCCGCACCGTCCCGGACACCGCGATCGACGC
>CALKVG010000608.1 GCA_937998045.1 uncultured Myxococcales bacterium
GTATTGGAATCGAAGCCCCCTCCGGCGTCGAAGCCTCCTCAAAGCGGAAGCGTTCCCCCCCGCGGAAGCGCTCCCCCGAGCGGAAGCATCCCCCCGAGCGGAAGCGCTCCCCCGCGCGGGAGCATCCGCCCGAGCGGCAGCGTTGCTCCGAGTGCGCGCGGCGGGCGCGATGGCTCCCACTGGCCCTTGCCGCTCCCCGCCCCGGAAACGCTGGCCCCCGTCACTTACGTCCGAGGCACGATGCTCCTCGCGTCGCGCGAGCAGATCCGCGAAGCAGGCCGCTTCGCCGACTACGAAGCGCTCCTCTCGGCGCAAGCCCGCGCGGAGCTCGAGAGCGTGCTCGTGGGATCGTGGCAGCCGCTGGCGCTGGCGGAGGAACACTACGCGGCGATCGATCGCCTCAACCTCTCGGACAGCCAGGTAGCGACGCTCACGTCTTCGGCAGCCGAGAAGCTGCACGGGATTTTCCTCTCCACTCTCTCGAAGATGGTCCGGTCGAGCGGCATCACGCCGTGGTCGGTCGCGCCGATGTCCGGAAAGATCTGGAGCCGCCTGTTTGTGGGCGGCGCCCTCGCGATTCGCCAAGCGGGGCCGACCGACGCGCGCGTCGTCCTGGCGGGCTTCCCGCTCGTCCGCAGCCGTTACCTTCGGCTGGGCATCGCGCAGCACCTGGCGACGGCCATTCGCTTCGTCGTGGCGCGTCGGCCATCGGTTCGTCCGCAGGCCCTCGACCTGGAGGGCGGGCGCGCCGAATATTTGCTGCACTGGAGATAATAGAGGAGCGACCAGCCAGGCAATCGGCCGGGTCGACCCGCGGGAGCCTCAGGCCTCCTTGGGCTTGGCCTCTTTCTCGTCCTTGGGGGAGTCGTCCTTGGCATCCGTGTCGATCTCGTTGGCTTCTTTGATGCCCTGCTTGAAGTTCTTGATCCCCTGACCCAGGCCCTTGCCGATGTCGGCGATACGTCCCGCGCCGAAAAGGAGCAGCGCGACGAGCGCGATGAGCAGGACCTCCGTAACGCCGATGTTGCCCATGGTTCCTCTGGTCCTCTGGCACTAGAGGGCTCTGCCTCTACAGCCTTATCCACTTGCTAGCAGCGCGACCTGTGTGCCGCAAGCGCGAGAGGACGCCCGCGCATCCGGCAGCCACGCCGCACGCTGCCAGCGGAACGAGGAGGAAGAGGGCCCAACCCGTGCCGGCGCGCTCGAGGAGCCGGAGGAGGCCAAGGGCGCACACGGGACCCACCGCGCCGAGAACGAGGACGCCGAGGCGCGTTTGCGCGGCGCGGCGGAGGGCGGCGTACGCGGCGATGGAGGCGCTGGCCCATGCGGCCACGGCAAGGAGCGGCGCGCGCAGCGCCGCCGGAAGGGTCGAGGCTCGCGCCCAGGGCGCCATGCCGTGCATCGCGAGGGCCGCGACGTGCAGCGACACCGGCGAGGATCCGCCGAGGAGGACGCGGGCGTCGTCGAGCTCGAGGGCGCGGAAGTCCCCCGCGATGCGCGCGCTGCGCGCCGTGACCAGGGCGCCGGAGAGGCCTCCGGGCGCGGTCCCGACGAGGCGAGGCTCGCGGTCGGGCGCGCAGAGCCACGTGAGCCCCGTAAACGGGACCGAATACGTGGAGGGCGCGCGAGAGGCCGCGCAGGCGACGCGCGCCTGGGCGATGAGCTCCGTGACGACGCGGCCGGGTGCGTTCGCGTCGCTTCCGTAGACGAGCGCCACGGCGGCGAGGGCCAGCGCGAAGACGGCGCCCTGCTTCGTGAGCCGGTGGACGGTCTGCTCGGGCCGTTCTCCGAGCGTGAGGAGGACGCGCGCCTCGCCGCTCTCGACGAACCGGAAGCACGCGACGGCCCAGCCGATGGGCCAGCCGATGAAGAGCGCAGCCTCGAGCGCGACGGCCGTGAGTCCGCGCGCGAAGGGCGCGGCGACGCGCCAGGGGACCGCCGGGTCGAGGAGCCACGGAAGCAGGCGGACGGCGCCGGCGACGGCGCCGACGAGCGCGATGCCCGCCGAAGCGACGATCGCCGAGCTGCGCGCTGCGCGCGGCAACGAGAGCATGGGGGTCCCTCTCTACGCGTCGGGGTCGAGGACGACCTTGCCGAAGGCCTGGCGCGACTCGAGGACGCGGTGAGCCTCCTGGGCCTGCCAGAGGGGGAGGGCGCGGTCGACGACGGGACGCAAGCGCCCGTCTTTGACGAGATCGAGGATGCCGAAGAGCGATCCTCGCGGGCCCATGGTGGAGCCGAGGATCTCGATCTGACGGAAGAAGACGTGGCGCAGGTCGATCTTCGGGTCGAAGCCGGCGGTGGCGCCGCAGGTGACGATTCGCCCGCCGCTGGCGGTCGCGAGGACGCTCTTGACCATGACGTCGCCGCCGACGTGCTCCACCACGAGGTCGGCTCCGCGCTTTTCGGTCAGGCGCTTCACCTCGGCGACGAAGTCGTCTTTGCCGTAGTGAACGACGTGATCGGCGCCGAGGGCGCGCGCCCGCTCGGCCTTCGCGTCGCTGCCGGTCGTCGCGATGACGCGGGCACCGTAGAGCTTGGCGATCTGGATGGCGGCGCTCGATACGCCGCTTCCGGCGGCCTGCACGAGGACCGTCTGCCCGGGTCGAGTCTGGCCCTTGGTGACGACCATCTGCCAGGCCGTCAAGAAGACGAGCGGGACGGCGGCCACCTGGGTGAAGGGGAGGTCGCCGGGATACGGCAGGAGGTTGGCGTCCGGGACGACGACGTGGCGCGCGTACCCGCCCTGGGTGTGCTCGCCCAGAATGGCGTACTGGCGGCACAAGTTGTCGCGACCGGAGAGGCACTTCTCGCAGATACCGCACGACAGGGCGGGGGCCACGACGACGCGGTCTCCGACGCGCGCGCCCCGCGCTCCCGGGCCGAGGGCCTCGACTTCGCCGACGATGTCGGCTCCGAGGCGGTGCGGGTATTCGAGCTTCAGGTTCGGCAGCCCCCGGCGAACCCAGAGATCGAGGTGGTTTACGGCGACCGCGCGGACGCGCACGCGGACCTCGCGGGGACCGGGGTCGGGGAGGTCGATGGTTTCGCGGACGAGGACCTCGGGCCCGCCGTGGGCCCGCAGCACGACGGCTTCGGTCTGCATGCAGGGCTTTATGCCATCAATTCGGCGTTGCCGCGCGAGGCGCCGTTGACCGGCAGCACCGCGTGCGACAGGCACAGCGTGAGCAGCACGATGGCGCGGTGTACGGCCCGGACGTCGTCGACGTCGATGCCGCGCGACTCCTGCCAGGAGGCACGGGCGGCCGCGGGGTCGAAGGCGGCGTCGACGTGCTCATGTACGAACTTGAGGACGTTGGGCTGCTCGATCGAGACGACGTCGTCCAGGTCGAACCGCTCGCCGGCGTGCGCCGTGCGGAGCTCCTCCTCGAGGTTGATGGCCTGATCGGTGGCGCTGAGCGCGTCGCAGGAGACCTGACGAAGGCGCGCCTCACCGAACGTACGCTCGAAGGCGAGCCAGATCGCGATGGAGAGGAAATACCCGAGGGCGAGCGCCGTCTCGTGCAGCGGTCGCGAGAGGACTTGCGACACGGCTTCGGCGAGGTGCGGCTGCGTCGATTCGAAGCGCGCGAAGGCTCCATCGAGGTCCGATTGCGCGCGCGGCGAGTCGTCGGCGAGCTCGCACTCGATTTGATCGAGCGTGGTCCTCGCGACGACAGCGTACCTGGGCACCGGCCGGATCGCCGCGCCTCTAACCCACATGCCGCGATGGTAGCAGGAGGTCCCGCGACGGGAATGGCCTCCCGAATGGCTGAGGCAAAGATCGTTACCGGACGCTCCGCCCAACGGCTCAGGCAGCGCGCAGAATGGAGCGCCGAGTCAAACCGGCGCGGTCATGCGCAATAGCGCGCGCACCGTCCAGGCCAGGGCGAGGACCATGACGATTCCCATGAAGAGGACGCCCCGACCCAGCGTGCTCGCCGCGATCGGCTCGGTGCCGAAATCTCCGTGGAATTGCGCGTACGTTCCGCTCACGCCGAGCCGACGCGCCGCGACGACCAGCGTCGCGATCGAGACGCTGGCTGGGACGACGATGAGCGAAATGACGGGGCCGAACCGGCGTTTGCGGACCGTAGGGACGGCGAGGCAGAAGCCGCCGACGACCGCGGCGGCGGCCAGAAGGACGAGGCCGAGGTCGATGGCGCTCGGGACGCGCTGCGAAGGGATGACGTAGAGGTAGGCCCAGTCGCCGTGGAACGCGACGAAGTACGCGACGACCGGCAACCACACGAACGACGCGAACGCCGCGACGACGGCGAACGGCCGCGACAGCGGAATGGGGCCGTCGTTGCGCGAAAGCTCCGGGGCCGCGATCCACGCGAGGGCGGCGCCGAGGGCGAGGCCGACCAGCGGGGCGAACGGGATGGGCATCGCACCAATGCTAAGGTGCACCGCGATGGATCCCAAGCGGGTACGGGAGCTCCTGGAGGGCGTGAAGCGGGGCGCGACCAGCGTCGAGGCTGCGCTCACGGAGCTGAAGGACCTGCCGTTCGCCGATCTCGGCTACGCATCGGTCGATCACCACCGCGCGCTCCGGCAGGGAGTGCCCGAGGTCATCTTCGGCGAGGGGAAGACCCCCGCGCAGATCGTCGGCATCGCCCGCGAGTTGATGCGGGCAGGGCAAAACGTGCTCGTCACGCGGTTGTCGGCCGAGAGCGCACGGGAGGTCTGCGCGGCCGTTCCCGAGCTGAAGTACACCCCCCTGGCCCGGACCGCGACCCTGGAACAGAGCCCGATTCCCCAGCTCGGCGCGCACCCGGTCGCGGTCGTCACGGCAGGAACCGGGGACCTCCCCGTGGCCGAGGAGTGCGCCGAGACCCTCCGCATGCTCGGCGTCGCGACCGAGCGCGTCTACGACGTGGGAGTCGCCGGGCTGCACCGCCTGCTGCATCGGCGGGACGTGTTCGAGCGCGCGAGCGTGGCGATCGTCGTGGCCGGTATGGAGGGGGCCTTGCCGAGCGTGGTGGGCGGGATCGCTCGCGGGCCGGTCATCGCGGTGCCGACGTCGATTGGATACGGCGTGAGCTTCGGCGGGCTGACGGCGATGGCCGCGATGCTGACGAGCTGCGCGTCGGGAGTGGTCGTTTGCAACATCGACAACGGCTTTGGAGCCGCGTACGCGGCCGCGAGGATCTTGCGGGCCCGGGAGCGGTATTGAGGTGAGGGGTCATGGG
>CALKVG010000609.1 GCA_937998045.1 uncultured Myxococcales bacterium
GAGGGGGGGCAGGGCGCGCCTTCGGCTGGGGGGCACACGCGAATGCGCTGGCCACGCGAAGGAATCATGAACAAACTCCTGCGGGTCCTGATCGTCGAAGACGCCGAGGAGGACGCGGCCCTCACCGTGCGCGCGCTGACCCGCGGGGGTTTCGAGGTCGTCTCCGAGCGGGTCGACCGGGCAGACGACTTGCGGCGGGTGTTGAGCCGAGAAGGGTGGGACATCATCATCACGGACTGGTCGATGCCCGGGTTCGGGGTGCTCGGGGCGCTCGCCATCGCGCGCGAGATGGCGCCCGACTTGCCGGTCATCATCGTGTCCGGGACGGTCGGCGAAGAGACCGCCATAGAGGCGTTGCGCGCCGGGGCACGGGACTTCGTGCTCAAGGGAAGGTTGACGCGTCTCGTCCCGGCCGTAGAGCGCGAGCTCCGCGAGTCCGCGGCGCGCAGGCTCGCCGAGCAAGAGCTGCGCAGCACCGAGGAGCAGCTACGCCAGGCGCAGAAAATGGAGGCCGTCGGTCGCCTGGCGGGAGGCGTAGCCCACGACTTCAACAACATGCTCTCGGTCATCCTGAGCTACACGGAGATCCTGCTGTCCGACCTCCCGTCCGGCGATCCGCTGCGGCCCGACCTGGAGGAGATCCGTAAGGCAGGTCTCCGCGCCACGAACCTGACCCGCCAGCTCCTCGCTTTCAGCCGCCGTCAGGTGATGCAGCGGAGGGCGCTCGATCTCAATCGGGTGGTGCAGGGACTGGAAGCGATGCTCAGGCGTCTGCTCGGGGCCGACATCGAGTTGTCGGTCGCGGGGCAGCCCTCGTTGTGGAGCGTGAAGGCCGACGCGGGTCAAATCGAGCAGGTCATCATGAACCTCGCCGTGAATGCGCGGGACGCAATGCCGACCGGCGGCAAGCTCGTCGTGGAGACGAAGAACACCGAGCTGACCGGGCAAGACGCCCGGGAGCGCCTGGGAGTGAAGCCCGGCTCTTACGTGATGCTCGCGGTGACCGACTCGGGCATCGGAATGGACAAGGAGACGCAGGCGCGGATCTTCGAGCCGTTCTTCACGACCAAAGATCAAGGCAAGGGGACGGGCCTGGGGCTCTCGACGGTATTCGGGATCGTCGCGCAGAGCGATGGACATATCTGGGCCGAGAGCGAGCCCAATCGCGGTTCGACGTTCAAGATTTACTTTCCGAAATCGGAAGAGTCGGCAAAAACGGCGAGCTCGCCGCCGTCGATCTCGGTGCCGGGCGGATCGGAGACGATCCTGCTCGTGGAAGACGACGAGCAGGTCCGCGCCGTCGCGCACGAGATCCTGAAGCGTCACGGCTACCACGTCCTCGAAGCCGCGAGCCCCGGCGACGCAATCGTCATTTGCGAGCAGCACCCTGCGAAGATCCACCTTCTTCTCACGGACGTGATCCTCCCCAGGATGAGCGGTCGCCTGCTCGCCGACCGACTGCGCCCGTTGCGTCCCGAAATGCGCGTCCTCTTCATGTCGGGCTACACCGGCGACACGGCGGTCCATCAGGGTGAGGTCGAGTTCGGCGGTTTTCTCCCGAAGCCGTTCACGCCGCCGGCGCTCATGGCCAAGGTGCGAGAAGCGCTAAGCACTCCCTCCAAGTGGCCTCCCCCCGAGAGCTGAGCAGCCGAATGCAGGATGCCTGAGCTGCCCGACGTGGAGGCCGTGAGGCGCCGCCTGGAGGCCGGACTCCGCGGAAGGACGATCGTCTCGGCCCGCGCCGCCGATCGCTACGTCTTGCGGCCGGGTTCCCCGCGCGCCTTCGGACGGGCGCTCGTAGGCCGCACCGTTCGTTCCGTGGACCGGCGCGGCAAGTGGCTTCGCCTGCTCCTCGACGACGGCGGGCGTCTTTTCTCCCATCTCGGAATGACCGGCTGGTGGATCGAATGCGACCGCGCCAGTCCGGAGCAAAGGTCGGAGCGGGCGCGCATCGACGTCGCAACGGGTGAGCGCAGGTCGCGGAGCTTTCGCTACGTCGACTCCCGGCGCTTCGGCCGCCTTATCCCCGCTCGCGACGACCTTAGGGAGTGGCAGTCTCTCGGACCGGATCCGCTCGTCGATGGCATCGACGTTCCACGACTCGCCGCCGCACTGGCGCGAAGTCGGCGCGCGGTGAAGGAGGCGCTGATGGACCAATCCATCCTCGCGGGTATCGGCAACATCCTGGCGACCGAGGCCCTCTGGCGGGCGCGCATCGATCCGCGGTCCCGAAGCGCCGCTCTCTCGCGAGCCGAAGTCGCCCAGGTCGCCCGTGGCCTCTCCGCCGAGCTTCGGCGCGAGCTCTCCGTGCGCGCCGCCGCGAGGGACGACGACTGGGAGGACGACGTCGCCGTCTACGGGCGCAGCGGTCAGCCGTGCCCGCGGTGCGGTGAGCCCATCGCACGGGTCGTCCTCGGCGGGCGCACGACGGCGTTCTGCACGCGGTGCCAGGTCCTGCGGGGGAGGGCCGCCGCGGTCGGATCGCGCCGCTGACGCGACGCTCAGAACTGCGCCTGTCCGTTGTTGCAGAGCATCTCCGGCCCCTGCCCGTAGTGCTGCATGGCAAAGTCGCGCAGGGTTGGCAGGTCCGCGCACTGCGCCTTGTACACCCAGCCCCACGCGGCCGCCGCCACCGGGACGTCGATGAGCGGGTCCGGCGTGATCACCGTGCGGACGCGCACGCCCTCGCCGAGCGACGTGCACAACGGATCGTCGGGAATGGCGTCGGATGCGGACTGCAACGCCGCGACCACGTCTGGGCAGCCGGCGTCTCCGCAGTTGTAGAGAAAGACGATTGCCCCGTGTTCGAGGTCGTGGACGTAGTAGCCGCGTGGGACGGGTGTCGCATACGCCTGGTAGGCAGCCCAGATCGGGTAGTGCGGTCCGCTGGAGGGCGGGTTCGAGTTCCACTGGATCGAGCTGCCGATGGCCACGTGAGTCGCGGGAAGCAAGGGGAGATGGTCGATCTCGACAGGGCAGCTCGCGTCGGTGATCACGACGGAGCTCCCGCCATCCGCTGCTTCCGAGCCCTCCGGCGCGTCCTCGGCCGGCGCGGTCGCGTCGCTCGCGTCCGCGACGGGCAAGGTCGAGTCGGTGGCGTCCGTTGCGAGCGCGCCGTCCAGCCCGACCGCAGCGGCATCCGCGCGTGCGTCCGGGCCGCCGCCGTCGCGCCGACTGCCGTCCGACGATCCCGCGGAAGACGCGTCGTCGGGCGACGAAGCGTCCGCCTTCCCCGCGCGATGCGAAGGTGCGCCGCAGCCTCCGCCGAAACACGCGGCGAAACTCGCCGCGACCGCGAGCGCGCCGCAGGAACCCATGCGCACTGCCCGGCGCACCATCATGCTCGCCAGGGGACGGGATCGCGGATCGCGTCTTCCCAGTTGCGGCCGTCGAAGTGTTTCACCGTGAGGCTTCCGAGGTCGACCGCGCCGAGGTCGAGGCAGCGCACGTTCACGTCCATCTTGTCCGGGTCGGATCGCGGGACGTAGAAGCTATGAACACCGCACGTGCGACAAAAGAGGTGCTCGGCGACGCCGGTGTTGAACCGGTACGACGTGAGCTCTCCCTCGCCGGAGAGGAGCTCGAAACGATCGCGCGGCACGATGAGATGCAAGAAGCCCTTCTTCGTACAGATCGAGCAATTGCATTCGGTGACGCGAGAAAGGTCGTCTCGCACGCGGAACCGCACGCGCCCACAGTGGCACCCGCCGTCGTAGGTCTGCATCGCGAAAGCAAGCCTAACCGAGCGGCAGGGCCTTGGCGCGCACCCGCGCGCACCCGATGCCGGAGCCGGTAGACGGGCGTGGCCGGGAGGCTACGCTGACAGGATGTCCGGAGAACGCGACCGCACAGATCCGGGCGTCGGCAGCGCTCGGGGGCCTTCGCGCGAGCCGACCGTGCTCGGCGTCGGGACCTCGCAGGCGCCCGCCTTGCCCGCTCCCGTCGTCGTCCTGGCACCCACACGCGAGAGAACCGTCCTCGGAGTGGCTCCCGCGAGGGGACCTTCGATCGTGCAGCCGCCGGGCAGAGAACCGTCGGTACGGGAGCCGCCACCCGAAGGCTGGGATCTGCCGGCCCCTGCCCCGGACGCGCCGCTGCCCGTGGCCGCGCCGCTGCCCGTGGCCGCGCCGCTGCCCGTGGCCGCGCCGTCGCCCGTGGCCGCGCCACTGCCCGTGGCCGCGCCGTCGCGGGATCCCAGCATCGCGGTCGATCTCTCCGAGCTCCATGCTAGCGCCGACGAGCCGTCTCTCGTCCCCGCAGGCGTGCCCCGCCGCCGTGCGCGTGCGTGGCTTCTGCTGCTCGCCGTGGTCGCAACGGCAGCCGCCGTCGGGTTCGTTCGGCGCGAGCAGCTGCGGCCTCTCGCCGTTCGGGTCCGTCCGCTCTTCGCCCGCGTGGTCGCCGCGATCGGCCCGAAACACGCTACGGACACGCCGCGTTGAGCGCGCTGCAGGGGCGGCGATCAGTGCCGCGTCCGCAGGTTTTGAACGCTCCCCGGTCCGACCCTCGCCGGCGCTGCTCGCGGTGGTGAGCTGGACGGCGACGCCGAGGACGACGATCGCAGGGCGCCGCCGCCGGCGGGGCGCGCCGCTCCCGCATCGGCGGGTGCATCGGCCGGGGTCTCCGGCGTTGCCGTGAGGGTGCCTGCAGACGGAGTCGACGAAGGAGAAGAGAGCAGCGAGCTCCCCCACATCCGCGCGCGCTCGAGGAGTTGCGTTCCATGCGTCGGGTCGCGCCACAGCGCGACGCCGATCCCGCCGGCGAGGATCAACGCCATCCACGGCAGGACCGAATGGTTCTTCGGGATCCGGATCGACTCGTCGAGACCGTAGGTGCGCGGGGGAACGAGGTCGCGTTCGCTGAGTTCGATGGTGGGCTCCGGATCCTTTGTCCTCGGGAGCGTCGGTGCCTGCCGACGGGGTGGGGGACTCGGCGGCGGCGCGCGCGAGACACGCCGTTCGTGCTGCGCGCCGTCGAGCTCGGAGATGGCGCGGCGCACGTCCTTTCGCATGGCCGTCGCGCTCTCGTACCGATCTTCGCGCCGGAACTCGAGGGCCCGATCAATGACGCGAGCGAAGGGGTCGCTCGCATCGGGCGCCAGCGTGCGGATCGGAGGAGCCGGGAGCCGCGCCATCTTCGTGACGAGATCCACGGGGTCGTCGCCATCGTGAATGCGCCGGCCCGTTCGCAGTCGGAATCCCGTGGCCGCTAGCGCGAAGAGGTCGGTCCGAATGTCGATCTCGTCGAGTCGACCGGCCGCTTGCTCCGGCGACATGAACGACGGGGTCCCCAGCGCGAGGCCGTACGTCGTGATCGATTGCCCCGAGAGCAGGCGGGCGAGCCCGAAATCGAGGACCTTCACGCGAACCTTGTCCGGGCTTCCATCGTCGCGGGCGAAGAACAGGTTCTCCGGTTTGAGATCCCTGTGCACGACCCCTGCCTCTTGCGCAGCCTCGAGGACGGCGAGCACCTCGTCCGCGATGTGGAGGAAGTCACGTTCACCGACGGGGTGCCCTCGTTCGAGCCGATCCTGGAGCGACTCGCCGTCCAGCAACTCCATCACGAGGTACGCGGTGCCCGCGTCGGGGCCGCTCGAAATGACGTCGTCGTCGAGCACCTTCACGACGCCGGGGTGGCCCACCTTGTTCGCCGCGTACCCCTCTCGCTGAAAACGCTCGCGTACCTCCCGGTAACGCGACAGGTCTCGGTGGAGCACCTTGACCGCCGCGCGCGCGCCATTTCGGTGACAGCCGGCGTAGACCGCGGCCATCCCTCCCACGCCGAGCAGACGCTCGAGCGTCCATTTGTCGTTGAGCACGGCGCCCACGCGCTCGACGGCCTCGCGGTCGGTAGCCGATTGCACGCTCACTCAGTGTAGCGCCAAAGGAGGCGCGTCACGGCGCGACGTGAGCCGGCGGAATGACGCGATGGATGACGCCGAAAAGATCGTCCGGGCTGCACGGCTTCTCGACGAAGGCCGCACACCCGACTCGCACGTCCTGGGGGACACGCTCGGCATACGCCGAGATCATCACGATGGGTATCGCGCGCGTTCGCGGGTCGGCCGCGAGCCGCCGTACGGTCTCCCCGCCGTCCATGCGAGGCATCGCGAAATCGAGGACAATCCCGTCGGGCTTGAGCGCTACGGCCTTCTCGAGAGCCTCGAAGCCGTCGCAGGCCTCTTCGACTTGAAAGCCGGCGAAGCGCAGCGCAATCCGGTAGAGCTCGCGCACGTCGGCGAGGTCGTCGACCACGAGGACCATCTGGCGGAGCGCCGCACGGCGAGCATCTTCCCGCGCCCTCTTGGCTCCGGCGAGGGTGCGCGCTTCGTGAAGGGCCAGATCGAGGCTCGCTCCCATCGCCTGGAGCGCCCGGATCCGCTCGGAGGTGGTGGGCTCGGCTGCGAACGCCGGACGGGGGCCGCTGCCTTCTCCTGGCCGGTCCGTCCGCTTTCGCCGCCGAGCGCTGCTCATCCCATCCGATGCGCTCGGCACCGTGCCGCAGGCGCAGGACACGGGCGACAAGCACTGCGCATGCCCGGAGCCGTCTCGGCATTCCGGGCTGGCGCGCGCATTGCTCACCGCTCCCGGAGCGCGCGGTGTCCGCGTGTTGCCGATTCGACGGGCGCTCCGAGCCTGTGGCAGAAGTCCACGAGCGAGCAGCGAATTGTGGCATTCGTGCGTGTTACTGGACGCAGGTGAACTGACAGGTCGGTGTCGAAGCGCCCGGGCAGCACACGACGTCGGTGCAGCACGTCCCGCCGGCGCTCCCGCAGGCGGCGTTCAGTTCGCCGCAGCCGCCGGCATCGGTACCGGACCCGGAGCCTCCGTCGCCGCCGCCGCCGCCTCCCGGCGGTCCGACGACCTGCGCCACCCACTGGGCAGAGTGGTTGTGGGCGGTGACGTCCTGAAACGGCAGCCAGAAGGCGGGGTAGGAGCGGTCTTGCGCGTCCAGCGTCCGGTCGGGGTCGATCACGACCGCCGCCATCCAGATCTGCGGCGAGGCGTAGTTGTCGAAGGTGACCCCCTGTTTGCTCGTCGGCTGCGGCTGGTCGTACATCGGCGATTCCGGCGGGTAGTAGTTGTCGAAGCCTGCGCCACCCGTCGGGTAGCCGGCGAGGGTGTTCTTGAGGTGCAAGCCGTAGTCTCGATTCGAGGAGAACGTGACCCAGAGGATCTTCTTTCCCTTGTAGCTCGTGGGCGCCGGGCTCCACCGAGGCCACGAGTTCGAGAGGCCGTCGGCAACGTTCAAATTGCCCAGGTCGATCGGCTGGTCCCCGGCCTGCGTCGGGAAGTGCATCACCTTCACGCGTGCCTTGCGGCTGTAGAAGCAGTCCCCGTCGTTGTTGGCGGCGGTCGCGTCGTCGTTTTCGTTGAAGACGACCCAGTTTCCGTCCACCGACTGGTCCGGGTAGTAAAAGTTCTGCGTGCCGTCCGACTTGAGGAAAGCGGCGTAGTTGCCGAGCGCCCCGGAGGACGCGTCGAAGCTCGCCGACCAGAGCGAGCCCCCGGTGAAATGGTGGTCGCCCGCCATGCTGATCGTCCCGGTCGCGGGAGCGACGAAGACGAGGGTTCGATCGTCCCAGGAGAGGTTCGGCTGCGTGCCGTGCATCGCGTTGGGCAGCGCGTCGGTGGCGACTCTGGTCGTACCGTCGCCGTTCCACACGGCAAACGAGCTATCCGGAGTCATCATGCCGCCCGGGGCGGGCATGCCCATCGGCTTGAAGGTGCTGGCGATCATCATCTTGTGATCGTGCGTGAACGTCTGGAACCCCGGGCCGACGTTCTGGCCACCGACGACCGTGCGGCTCGCGACGTCCATCACGTGCGTCTTCACGTCGCCGTACTCGTCATCGGCGTCGGGGTCGTCGGTCATGAGGGACATCCGCACGCCGTCCTTCGAGAGCGTGTGGCAGCCGACGCAGGTCCCGGTGCTGCCCGACGTGTAAAAGGGCGTCGGTGTGGGGTCGAACGTCCCGAAGTCGTGAAAGTAGATGCCTCCGGTCTTGCCGGCGGTGCCGCCGAACGTCGCCGACTGCCAGTAGTAGATGCCGCCGGTGAGGTCGTCCTTCGCGAAGGAGACGCTGACGCTCTGCGGAGACGAGGTGACGCACTGGCCGCCGGCGGACGTCGCGCGAACGACGACCTTGACCGGATCGCCGTCGCGGTTCGTGTCGGCGATGTCGTTCCACTGCTGCTGCGACAGCGTCAGGCCGCAGCCCACGTTCGCCGTTCCACGTACGGTCGTTATCGCATTGCAGGCGGTCTCGACGCGGACGTCGGTCAACGCGTTCTGAAAGTCCACTTCGAAGAGCGTCGCTCCGCTCGGAGGCACCCATTGCACTTCGAGGACGTTCATGTTCGGAGGCAACAGCACTCCGTCGGGCGGATATACGAGCGTGGATGGCCCCAGCGTCATGGGATCGCAGGCGGGAGCGCCCTGTGAAGGGAACGGTGCGCAGCCGTCGCACGGAAAGCTCGCGTCGCCCATCGCGGGCCCGCTGCTGCTCCCGCCGGAGCTGCCGCTGCTGCTCCCGCCAAAGCCATTCCCGTCACCGCTCGCGGTTCCATCCGCCAGAGAGCCGCCGTCCTTGGGGACCGCTCCTCCTGCATTGGTACTTCCGCTTCCTCCGCACGCGGCAATCGCAGTGACCACGCTGATTCCTATTGCCAGCAGGAGCGAGGGGAGGCGGCGCCGCCCCATTTGCGTATTCATCGAAGTTTCTCCGTTCGAAGAGCCGAGGGTGTGCATTTCCAGAGCAGGCCTCGTACCAGCGTCGTGTGTGACGTCAGAGGCGACGTGAGCGGCGGCGGCGGCTCGCCGCGACGGCGAGGGCTACGAGTGCGCCCGCCACGCCGGTCGTGCCTTCGGCGGGGGCTCCCGCTTGCGAGCACGAGCAGCCGGAGCTCTCGCTCGTGACTCCTCCGGCGTTGTCCGAAGAAGCATCGTCCGACCCCGTGCCCGACGACGCGGCGCCGCCGGACGTCGCGCTCGAGCCCACCCCGGAGCTGCCCGTCGACCCGCCGACGGAGCCTGACGCGGAGCCACCGCCGGAACCGGAGGCGCTCGATCCCGAGCTCGTTCCCGACGCGGAGCTCGCGCCGGAGCTCGATCCGTTCGACGTCGAGCCGGATCCGGAGGCTCCGGAGCTCGACCCGGACGTCGTCGCGTCCGAACCGCCGCCGTCGTCGACTGCGGTCGCATCGCCTCCGTCGTCGCCGGCCATCGCACCGTCCTCGGCGTCCGGCGTCGTCGCGTCGGCCGATGCGTCGTCGCCGCCATCGCCCGTCGTGGCATCGGCCGAAGCGTCGCTGCCCGACGCGCCGCCGTCGGCAGCGGCGTCTGCGCCCGCATCGGGGGGAGCGACGCACGTGGACGTCGTCATGTCGCACACGTTCGGCGACGAGCAATCGCTGTTGGAACCGCAATCTCCCCAGACCGTGGTCGTCTTGTTGCTCGTCGCGGTGAGGGTGTTGAGGCCCACGGTGAACGTGGCGTTGGCCTGATTGGTGTACGTGCCCTTCGCCGGGAGCGTGACCGTGACGCTCATGGAGCCGGAAGACGTCCGGGCGACGTCACCAAGCTTCCAGGTCACCGTCCCGCCCGAGAACGTTCCGCCGGCCGTCGCCGAAACGAAGGCGGATCCGGGCGGAATGGCGTCGGTCACGACTGCGTTGAGCGCGGCGCCGAACCCCGCGTTGGTGTACGCAATGAGATAGGTGACGTTCGCCGTGGCCGTCGCGGAAGGTCCCGACTTGTGCAGCGAGATCGCCGGCTGCCCCTCCGCAGTGACGCAGCCCGCCTCGTAAAGCGAGTTGAGGAAGAGGCGCGCGCCCTGCGTCTGTGGGTTCCTCGAGATGGGGACGTTGACGGAGTACTGGTGGCCCCCCAGATAGCTCACCTTGCCGATGCCGTTGCACCCCTCCTCGGTGATGTCGCAGACGCCGTTCGCGTAGCCGGTCATCCAGATGTCTTGGACGCCGAAGCCCACGCCGGCGCCCCGGATCATTGAAGTGGACCCCACTCTTCGGACCACAGACGTCGGCGGATAAGGTGGAGCC
>CALKVG010000610.1 GCA_937998045.1 uncultured Myxococcales bacterium
CGGGCTCATGACCCGCCGACTGGCGCGCTGAATGCGTTTTTCAACACGCTCTCAGGAGGGCACGGGACTCGTGGACCAGATCGTCACGATCTACGCGAACTATAGCCTCCAGACCGAGGTCCTCGCAGCCAGCATCCGGAGCACGCTTCACGTCGTCCAGGTGGCGATGATCGGCGCGCACTGCGCCACGATTCCCATCGGCGTCCTTCGACAGCTCATCAACCATCCGCTCACGCAGGCAGGGCTCGAGCATTTTCTCGCCGACGCCAAGAAGGTGGTGAACACGGCCAAGTAGGAGAATGAATTCGTATCGTGCCTACTACACTTTGCAATTTGCGAAATGTCATTTTCAACCCCGCCAGGGCCACACCTTCAAAAGGAGAGATTCGGTCCGGGTGCGATTCTTGCGTCGGCCTCCGCGACGAGGTGCGTCATGAGCGCTGTCGTTGAAACCGGGCCTTCGCCGGGTAGCTGCGGGTGTCTGGAGGCTCGAGCCCGACCGGTGCGTCGTGTACTCGTCTGCCTCGATCGCTCACCCTTCTCCCAGTCGTGCTTGCGTCAAGCGCGATTCGTCGCGAAGGCATTCGGAGCGAGAATCACGTTGCTTCACGTGATGCCTTCACCACCCGGCGCGCGCGAAGGGAGTCGAGCCGACGCGCTCGAGTGGGAGATCGCGAAGCGCGAGACAGCACAATACCTGGCGCACACTCGAGATTCGCTAAGCCCAATGAACGACACCGTGATCATTGAGCTCACTCAGGGCTCGCCGGCCGAACAGATCGTCGCTATGGCGCGGGAAATTGGCGCCGATCTGACCATCCTCTCGCGCCGTGGCGAGCGGGGCGAGGACGGAGACGAGTTGGGAAGCACTGCGCAACATGTCTTTGCTCTTGCTCCCGGCTCCATTCTTCTGGCGCAGCCGACGGGTTCGGCCCAAGTGCCCCCCCGGCGCCTGGTGGTGCCGCTCGACGGCTCGATACGCAGCGAATGCGTCCTGCCAGTGGTCGCAGAGCTGGCGCGCCACGAGGGCGCCGAGGTGCTCCTGGTACACGTCGTGACCGACCCGACGCCAACAGCCGTGCTCTCCGATCCGGAGGACGTGCACCTTGCGCACGCGCTCGCGTCCCGTCTGCAGGCGAATGCCAAGCGCTATCTGTCGCGGATTGGCGCGACCCTTCTCCACGAGGTGCCGATCGTGGAGACGCTCGTTCTGCTGCGCGCTGAAGAGCGCCAAGCTTTGCTCGATGTCGCGGCGCAGCAGAAGGCCGACATGTTGATCCTTACCGCGCATGGAAGCACTTGCAACCAGGGGCGCGCCTTCGGCAGTGTCGCGTCGTACCTCCTCGCGCACGCGCAGCAGCCTCTCTTCGTCTTGCAAGACATACCACGTCGCGATCTCGACCCAGTCCGCGCCCTCCGCCACAATCACGTCGCGCGCGCTCCGCTCGGCGCCCGACCGCCGGAGGGGGATTGAACCTCGAGGAGCGAGCGGCGGCCCTCGCCTTTGCGCATCGGCCCATCGGTCGCCCGCACGCACGCTCTGTTTCCCTGGTCGACCTGGGTCAACTGTCGGCGGCGATCGCGCGGGCCACGCGGGGATTTCAGGTTCCAAGACCGGAGGATCCCCGCTATCAGAACGCGGCAGAGTGGTTTCTCGACAACCACTATCTTGTCGCGCGCACGCTTCGGCAAATCAAGAAGGAGATCCCTTCTGGCTTCCGCCGTCGTCTGCCCTATGTCGGCGGCGACCACCTTCCTCGCGCCCTCCGCATCGCCCGCGCACTCGTCGAATCGACGAATCTTGATTTCGACGAAGCAACGATATCGACATTTGTTCAAGCTTACCAGGCCCAAGGCCCGCTGACGATAGCGGAGCTCTGGGCCCTCCCTGTAATGCTGCGAATCGCGACGCTGGCGACGCTCGTGGAAATGCTGGACGTCTTCTTCGGGGGCCAGCGTGCGAGCTCGGCCGCCGCGCAACTCGAGCCGGCCACCGGCGTGGAGCGATCGATTCGCGTACTTCGACTGCTCGCGGAGATCGACTGGAAGTCCTTCTTCCTGCGGACGAGCGCCGTGGAAGCGGCTCTGCGCGACGATCCGTCGGGGACCTACGTGCGGATGGACTTTGAGGCACGCGACGGCTACCACAAAGTGGTCGAGCGGCTTGCGTGGGACACGGAGCGCGCCGAGCCGGAGGTGGCGCGGCTGGCCGTCGCGCTGGCGGCGAGGCGAGCGGGAGACCCGAGAGAAGGGCACGTCGGGTATTACCTCGTCGATCGTGGACGAGAGCACCTGAAGCAGTGTATTGGGTATCGTGCCCGCGGTCTCGAGCGGTTGCGAGCGGCCCTTCTCACCCATCCGACGCTCGCATACGTCGGAACCATCGCGGCCGCGTCGCTGCTGGCGTTGGGCGTGGCGGCACGCGTGGCTTCGCCCGCGCTCGGACTCGGCACGAGTGCAATCGTCTGCGCACTGCTGGTCGTACCGCTTTCCTCCGTCGCCGTTGCGTTCGTCAACTGGTGCGTGACCCGGCTGCTCGTCCCGCGCCTTCTTCCCAAACTTGATTTCGGCGAAGCCGTGCCCGCCGAGTGCCGGACTGCGGTGGTGATTCCGTCTCTCGTGAAGACTCGAGAGGACTTCGATCGCCTTTTCGCGCAGCTGGAGCAGCACTATCTCTCGGCCCCGGACCCCGCGCTTGCCTTCGCGCTACTCACCGACCACGTCGACTCCCCGAAGAAGCCCGACGATCGGGACCTCCTCGCGCACGCCGAGGAGGTCGTCCGGCTGCTCAACGCAAAGTACGCATCGGCCTCGCCCGGGCCCTTCCACGTGCTTCATCGGGACGCGCAGTGGAACGAGGCAGAGGGGTGCTTCATGGGCTGGGAGCGCAAGCGCGGCAAGCTCGAAGAGTTCAACCGCAGGCTGCGCGGCGACGAGACGACGAGCTTCAAGAGCCACTTCGGCGATCCCGTCGGTCTCGCAGGCGTTCGCTTCGTCATCACACTCGACGCCGATACCCGACTACCGCTCGGTGCTGCTCGTAGGCTCATCGGGCTCGCCGCTCATCCCCTGAACGCCGCACAGCTTGATCCTCGGACAGGCCGCATTGCGTCGGGCTATACGGTGGCCCAGCCACGTGTCGAGGCGGGGCCGGTAGATGGCTCGGCCTCGCCGTTCAGTAGAATATGGTGCGGTGATACGGCGCTCGACATCTATACCCGGGCCGTATCCGACGTATACCAGGATCTCTTCGGCTCCGGAGCGTACGTAGGCAAGGGGATTTACGAGATCGACGCTTTCATGCGCAGCGTGCAGGGGCGGGTCCCCGAGAACGCTCTCGCGAGCCACGATCTCTTCGAGGGCATTCACGGCAGAGCGGCGCTCGCGACCGATATCGTCGTCTTCGAGCAGTACCCGCAGCGGTACTTGTCCTTCGCGCGCCGCATGCACCGCTGGATCCGCGGAGATTGGCAGCTACTTCCGTGGCTTTTCCCGCGCGTCGCGTCTTCGGGCACGGCGCGTCTCCCGAATCGTCTCAGCGTGATCGATCGCTGGAAAATCGTCGACAACCTGCGACGGAGCCTGCTCGCTCCCTCACTCCTCGCGCTCTTCTTTTTTCTCTTCCTTGTGGATCGCACGACCGCGTGGGCTTTGGCCCCTCTGTTCATACCGCTCGCCATTATGGCGCCGGCGCTGGCGGGACCGCGCTGGAGAGAAGCTTTCGGCCGTTGGTTGCTGGGAGTCGTCTTTCTCCCCCACGAGGCGTGGGTCGCCAGCGACGCCATCGTTCGCGCGATCGTGCGCATGGCGCTCACGCGCAAGCGTCTCCTTCAGTGGGTCACGGCGGCGGACACGGATCGCTCCTTTGCGCACGGGTCGAGGCGAGTGTTCTGGCGAGAAATGGGGCCTGCCGTTGCGCTCACGACGTGCCTCGGGGCGGCGCTGGGAGCGTGGCGTCCGGCGGCGTTGCCGATCGCGGCCCCTGTTCTCATCGTCTGGCTCCTCTCGCCCGAGATCGCTCGGTGGAGCAGCACCGCTCACGTCTCCAAGCGACCTCTCGATTCGGTCGACCGGCGCCTATTGCGTCATCTGGCGCGTCGAACGTGGTTCTTCTTCGAGACCTTCGTGGATCCCGGGGATCAGTGGCTCGCCCCGGACAACTTTCAGGAGGATCCCGGCGGCGTCGTGGCTCATCGTACGTCTCCGACAAACATCGGCCTCATGCTCGTCGCGGAACTCTGCGCGTACGATCTCGGCTTCATCGGGCGCGCCGAGCTCTCGGCCCTCGTGCGTCTGTCGCTCGACACGCTCGCCCGCCTCGAGCGCTATCGTGGCCACTGGCTCAATTGGTACAACACGCGCACTCTTGAGCCGCTCTTGCCCCGTTACGTATCGACGGTCGATAGCGGCAATCTGGCAGCGTCGCTCATCACGATGGCGAAGGGATGCAGGGACGCCGCCGGCGCTCCGCCGGTTCGTCCCGTACGGTGGCAGGGTCTGGGCGATACGCTCGATCTCCTCGAGGAAAGCCTCGACCGATTGGGAATCCCTCACGCCGTAGCGTCGACGGCGGTCGCAACGATTCGGCGGGTGATCGAGCGCCCGAACCGAAGGGCCGAAGACGGCGCTGCGGCGGCGCACCGGCTCTCGTCGTCCGATGTGCCTGCGCTGGAAGCGGCGCTCTTGGAGGTGCTCGATCAGACGACCGCCGACGCCGATGTCGCGGCATTTCGGGAGCTGCGGACGTGGCTCGATCGATTCCGACATCAGTTGCGAAGTCTTCACGGCGACCTCGATGCCCGTGGGCCTCCAGACGCTCTTCGCGACGAGCTCCTGGCCCTCACCGACCGGATCGACGCCGCGCGCGCTGGGATGGATTTCACGTTTCTCTTCGAGCCAAAGAGAAAGCTATTTCACATAGGCTACAACGTCACCTCCGATCAGCCGGACCCGCACTATTATGATCTCCTGGCGTCCGAGGCGCGTCTCGCAAGTTTCCTTGCGGTCGTGCAGAGCCAGGTCCCTCCCGAGCACTGGTTCACGTTGGGGCGCCCCATCACCCGAGTCCGGGGACAGGCCGCGCTCCTTTCCTGGGGCGGCACGATGTTCGAGTACCGGATGCCGACTCTTTTCATGCGCAGCCAGGAGCGCACGCTTCTCGAGCAAAGCGCAGAGCTGGCGGTCGTGGCGCAGATCGATCACGGAAGAGCGGCAAGGATTCCGTGGGGGGTCTCGGAGTCGGGATACGCCCAGCTAGACGGGCAGAACAACTACCAGTATCGGTCGTTCGGAGTGACCGGATTGGGCTTGCGGCGCGGCCTCGAAGAAGATCGCGTGATCGCTCCGTATGCCTGCGTACTTGCTTTGCCGGTGAAGCCCCGAGAAGTCCTGGAGAATCTGCGCGCGCTGGCGCGCATCGGCGCGACAGGGCTGTACGGGCTCTTCGAAGCGGTGGACTACGACGAGACGCGGGCGATCGAGGCCTCGCGCGCGACCGGGGAGACGGTGAGGGAGTTCGCCATCGTGCGATCCTATATGGCACACCACCAAGGGATGATCCTGGCGACGCTCAACAACGCGCTCAACGACGGCATCTTGGTCGAGCGATTTCACTCGGACGCCTTGGTGCGGTCCGGTGCGCCGCTTCTCAGCGAGCGTCTGCCATCGGTGCGCGTGGCCGAAGAGCTGGCGCGACCGACGAAAGAGCCGAGGGAACCGCAGGCGGTGGCGGCGCCGGCGTATCCAGGGTGGCGGCCCGATAGGGACCGGCCGCAGGTGGCAATGCTCGGAAGCGGGCGACTCACGACAATGGTGACCGACACCGGCGCCGGCTTCACGTGCTGGAACGGCGTGGCTGTCACGCGCGGAAGTTACGACGCAACATGCGACGTGGACGGAACGTGGATCTACGCGCGCGACGAGATCACCGGACGCGTCTGGTCGGCCACACCGGCACCGACCCGCGCTCGAGCCTCGACCGACGAGGTAGTCTTTCATTCCCACGAGGTCGAGTTTCACCATCGAGACGAGGGCATCTCGCTTCGCACCGAGATCGCCGTCGGCGCGGTGGACGACGTCGAAGTCCGGCGGGTCACGCTTCACAACGAGACGGACGAGCATAGAACGCTCACGGTCATGACC
>CALKVG010000611.1 GCA_937998045.1 uncultured Myxococcales bacterium
TGTGGATCTGCGAGCGCCTCGACGCGGAGACGGCGAAGCTCGGGAAGAAGAAGTAGGGTCCGGCGCGGCCACCGGCCCCGCCCGCAACGTCGCCACGCGGCGCACCTGAACAATACTGCACACGGTCCGGCACGAGCTTGTCCGTCTCGAAATCAGTGGGTACGTTCGTAGCTGGAGGCGCCATGCGCTACCTCGTGGAAGTTGAACGAGAGACAGACGGTCGCTGGATTGCGGAGGTCGGCGAGCTCCCCGGCGTTATGGCGTACGGCGGGACGCAGGAAGAAGCGGTCGCCAAGGCTGAGGCACTCGCCTTGCGCGTCATCGCGGACCGCATCGAGCACGGAGAACTCGTAGGCGAGCCGAGCGTTTCCTTTAGGGCAGCAGTCCCAGCCGAGTGAGCACTTGGCCCTCGGTGCGCGCGCCGCGACTGTTGGCGGCTCTGCTGCGGATCGGGTGGTCCCTGAAACGTCAGAACGGGTCGCATCGGACGCTCCAGCGCAACGGGTGGATCGACTTCGTGTTCGCGTTCCACGACAGCGAGGAGATCGGCCCGCGGATGGTTGCTCGCGTCGCGAAGAGGACAGGGCTGCGGCCTGAGGATCTCTGAATCGATCACCTCTCCGCGATCGTCACTGCCCCCTCGCCGCCGCGAGCTCGGCCTCGAGCACATCGATCCGCAATCGCAGTCGCCGTAGCTCGTGCGTGTAGAGCTCGCGCTCCTCGGCGAGCTCCCGACGAGCGGTGCGGGCCTCTTCGAGCAGCGAGTTGCAGCGCCGCTGGACACGGGTGATCCCCTCGTTGAGTTCGCGGTTGTCGGACCGCAGTCGCTCTAGTTCCGCGCTCATGATGCAAGCCTCAGCGGGAGCTGCTCGCCACGCGGGGCCAACGCTGCACGTCGGCGGCCGGGGCGCGACGGTTCGGTCAGAGCACGCTCCATCGACCATCCCCAGAGGACGCGTAGGCGAATGACCGCGGCTGGGATCCCTGTCCTGCGCGACCATGCCGCTAACGTCAGCGTCTCTCCGCGAAACGTCAGGCGACGGTTGCGCCGTGTATTGGACGACTGCTCGCTCCTCGTCGCCCACCGCACATTCCCGGGCTCGTAGTGGCCATCGTTGTCGATGCGATCGATTTCGTGCTCGGGCGTCGACCGCGGCCCGACGTGCGCGAAGAAACGCTCGAAGCCGCCTTCGCCGAGCCACTCTGCAGCAACCCGAATTCCGCGACCACCGTAGTTGCGAAAGCACTCGCGGCGTGGGTTCGTGCAGCGCTGGATCATATCCGTCCAGATCCCGTGCTCCGGCGTTCCGGACAGGCCGTGAGTCGTAGCTGCCTCGCGCCGTCTATCCGATGCGTAACAGCCACACGACCGCGTCCCTCTACGCCCCCTCAGGTGGCCCCCCGCGACCACCGTCTCTTTGCCGCACTCGCAGAGGCAACGCCACGCGGCGAGCCGACGTTTGAAGCCGGCCGGCCCTAAAACGGTGAGCCGGCCGATCTTCTGTCCCGTCATGTCCACGATGGCGCTCATTGCTGCAGCGCCTCCGCGTGGTCGCGAGCGAGCTGCGATTCGCCGCTCGTCATGTGATCGTCGTTGCTCCCGTGCACGGGTGGCCTCCAGAGTCGAGCAAGCCACCGGCGGGGATCACGGCGTTGGCGACGATAAAATCGAGCAACACCGTCGCCTGCGTGTTCGCCTGCTGCGCCGCTCCCTGAGCTAAGCCGAGGAGCGTCGAGCCGATGGCCTGCATCGGGTTCGGCACGAGCTGCCCCGTGACCCAAGGCGACTCAGGGTTGCTGTGGATGATCCCCGAAATAAACTGCGTGACGGAGTTCTGAAAGTACGCCTTGGCGAGCGCCAGCGCCGCGCCCGAACCGGTAAACCAGCTCGTCGGGTCGCAAGTGACGCGGCCCCCGATGTCTGCCGTGATGGTGCCGGGCGATCCCTGGACTGCCCCGGCCGTTCCAGCGCTGAGGGTCATTGTGCTGCTCCTTTCTTTCCTTCTACGTTCATATTGCTGCCCTCCGCGCGAGACGCGCCGACGACGCCGAGGGGATCCCCGCGCGCCAATCGGCCACCATGTCCTCGGCGACACGCGAGCGGTGCGCCACTCGCGCCACGATCTCTCGCGCAATCGTCTCGACGTCGGCGGGAGCGATATCGTCATGCCTCGTCAGCCAATCGAGCAAGGCGCGTGTGAGGCGTCGCTCGACGAGCGCAGGCGCCCCGTTCTCCGCGGTCCACTCGCGGGCTAGGCGGCGGGCGCGGACGATCTTCTCGGCCGTCGTCATCGTGCACCGTGGCTGGCGCTCACTGGCCATGATCTGCCCCGAAGTCGCAAAGCCGCAGCCCGTTTGGAATCGGCGCCGCGGGCGTACAGCCAGAGATATCGATCCCGCCGTGCGCGATGGCCCGGAGGATGTTCTCGCGTTCGTGCGGCTGCCGAGGGTCCCCGAGGAACCTGCGTGCGATGCGCGGATCCTCGAGCGCCGCGGAATGCCATATGGCGAACTGATAGTGCACGGGCCCGGTTGTCTTGGTGCGGGCCTCGACGTGCAGAACGCCGGGAAGATCCGGGACGATGGTGTGCACGGAGCCGTTCCGCACCACCTTCGCTTTCGACTGCCAGGGCACCCTCGAGAGAGTGATTGAGACCTGTCTCTTATACACATCTGACGCTGCCGACGATCTTACGCGTGTA
>CALKVG010000612.1 GCA_937998045.1 uncultured Myxococcales bacterium
CGTCGGCAGCGTCAGATGTGTATAAGAGACAGCCGCTCACCCTCGCGAGCAGTGCCGAAGTGAACGGCCGTCCGACGACGGCGCCGAGCGACGCGATCTCGCGAGCCTTGTCGCCGAGCTGCGACAGGCGCGTCCGGATGACCGCATGCACCTTCGGCGGGACGGCGTCGCCGTCACCGTCGTCGAGGCCGGCGCGGACCATCTCGACGATGAAGAGGGGATTCCCGCGAGTCTTCTCGTAAAGCGCCCGCTCGCGCGGCTCCGGCAATCGCGCCGTGATCTTCGCCGCGAGCGCCGCCGTATCGGCCGCCGAGAGCGGGCCGAGCGCGATCTCGGCGCCTCTCTCGTCGCGCCGCAGGTCGCGCAGCATGCCGGCGACGGGGTGCTCGGTGCCGACGTCGCCGGTGCGCGCGGTGGCGATCACCATCACGCGGGCGCGCGGATCGAAGTGGAGCACGTAGCGGAGCCATTCGACGGTCTCTGGATCACACCATTGCACGTCGTCGATGAACGCGAGCAGCGGCGACGGCGCGGCGAGCAGCGCACGCGCGAGCGCCTCGTAGAAGTGCACGCGCGGCCATGACTCGGTGAACGGCGGCGGCGCGGGGACGTCCGGTCGGTCGATCAGGATGCCCGGCATGACGCGCGCGAGCTGGGAGAGCTGCACCACGGGCAGGCCGTCGAGCACCGACCGGAACGCGGGGCTCCGCAGCCAGTCGGCGACCGCGGCGTACGCCATCGGACGATCGGCGACGTAACACGCCGTGCGAGCCGTGGACGCGCCCTTCGCGCCATCCGACGCGAGGAACTCCTCGGCGAGCCGGGTCTTGCCGATTCCGGCTTCGCCCGTGATGAGCAGGAACGACGCGCGGCCCTCGCGCGCCACGTTCCACATCTTCGACACGCGCGCCCATTCCTGATCCCGTCCGACGAGTTGCGAGACCATCTGCTGGGCGGGCGGCGGATCGCTGGAGCGACGGGGTCCCTCGCGGATGGCGCGCCATTTCTGCCGGAGCGAGAAGGTGTCGACCCCCTCCTCCTCGAAGAGCTGGATCGTCTTGGCGAGGTGCTCCTGCGCGTCGCGCAGGCGGCCGCGCTGAGCGAGCGCGTCGAGCATGATCTCGTGCGGGTGCAGATCGAACGGCGCGATCTGAAGCCACTCGTCGAGCCGCGCGAACATCTCCTCCGATCCCGATGGCGAGCGCCGCACGATCTCCTGCAACACCGCGATCTGGATCGTGCGGTAGCGCTGGCGCTGCGCCGTGAGCCATCCGTAGAAGCTCGCGCTGCCGTCGAGGTGAAGGCCGCCGAGGAGCTCTCCGCCGAACCAGGCCCGGACCTCCGCGAGGTCGGCGGTCTTCACCTCGCCAACGCCTGGCTTCAGCGCCCGATCGACCGCGACGACGTCCACGAAGCAGCCCGACACGTCGAGCGCCACTTGATCGGTCGCGGGCGTCGTCAGTCGATGATCGTCCGGTCCGAGCACGCTCCGCAGGCGGCTGAGGCACCAGCGGAGCTCGCCGCGCGGGTCGTTGGGGACTTCCCACAGGAGATCGCAGAGCTTGGAGCGCCCGACGGGCACGGGCGTGAGCGCCAGAAACCCGAGCAATGCACGAACCTTGCGCGATCGGGGCAACGCCACCGGGGCGCCGTCCCGGAGCACCGCAAGGGGACCGAGGAGACGGATGCTCAGTCCTGGTTGCCCGGACGTTTCCTCGCCCATACCCACGGTCCCTCCCACGACGTTTCGTCATCTTGCCCGGGTCAGCGGACGTTTCCCACCCAAAGCCGCAAACGGAGGCCGCCATGGGGCGCATTCTCGGGACAATCTACGGGCTCGTCGTCTACGTGTTTTTCCTCGGCACGTTCCTTTACGCGATCGGATTCGTCGAGAACGTCGCCGTCCCGAAGTCGATCGACGCGCCGGGCGCCGGCGGGCTGTCGGCAGCCGCGCTCCTCCTTGACGCGGCCCTTCTCGGGCTCTTCGCGGTTCAGCACAGCGTCATGGCCCGGCCCGTGTTCAAGCGGTGGTGGACGCGCATCGTGCCGAAGTCGGTGGAGCGGAGCACGTTCGTCCTCTTCGCGAGCCTCATGCTGGCGCTCCTTTGCTGGCAGTGGCACCCGATCGCCGGCGCCGTGTGGACCGTCACCGAGACGGGCCCGGCGTACGCGCTCCGGGCCATCTCGTGGGTCGGCTGGGGAGTGGTGCTCGTGAGCACGTTCCTCATCAGCCACTTCGAGCTCTTCGGACTGCTCCAAGTCTACTCGAAGCTCCGGGGTCGAGACGTGCCGGAGCCGAAGTTCCGCACGCCGGGCCTCTATCGGTACGTCCGGCATCCGATCTATCTCGGCTTCATTCTTGCGTTCTGGGCCACGCCGGCGATGACGGTGGGCCACCTGACCTTCGCGGTGGCGACGACCGGTTACATCCTGCTCGGAATCTGGTTCGAGGAGCGTGACCTAGTGGCCCAGTTCGGCGAGCGTTATCGCCGGTACCGCGATCAGGTAGGAATGCTGCTGCCGTTCAAGCGCAAGTCTCGCTCGAGCGAAAACGTCGCCAACGCCACCTGAGGGGACCAGCTATGTCGACCGCCCATCTTCTCGACGACCGAACGTTGAAGGCCTTCGCCGAACGTGCGCCCGGCTACGACGCGAGCAATCGCTTCTTCGCCGAGGACTTCGAGGATCTGAAGAAGGCCGGTTACCTGGTCGCACCCATTCCCAAGGAGCTCGGGGGGCTCGGCTACGACCTCGAGCACATGTGCCTCGAGCAGCGGCGGCTCGCGTACCACGCGCCGGCAACGGCCCTCGCGGTCAACATGCACGTCTACTGGCTCGGGCTCATCGCCGACATGTGGCGCGCCGGCAACAAGTCGCTCGAGTGGGTGCTGAAGGAAGCGGCGCACGGTGAGGTGTTCGCCGCCGGCCACGCCGAGTCGGGCAACGATGTGCCGGTGCTCGCTTCGACGACGCGAGCGGAGCGCGTCGAGGGCGGTTACCGGTTCACGGGGCACAAGTCGTTCGGCTCGCTCGGCCCGGCGTGGACGCGGCTCGGCATGAACGGCATGGACACGAGCGACGTCGATCACCCCAAGGTGGTCCACGCCTTCGTGCGGCGCGAGACCCCGGGGCTCGTCATCAAACCGACGTGGGACAACGTTCTCGGCATGCGCGCGACGCGCTCCGACGACACGATCCTCGAGGGCGCGTTCGTGCCGGACAAGGACATCGCGCGCGTCGTCCCCGCGGGGTTCGCCGGCGCCGACGCCTTCGTGCTCGGGATCTTCGCCTGGGCGCTGATGGGGTTCGGCAACGTCTACTATGGGCTCGCGCGGCGCGCGTTCGACATGACGGTCGAGCGCGTGAAGAGCAAGAAGTCGGTCGCGCTCGCGCGTCCGTCGATGGCGTACCACGGCGGCTACCAGCACGCAGTCGCCGAGTCCGTGCTCGAGCTCGAGGCCATCGGACCACACCTCGATCGCATTGCCCACGACTGGTCCACGGGCGTCGATCACGGGCCACTCTGGCCGGTCAAGATCGTCGCGGCGAAGTGCCACGCGGTCGAGGCGGCGTTCCGCGTGGTCGATAGGTGTCTCGACATCTACGGGGGGTACGGCATCTTCCCGTCGGCCGGGATCGAGCGATTGTTCCGCGACGCGAGGCTCGGGCGCATCCACCCGGCGAGCGGCCTTCTCGCGCGCGAGATCTGCGGAAAGGCCATGCTCGGCGTGGACCTCGACGCCCAGCCGCGCTGATCATGAGAGAGATCGAGACCGACTATCTCGTGGTGGGCGCCGGGGCCGCCGGGATGGCGTTCACCGACGCGCTCCTCACGCATTCCAACGCGACCGTCACCATCGTGGACCGCCGCCACGCGCCCGGGGGCCACTGGGTGGACGCCTATCCGTACGTCCGGCTCCATCAGCCGTCGGCCTTCTACGGCGTGGACTCGGTGCCCCTCGGACAGGACAGCATCGACGCGACCGGGACCAACGCGGGTTTCTACGAGCTCGCCGGTGCCGACGAGCTGCGCACCTATTACGAGCGCGTCATGCACCGCCACTTCCTGCCCACCGGGCGGGTCCAGTACTTCCCGAGCTCCGACTACCTGGGCGAGCACCGCTTCGTCTCCCGGCTGACCGCCGAGTCTCGCCAGGTGCGTGTGCGCCGCAAGCTGGTGGACACCACGTACGTCGAGGGCACGATCCCGGCGACGAGCCCCCTGCCATTCTCGACGGCGGACGGCGTTCGCTGCGTTACGGCGGGGGAACTCGCGCGCCTCGAGCAGCCGCCCGAGCGCTACGTGATCATCGGCGGAGGCAAGACCGCCCTCGACGCGTGCGTCTGGCTCCTCGAGAGAGGTGTCCCGGCCCCGGCCATTCGCTGGATCAGGCCGCGTGAGGCCTGGTGGTGGAACCGGCGGTTCCAGCAGCCGCACACGCTGCTGCCGGGCTTCTTGGAGGGCAACGCGATCCAGATCGAGGCCATGGCCCAGGCCAAGTCGATCGACGATCTGTTCGGCCGCCTGGAAGCGGCGGGTATCGCTCTCCGCATCGACCGCACCGTTCCCGCCACGATGTTTCGTGGCGCCATCACGAGCGAGTCCGAGATCCAGCTCCTCCGCCGGATCGAGGACGTGGTCCGTATGGGCCACGTGCGCAAGATTGAGCGCACCGAGATCGTCCTCGACGACGGCCGGGTGCCCACCGACGAGCGGACCGCCCACGTCCACTGCGCTGCGTCGGGGCTCGCCCGCAGGCCGCGCCGCCACATTTTCGAACCGGGGCGAGTGACCGTGCAACCGTTCCAGTGGGGGTTCGCGTGCTACCAGTTCGCGACGCTCGGGATGCTCGAGGCGACGGTCGAGAGCGACGAGCAAAAGAACGGTCTCTGCCCTCCGATGGTCTACTGGGACACGAACGAGGACTACGCGAGCGGCTTCCTCGCGGCGATGGCCGCCACGACCGCGATCGGGGCCCATCCGACACTCTCCAAGTGGAGCAGAGGGAGCCGACTGAACCCCGCCAGCGGCATCGCTGCACACAAGGACGACCCGCGCGTGATCTCGTCGCGGGAGCGCATCAAGCGCTTCGGCATGCCGGCGGCGATGAACATCCAGAGGGTCCTCTCGGAACGGGGCCGAAGCCAGTCGTAGCGGCGAAGATGTGGAGTACCGCCAACCGCTGTAAAAAGTCGCCGCGGGCGTCCGGCGAACGACGACGCAAAGGCCTGACGCCGCCCCGCCCTGGTCACGCCACGTCTGACCTGACCTCACGCCCGTCGTCCAAATTCCGGTCTGTCACCGGCTGCAAGAGTGTCCGTCAGGATCCGGATCTACCCCAGGGCATCGCGTAGGTGCATGCCAGAAGCATTGAGGCGCTCGACCCTTGGAAGAGTTCGATGCCTTCCCATATCGTGGTCACGTGCGTTGAGTGGTTGCCGAGAGGACTGGCGGCGTACCATCGGCCGCATGCGTTCGCGACGACAGTTCATGGCCCTCTCGGCGCTGGCGGGCGCGCTCCTTCCGGTGCGCGGGTTCCGGCCGGGCGGGGCCGACGGGCAGGGCTGCGCGCGCCGATCGATGCTCGCCGGCGCGGCCGCGATCCGGCCCGTCGTCCTGTCGACGTGGTCGCACGGCGTTCCGGCCAACGACGCGGCGTGGACGATCCTCGCGTCGGGAGGGCGCGCGCTCGACGCGGTCGAGGCGGGCGTGCGCGTCCCGGAGGGCGACCCGAACGTGACCTCCGTGGGGTACGGCGGGCGCCCAGATCGGGACGGGAGGGTGACCCTCGACGCGTGCATCATGGACGAGCACGGCGGCTGCGGGTCGGTCGCAAGCCTGGAGCACATCATGCACCCGATCTCGGTGGCCCGTTGCGTGATGGAGAAGACGCCGCACGTCATGCTCGTCGGCGACGGCGCGCTGCAGTTCGCGCTCGACAGCGGCTTCCCGAAAGAGAACCTGCTGACCGCTGACTCGGAGGCCGCCTGGAGAGAGTGGCTGAAGACGTCGCACTACGAGCCGACAGGTAGCGTGCGCGATCACGACACAATCGGCATGATCGCAATCGACGCCGCCGGCAACCTGTCCGGCGCGTGCACGACCAGTGGCATGGCCTTCAAGATGCACGGCCGGGTGGGCGACTCGCCCATCATCGGCGCGGGCCTCTACGTGGACAACGACGTCGGCGCCGCCACTTCGACGGGCGTCGGCGAGGAGACCATCCGCATCGTCGGCTCGCATCTCGTCGTGGAGCTGATGCGCCAGGGGCGTTCTCCCCGGGACGCTTGCCGCGAGGCGATCGATCGAATCGCGCGCAAGCGCCCGGAGAAAGCGAAGACGATTCAGCTCGCGTTCCTCGCGCTGAGCAAGAGCGGCGAGCACGGCGCGTTCGCGCTCCAGAGAGGATTCCAATACGCGCTCGCGTCGCGCGACGCGCATAACGAGCTGTTCGCGAGCGAGAGTCTCTATGAAGCGCCGAATCCTCTTTGAAGTGTGCGCCTACTCCGTCGAGTGCGCGCTCACGGCGCAGTCGTCCGGCGCAGGCCGTGTGGAGCTGTGCAGCGAACCGGCCGAGGGCGGGGTCACGCCGAGCTATGAAGCGATCGCGGTCGCGCGGCAATTGCTCCGCATCCCGCTTCACGTCATGATCCGGCCGCGTGGCGGCGGCTTCGCATACTCCCCGCTGGAGCTGGACGTCATGCGACGGGACATCGCGGCAAGCCGGGAGCTCGGCGCCGACGGAGTGGCGTTCGGGGTCCTGACGCCCGGCGGCAGCGTGGACGTTCGCCGCTGCCGGGAGCTCGTCGAAGCGGCGCGACCGATGTCGGTGACGTTTCATCGCGCGTTCGACACCACGAGCGACCTGCGCGGCGCGCTCGAGGCCGTGATCGAGGCGGGGTGTGCGCGCATTCTCACGTCCGGCGCGGAGACGGCGGCGCCGGCTGCCATCCCCACGCTCGCCGACTTGGTGCGCGAGGCGGGAGAGCGGATCGTCGTAATGCCGGGAGGCGGAATCGAGGAGGACTCGCTCCCGGGCTTGCTGGCGGCCACGGGCGCGCATGAGTTCCACAGCTCGGCCCGCAGGCGCGGGCACGACCACGTCGCAGTCGACCCCGCGCGCGTCGAGATGATGCGCGCGATCGCCGATTCGGTCACCGCATCGCGTTTGCCATGAGGGCGGCCCACTGCTCCGGGTGGGCCGAGCCGCCGGGGTTGGCGTCGAAGTATTCCCAGGCGTCGACGCCCGCGAAGCCGGGGTACGCCTGCGCGAGCTGCGTGACCGTGTTCGCGACGGTGTTCACGTCGACGTAGCCGGTCCCGTTCGCCGGGTTGGTGAGCATCCCGGCGACGATCTTCTTCGGCGAAAACCCGGCCGAGGTGACGCTGTCGTAGTTCGCGGTCGTCGCGAGCGAGCCGAGCATGCTGTAGAATTGCGTGTTGTACCAGGCGACTTTCGCGCCCTCGGGGCTCTGCTCGAGCTGCCGGTAATCGAATCCGGAGAGGTTCTTGCCGCCGACGAGCGCGCTCGCGACCGGTGCGAGCGTGATGACGAAGGAGGGGCCGAAGTCGGCCGACAGCTGATCGATGAGCTGCTGCACCTGGGCGAGGGCGACCGGTTCTTCGATGTCCAGATCGATGCCGTCGAACTTGTACGTTGTGAGCGTCTGTTTGACCGCGGGGTAGAAGGTATTCCAGTCCGCGAAGAGCGCGTTCGCATACGATCCCTTGCCTGCGCCGCCGAGCATCAAGCGAACGGTCACTCCGCGGCTCTGGAGCATGGCGGTCTCTTGCCAGAGCGTCGTGAACATCGGATCGCTCGGCGCGTTGTTGTTCAGATGAATCAGCGTCGAGTCGCTCATCATGCCGAGGTGAAACGCCGCGATCATGACGTCGGTGACGTATGGCTTGTTGGTGTTCGGGTCGAGGGTGTTCCAGAGCGGTGCGAGCGAGACGTAAGTACCCTGGTCGTACTGTGTCTGGTCGTAATAAATAACGCGTTTGCCCGCGGGGCCGCCGCCGTCGGGACTGCCGCCCAACGAGCCCGACCCCGAGCCGCTTCCGTCTGTGCCTGAGTCGCCGCTGCTGCCGGAGCTCCCCGCAGAACCGCTGCTGCTGCTCGACGTGCTGCTCCCGGAGCTGCTGGAGGAGCTGCTCGGGGACCCGCTGCTGCTGGCGGTCGACGACCCCGTGCTCCCCGATCCGGTGGATGCGCTGCCCGACGACGAGCCGGACCCCGAGCTGCTCGCTTGCCCTGCTTCGGAGCTGGCTCCGGAGCTGGAGCCGCCGCTACCCGAGCCTCCATCGTCGCCGCCCGCCCCTCCGGCGGGGCCGCCGCACGCGCTACCAACCGCAAGAACCAGGGGCAACCAAGGAGGCAATCGCATTTCCCGGTCTCCTTCCAACGACCAACCGTTTGATACGCCAATCGCTTGAGGCGCGACCAGGGCCTTTCGATCGTTCGTGGACCTCGCCGAAATGCACCGGGCGACGGCGATCTGAACGGCTGCGCGTGGGATCCCCCCTACGCACCGCGAACTTGACGGACAGCTCGAGCGCTTCGGCGGCGGCGTCAGGGCCGCCAGATTCGACGTCACGATCTTCTCGGTGCGGCACGAGCGGAAGTTCACAGGCAGGCGCGCAACCAGGTAGGTGAAGAGCACATCGCGCCTGACGCCGGCGAACCTGCAGGTTCCGCGGGACGCGCGGACGGCGCCATTGGGCTGCGAAGCGAGCCGTGGGCTGTCGCGTAGCGGCGCTTCGTGGATAGCCGAGCGGGGGGCCGATCACCCGGCGCATCCCACCTACCTGTCGTCTGATCGAACCTTCTCT
>CALKVG010000613.1 GCA_937998045.1 uncultured Myxococcales bacterium
TGTGCGCTCATCGCCCTCAATCAGGCGTGACTCCGTTTTCGGACCGGCTCTAAGGCAATCGTGCGAGGAACGCGCGGTCTCTGCGGTAGCGGTCACGTGCGCGCCATCGAGCAGGCGTAGGGCTCCGCGCGCTGCCCGGCGCGCTTTCTACAGCCCCTGGCACGTCTCCGTCACTTCGCCCGCCTTTTCGACGCACTGGCAGCTCCCCATGTGGAGGCAGCTGCACTCGTCAAGCGAGCCGCACGCGGGCTTGGGTTCGCAGTTGTACATCGACCCGCCAAGCACCCCGCGCTGCACAAGGCAGTACTGAGTCGGCGCGTCGCACCGCAGCATCCGGCCGCAGGGGAACGACGAGGAACCGCCAGTCCCCGTGTCGGCTGGCCCGGCGTCCCTGGCGGGGCCGCCGCTGTCGGCCACGGTCCCGTCGTCCCCGGAGGCCGCGTCGTCGCCCGCGCGTCCGCCGTCGCCTCCAGCGCCGTCGTCGCCGTTCGCGGCGTCGTCGCCAGCGGCGCCATCTCCGATGAGTGCGTCGTCGCCGATCCCCACTTCATCGCCCGCGGCTTCACCTCCGCTCGCCGCGTCGTCGCCTGCAGACGCCTCGCCGGCGGACGAGTCATGGCTGGCGCCGCCCCCGCCGTCTCCGATTTCGCCCGGCGCGCCGACTGCGGACTCGTACAGCCCGCCAAGGTCCGTGTTGGCGGCGCCCCCGCACGCGTGCACCAGAGCGCACATAGTCAGCAGCGAAGCACGGCAACACGTCCGCATCGGGGGGCCCTCCGGTCGGCCCGCCTACCCTATGGCCGATTCCCCCGCTGGCCGCAAGCCCGATCGGGATAGTTCATTCTGGACGACATCGCGTGTCGTCGCTCCGACTGATTGGGCGTCAGCGCCCGTTGCCGAGATCGTCGGAGTGACCAGACTTCAGGCGCGCCCACTGGGCGGTGGGGCGTCCGTTGGTGCGGAGGTTCTCCATGATGTCCCGTTGGGGCCAGCCCGTGGGCGAGTCCTCCCACTTTTCCTGTCGCCCGTAGACCGTCAGGTCCAGCAACGCCAGGCTGTAGTCCATCTCCTCGACGCCTCGGCGGGTAGTCCAGTACGTCTCGAATACATGGCCGCCGCGTCGTAGGTAGCAAACGATGTGCATCATCCCCACGCGACGGCCCACCAGGAGAACGTCGAGCGAGCCGAGTGCCGAGTACCAAGGCATCTTCCAACCCATGAAGTCGCGGTAGCGGGCGCTCTCTTCGTACGGGCCCTGACAAAACGTGGCGTACGTGACGTCGCGTGCATGCACGTACGACAGCTCACCAATCTGGGACGTGCACCAGGTGCAACCCTCGCATTGCGCCGCAGCGGGCTTACCGGTCTGCCACATGAAGTAGTAGGCGATGAGCTGACGGCGCCCCTCGAATGCATCGAGCAGCGCCACCGGCCCGTGCTGACCGATGAGCACCGTCGCTGCGTCCACCTCCACCATGGGTAGCCGCCGTCGGACGGCGGCAATCGCGTCCCCTTCGTGCGTGTGCGCCTTCTCTCGAACGCGCAGCGCGTCCAGCTTCGCCTGAAACGTGGCTCGATCGACGACCTCAGGCGCTCCAGGCTCCTCTTTCCTGGCCGCCGTCCTGCTCTCCGTCCCATGCGTGGCCATCGCTCCGCCTCCCTTCGCCGGCTCATGTAAAGCCCGCGGAGCGCAACGGGGAGTGGCGCGCGGCCGCTCATAGAAACCCATCCGCTCGGAGCCGTGACCGACGTGCACGTCGAGACGGCGGCCGCCGGGCTCTGTTCACAGATCGCGGCTTGGCGGCGGACCTCCCCCCTCTGCCGAGTCCAATGATGATCCCGTGACAGATGGAAAGCCAAGCCCGGTCCCCCGCTGTTCGAGCTTCCGTTGCTCGGTCACTTCCATCGACAGGATGCCGCCGCGGGCTCTCCGCGGCACAGGGCGATCTGGGCGGGACCTGCATGAGCCCATCCGGTCGAGGCTTCGCGCGCTGGCCCCGTTACGGCGGGACGCAGGCAGAAGTCCGAGCGCGATGCGGCGCGTTCAAAGCTGGACTCCACGAGTCACTTCACGTTGGCAACGACATTCTCGACACGACCACAGAGATTGCAGCCGTCCGACCATCGCGCTCGCCCTGCCGAGAAGCGCTAAACGGCCCGGGGTCGTCGTACGAGTGGGCCGAGAAACCCATCGCGATCGCGACTCGAGACACTCTAGTGGTTGCGCGCGTGCTCGAGGCAGAGGGTGCGCGGCTGGCCACCGCATTTTTCGCAGGAGCAGACGCGGATGTCCGCGCCGTCGGCCTCCTTGGCGCCGCACATCGCGCAGACGCGCTCGCCGAAGACGGGGCCCTCGTTCGTCGAGGAGCGTAACTCGGCGCGGCGGGCGCTCTGGCGAGCGACGAGGCTGCGCGACTTCCACACGTTCCACCAGTGGCCGCTGAAGAAGACGAAGTAGTTCCCGAGCGCGGCGATGATCGCGGCGCGGGTGGCCCAATCGACGGCGGTCACGCCGCGATAGGCAATCCACGCGGCGGTCGCGATGCCGAGCCACTTGACGCGCACCGGGATGACGAAGAGAAGGACGGTGACGTCGGGGAAGAGCGCCGCGAACGCGAGGAGCATCGACCAGTCGAGGTACTCGTTCGATTGCGGGCCGGCGATCGTCGCGGCGACGATCGTCCCCAGCGCGCCCAGGAGATAGAACGCGTTGAACTTGAAGGTGCCCCAGTGCTCCTCGAGGCTCGATCCCACCCACCACGTGAAGTAGAGGTTGAAGAGGATCCAGTAGACCGACGTCGTGGTCGGCAGAAAGAGGAACGTGACCAGCCGCCAGACCTGGCCGTGCCGCACGGCGTCCATGTCGAGCACGAGCCGGCCGTAGACGTCCGGCCGTGCGAAGGTCAGGGCCCATACCAGCGCCATCCCCCCGACCACATAGAGGATGAGGTTGGGGATGGCGTAGCGGCCAAGGCGGAGCTCGAGGCGCGCGATGAGGCGGTCCATTCGCCAGGGCTGCGGTTAGCACGACGCCTGCTGCGCGGCCATCGGGGCCGCCGGTCGCGGCGAGCGGATGACTCGTTCCCGCTAATTCTGGGGGGCGCCGCAGCGGATCCAGGCGTCGATGGTCTGGAGGTCGGTGGCCGTCAGCGAGCCGGGCGCTGCCGGCATCGGAAGGGCTCCGCAGGCCGGCTGCACGACGCCGAGGTTGCACTCGATCGCCGAGTTGGCCGGGGTCGTATCTCCCGCCGAGATGTACGCGTGCCCGTTGAGCGAGTACGCGGCGAGCGTCGCGTACGTGCCGGCAGAGTCGCCGTCGAAGATGGCGGGCGTGGACGCGCCCCCGTGGCAATTGACGGACGCGCACTGGCCGCGCCCGCTGCTCTGGAGGAGCGGGTAGACCGCGCTCGACCAGCTCACGGCGCACGCAGACCCCATCGGCATGGAGGAGCCCTCGCCGGCATCCGCGGTCGAGAGCGGAGGCGCCGCGGAGTCGCCGGTCGGCGCTGGCGGAGTCGACGAGTCCACGCCGGTCATCGACGGGGGTCCGCCCGCATCGCGCGCCGGCGGCGGCCGCGTCCCGGTCCCGGTCCCGGACGGCGCACCCGTCGCGGTGGAGGACGGCTCCGGGGGCGTTCGCCCGGCGATGCCGTCGGGCGGACCGTACGCCGTGGTGGGCTCGACGCTGCATGCGAGGGGCGCAGCCAGCGCCCAGCCCCACGCAAAATGGAGGTGCGTTCGCATGCCCGGCTCGCGAAGCACGCGCCGCGCCGCCACGGCGGCGTGGCGGTGCTTCGCGAGTGGAGGCCGACAAAGCCGAGAAAGGCGCGGCAAGGAGGGGCAAACGGGGTAAGGACTCGACCGCCGCCGGCTCTTTCCGGATCGCCCGCGATCCATTTCGAGCTGCGGGCACTCCAGGGATAAAGACCCCGCCTGGTGCGGTTTTTCCAGCAAACGCCGTCCTGCGCGACGAAGGCGACGGCTGGCCCGCTCGATGCACCCGTGCCCTCCGCAGCGCAGCAGTTGCCGCTGCCAAGGAGCTGGAGGCGTCGGATGAAGAGCGCAAAAAATGGCCGGCGCATCGTACGGCCGGTGCTCGCGGTTCTCGCGACGGCCCTCGCAGCCGTCGCGATCGCAGGATGCTCGCACGTGGCCCCTTACGAGCGAGGCAACCTCGCTCATCCGACGATGAGCGCCGAAGATCCGTATACGACAGCCCTCGCGGCGCACGTGGAAGACGTGTCCGAGGGTGCGACGGGTGGGCTCTCCGGCGGCGGCGGCGGGTGCGGCTGCAACTGAACGAGAGCGAACGAGCGGGTGTTCTCCGGAACCTCGCGCCCAAGGCGACGCGAAGCGTGACGCAAGACCTGACCCCGAAAATGACCATCGATACCCGTCTTCGAGCGCTCTGCCTTTCGATCGCCGCGCTTGCCGTTCTATCGTTCGGCGCGCGCGGCACCGCGTGGGCTCGTGCAGGCGACGGGGAAACGCATGGCGCGGCCTCCGACTCCGAAGGGGCGGCGCAGCCCGGCGACAAGATCCCCGGCTGGGACAGCATCGACGCCTTCAAGGAAGCGAGCGCCGGCGTCGCCTCGGAGTCCGCGGGCCGGTCGAACGAGTGCGTAATGCACGACAAGAAATCGCTCGATCTCGAGGAGCAACCGCGCACCAGGCTGCACCTGTCCTCTTGCGAGGCGAAGCTCGGTCGGTTGCTCGACGCCCTGGTCGACGCGCAGAAGTCGCTCGAGGTGGGGGTCAAGCAGCGCGACGGGACGCTCACCCGCGCGGCGCGGGAGCGCGTCGAAACGCTCCTTCGACGCGTGCCTCACATCACCTTCCAGCCGCCGCTCGGCGTCGACGACCTGGAGGTCACCTTCGACGACCGCCCCGTGCCGGTGGACACGCTGACCAAGCGCTTCTCGATCGATCCGGGCGAGCACACGGTCCATGCGGAGGGCACCCAGGCGGGCATCCCCCTCACGTTCGACGAGACTTACACCGTCGCGGAGGGCGAGCTGCTCAACGTGCCGCTCGTCCTCAAGTCGCAGGCCCTCGAGTACCTGACGCCTGGCCAGCTGCGCTGCATGGTGGGCGCGAAGAACCAGGAGGACGTGCTCAAGTGCCTGCCGCAGAAGGCGCGGCCGCTCGTCGTCAAGATCGGCGCGAACCTCGCCGGGTACTCGGACACGAACCACGTCGAGGTGTGGTCGCCCGGGCTCGACGCTACGGTCTCGTCGCCCACGCAGGGCTGGAACGTCGGCGGCAACTTCCTCGTAGACGTGGTGAGCGCGGCCTCGCCCGACATGGTGAGCGAGGCGTCGCCCCCGTATCATGAGCAACGCTACGCGGGTGGCCTCAACGGCGGCTACAAGCTCGGTCGCTTCGGCGCGCAGGCGCAGGTCAATTACAGCTCCGAGCCGGACTACATATCGCGCGGGGCGGGTCTCGCGCTGACGGCCGACCTCGACGAAAAGCTCATCACGCCGCGCATCGCGCTCAACTACGGCCACGACAGCATCGGACGCGGCCCGAACAACTTCATAAGCTCCCTCGATACGACCGAGATCGAGGCCGGTGTGACCTTCGTCATGTCGCCCACGTCGCTCCTTCTCCTGAGCGCGACGGCGCAGATCGAGGTCGGCGACCAGAGCAAGCCGTACCGCTACGTGCCTCTCTTCGATGCGGTCAACGTGGCTCCCTTCGTCCCAGTGGGCGCCAGCGTCGCGCTGGTCAACCAGGTCCGCCTCCCCTACCGGCCCACCGAGCAGCTGCCGACGGCGCGCGACCGCTACGCCGTCGGCGCGCGGTTCGCCCATAGATTCTCCCACTCCACGCTGCGCCTCGAGCAGCGCCTGTACACCGACTCCTGGCTGCTCAGGGCAACGACGACCGACGTCCGCCAGGTAATCGACCTCTCCCGCCGCTTCGAGGTCTGGCCACACCTGCGATTCAACGCGCAGACCGGCGCGAACTTCTACCAGCTCGCGTACGGTGCGACGCCCGACCCGGTCACCGGCCTGCTTCGCATCCCGCTGTACCGCTCGACCGACCGCGAGCTCTCCCCGCTCGTTTCGGTCACGGGCGGCGCCGGCACGCACGTCGTCCTGAGCCCGAGGGAAGCGAAGACGCAATACGGATTTTCGTTTCAAGTAGACGTCATGTATACGAAGTATTTCGACGCCCTGTTCATCACCGAACGTACGGCGATCTACGGGTCGTTCGGGTTCGACGCGGAGATCGACTGAGATGCGTCGCGCGCTTCGTTCCCTGCCCGTCACGGCCCTCGCGGTGCCTTTCTGGGCATCCGTCTCCGCGTGCAACGCGGACCCGGTCCACACCGACGCGGTGAACGCGCTGCCTGCCGAGGCACCCGGCGCCCCCGCGGGCCCGTATCACCGCGCGGGCCAGCCCTGCCTCACCTGCCACGGCGGCGAGGGCCCGGCCTCGACGGAGTTCGCGATGGCGGGCACCGTCTTTTACGGCCCGGGCACCACGTCGTCACTCCTCGGCGTAGGCAACGCCCAGGTGCTGCTCGAGGACGACACGCACTCGCAGTTCACGGTGACGACGAACTGCGTGGGAAACTTCTACCTCAAGCCCTCGGACTGGGCGGGGCATCCGCAGTTTCCGGTCATCGTGCGGGCGGTGGCTCAGATCGGACAATCGACGTTCGACTCGCCGATGCAGAGCCACATCGGACGCCAGGGCTCCTGCGCGGGGTGCCACGCGATCCCCACGGCAGCCAACCTCTCTCAGACGCCGGGGGTCGTGCATCTTGCCCCGCAAGACGACCCGACCTTCATGGGCGACACGACGTGCCAGGTGAAACCGGCTCTCGCGGGGAATTGAGGATCATCGATGTCCGCTCGCTCGCTCCTCGCCTTTGCGCTCACGACCGTCGCGGTGGCGGGGTGCGCGGTTCCCGACGAGAACCGTGTGACCGTCCTCCAGGCACCGGACTACGACCAGTTCAAGGGGGTCGCCGTCGACGGCGCCTTGCAGCCGGCCGGCGTGAGCCGACTGCTCGAGCGCCGGTGCGCCACGCTCGACTGCCACGGGCAGGTCAGCCGACCGATGCGAATCTACGGCCAATACGGGCTACGGCTGGTACAGGACGGCAGCGTACGCCCGGGCGGCGTTCAGCCAACGACGGCAGACGAGTACCAGGCGAACTACGAATCGGTCATCGGACTGCAGCCGGAGATGATGTCGCTCGTAGCGACGGGAGTGAACGCGCCGGAGGCGCTGATGCTGCTACGGAAGCCTCTTCAGCTCGAGCGCCACAAGGGAGGCGCGGTCTTTGAGACCGGAGACGACGCGTACCAGTGCATCGCGACCTGGCTGAAGGGGCACGTCGACTTCGCGGCGTGCGACCGCTCGCTGCAATGAGACGCGACGCACGCTACCGGGAATCCCGGGGACCTACTCCCAAGTCGAACCGTCGTGCCGCACAATTCCGTTTGCTCTAGAACGTTGCCCGACACGCAGAAATCGTGAGCCAAAGCCCGTCGCTTCGCCTTCGAGGAGGAATGCGAAAGAAGGCGAAACGAGCTCTATGTCTGGGTGCGTTCTTGAGCGTATCGACGCCCGTGGTCGACGCCGAGGCGCAGTGTTGCCAAAACCACACCCTGGCGGCTTCGTGCGCCAGCTCGAACCTCACCAAGTCTCGCTGGTGCATCGCGAACGACGCCCCGAACGGCTTCGGCACGGCGACGTTGCCGACCGCGTTCTGCTCCTTCGGCGAGCAGGTCGTCACCACGCTCGAGCAGGTCTTCGACATCCAGGCCCCCAGCGTCTTCGAGTTCGACCTGATGACGTGCATGAGCAACGGGCGCTCCGGTTGCACGTCGGGACAGTCCACCGGCGGCGCGCAGACGCCCACTGACTGCGGGACGTTCGGCAACTCCGTCACGTTCGACGCATTCACGGGCAACGCGTACGGCGCCACCGGCTTCTGGGGATATCTCCTCTCGCTTCACGAGGCCATAAACCAGTGGACGGGCCTCGCCAGCGGCGGATGGCCCACCGACTGGTGGGCCGACCATCAGAGCGCATTCCCCAATCTGATGGACTTCCACATCATGAATCTCATCGGGACGACGAACAACGACAGCAACCTCCTCACCGCCGCAACCGCACAGAAGATGCGCTTCTACCCGGGAGGCGACACGGCCGACCCGAAGGTGGTCGCCCTCGACAACGTCTACGGGATGATGCCCAACATGGACGGGCTGGCCGGCTTCAGCCACGTCTTCTCGATGGTGAAGGGCGATGGAATGAGCTGGAGTAGCCTCGGGCCCAATCCGAATCAGAAGCTCTCGGAGTACGTCCTGGCGTACATGGGATTGGCGGTCGGGCAGAACGGCGGACAAGTCCTGAAGACGGTGCGGGGCCCGAGCGCGAACGGCGGAGGCAATATCTGCAACAACATTCCCGATGGGACGGCGGGCGACACGCCGTACACGTGCAGCGAGTCCGAGATCGACGCGATCGCGACCGCGCACTGCGCGATCGCCGCCAATGGTAATCCGCCAGCGGACGTGAGCTCGCTGCAACAAGGCAATTACTCGAGCGTTGCGATGGGCCCCTGCGGCAGCACGTGCCCCGCCGAGTGCGGCTGCGACATGTCGACGATGAACTGCGTCGCGCAGTGGCTCGCGATGAACGGCGGCAGCAGCAGCTCGGGCAGCTCGTCGGGGGCGAGCAGCGGAGGCTCGAGCGGGTCCAGCGCCTCTAGCGGCTCGGCGTCCGGAGGTTCAAGCGGATCGGCGAGCAGCACGAGCTCGGGTGCGGGGACGGGCAGCACGAGCGGCGGCGGCAGTACCACTAG
>CALKVG010000614.1 GCA_937998045.1 uncultured Myxococcales bacterium
ACCTTCGCGACGGCGACCGCCTGCGGTTCGGCGGTTTCAGCACGATTGTGAAGATCATCGGCCGCTTCTGAACCTCCCCCCGCACCGCTATCGAGAGACGGCACGTCTCCGGCTTTGCCGGAGCGTGGTCGAAACCTGACGAGGCGCACGCCACGATGAACCGACGACTTTCCTTCCCGTTGCTCCTGGCGCTTCTGGCGCTCTGCGTTCTCGCGCGCAGCGCGCAGGCCGCGCCCGAGGCGCACATCCTCCGGATCGACCCGCGCGCGGGCGTGAGCGGCGGCAAGCCGACCCTCACCACCGTCATCGAAGTCGTGCAGTTCAAACGACTCTCGGACGCGCTTCAGCCGTGCGCCGCGACGAACGGCGGCGCCACCCTCTCGTGCTGGAGCACCCAGCTCGAAAAGCCGGGCGCCCTCTGGGACCCCTTCCCCTTCCCCGAGCAGAACGCGCACTTGCTCGTGAAGGTCTCCGGTGAAGACACGCTGACGAAGTTCGTCGACAAGACGCAGTGGGGGAAAGCGCAGAACCAGACCAACGTCGGGACGGCGTGGCTCGTGTCGCTCGACGCATCCAGCGGGATGGCCGGGCGCTTCAACGACGCCCGCGCGATCGCGCACGAGCTCATCGAGTCGATGCAGCCGAACGACTTGATGGACCTGATGTTCTTCGACGACGTGCAGGTCGTCAGCGACACGAAGTGGAAGACCTACAAGCAGCGCACCGACCTGGCGAACGCGCTAAACAGCATCAAATCGCCGATGCCGTCGCACGGCCGCGACCGCGCGCTCTTCAGCGTCATCAAGAACATGACGCAGGACGCCTTCGGGTCGCTCGGCAACTCCGACGCGCCCGACCAGGTGCCGCTTCACCAGGCGATGGTCGTCCTCTCGAACGGCGCCGGCCGCGGCGATCCGGAGAGCGCCTCGCCCAGCGCCGATGTCTTCCACCAGTACCTCAACGCCGGGCGCTTCCCCCCGGAGAACACGTCGCTCCCGAAGACGCCGCTCCCCGTCGTGTCGGTGTGGTTCCCGAACCCGTCGAGCTTCACCGAGAGCGTCTACCGCAACAACGAAGCGCAGTTCATGCAGTCGCTCGCCAATCCCGAGATCGGCGGGTTCTTCGACGTCGTGAAGGAGGGCGAAGGCAACGCGAAGGGCAAGACCATCATCGGCCTGGTGCGCGCGCGCTTCAACGCGATGTGGCTCATCCACTGGGAGCTGTCGTGCATCAACCCGAGCGTCGAGCAGACGTTCAACCTCGTGTTCGAGAACACGAAGCCGGTGATCGCTCCCGACGGAACGTTCAAGGAGGTGCCCCTCGGCATCGATCCGACGCAGTGGCCGCTCGACGTCGACCTGAAGAAGACGACCGAGGCCGCGGCGCAGAACCCGGTGTACCCCGGCGGGCAGCTCACGGTGTACGGCAACTTCTGCTGGAGCGGGGACAAGACGCGCGCCGAGGCGTACTTCATTCCGGCCGGCACGAAGCCGAACTCGCAGACCAACAGCCGCGATCCCGCCGTGGCCAGAGCCGCCATGCAGCAGCTCCAGGCCGAGCACATGCTCGGCACCGCGACGGCCACCGGCGACGGCTACGTCACGTTCACCGTGCCCGACGACGACAAGGTCCTCGACGGCACCGGCGACAACATGGTGGCGCACCTGGTCGTGTACGACAACAAGGCGCACCGCGCGTCGGCCCTCGACGCCACGTCCGTGCTCACGCTGAAGGCCACGAAGAAGCCTCTGTCCTGGCCGCTCATCGCCGGGATCGCGGGGCTCGCGGTCGTCATCGTGCTCCTCGTGATGGTCCTCGTGCGCGGCGGCGGCGGCAAGCGTCGCGGCGGCGCACCCCCGCCGCCGCAGGGGCCGGGAGGATACGGCGCTCCACCGGGAGGGTACGGGGCTCCCCCGCCCGGAGGGTATGGTGCCCCTCCGCCCGGCGGGTACGGTCCGCCGCCCGGAGGCGGTTACGGCATGCAGCAGCAGGCGGTCGTCCCGGGCGGATTCGCCGAAGCCGGCGCGAACGGCGGCATCGCGCCGGCTGCGGTCTCGCCGCAGCCGCTCTTCGTCGCCGGCGCGCAGTCGCCTCCGCTCGGAGTCTCTCCGCCGGCGCCGGAGGCAGCGACCGGCGGAGCGCCCCCCGTCGTTGCGATTCGCTGTCCGGCGTGCGCAATGAGCACCATGGCGACTCCCGGTCAGCCATCGGTTTGCTTCTCGTGCGGTCAGCCGATCCCCGCCGAGATCGTGAAAGGAGGTGGGGGCGTCGCTGCCCCCGGGTTTCCCGTTGGAGGCCCGATGAACTCGACGCTGCCCGTCGGGGCTCCCAACGTCGCGGCGCCCGCGCCCTCCTTGGGCGGTGCCGCGACGCTCCGAGGCGCCACCGGGCAATACACGATTCGCCCCGGCTCCGAGGTCCGCGTCGGACGCGACCCCGCGCAGTGCCAGATCTTCCTCAGCGAACCGCGGATCAGCGGCGTTCACGCGACGCTCAAGCTCGAGGCGGGGCAGCTCGTCGTCCGCGACGAGACGTCCAACAACGGCACCTGGATCTCGGGCTTGCGCCTCCATCCGGGTGCGTGGACGGCGGTCCCACCGGGGTCGCTCTTGCGCTTCGGACCCGTCGAGTTCGGCGTCGAGCTCGAGGGCTGATGGAGCGCTAGGAACCCGACGAGCGTGAACCCCTTGCAGCCGGCGGCTGCGCTCCCCGCGGTCGAGTACGCGGAGCGATCGGACCCGGGGCGCGACCCCGAGAAGCAGGTGAACGAGGACGCCTGCGGGCGCCGGGAGACGAGCTTCGGGCACCTGTGCGTCGTCTGCGACGGCATGGGAGGTCACGCCGCCGGGCGCGAAGCGGCGGAGCTCGCGCTGAGCGCGATCTTCGAGACGTTCGATCACGCGCCGGCCGGCACGCCCCCCGCGGCCGTCCTTCGATCCGCGATCGAAGAGGCGAGCCGCCGCATTCACACGATGCGCACGAGCGAGATCGCGCTCGGACGACCGGGGTCCACCGTCGTATGCGTCTTGATGCACGCGGACGGAACGGAGGTGGCGCACGTCGGCGACAGCCGCGCGTATCTCGTTCACGAGGGGCAGATCTCCCGGCTGACGCGGGACCACTCCGTCGTGCAAGAGATGGTGGACCGCGGGCTCCTCACGCCGCAGCAGGCCGCGCATCACCCGGACGCGAACCGCATCACGCGAGCCCTCGGCATGGCCGACGAGATCCAGGTCGAGGTGCGCACGGTCCCGGTCCCGCACGTCGCGGGCGACGCCTTCGTCCTTTGCTCGGACGGGCTCAGCGATCTGGTCGACGACGCGGAGATCCTCGAGATCGTCGGCAACGAGCCGGCGGCGCAGGCGGTGGGCAAGCTCGTGGACCTGGCGAACGCGCGCGGCGGGCACGACAACGTGACGGTGATCGTGCTGCGCGCGCGAGAGACGGCGATGGCGGTGGCCGGCGCGGTGGCGCCGACGGTCGCCCAGACGAGCGTGACTCAGGCGCCCGTGGCGTCGGGAGCCGCGGACGGCACGTCTCCGGCGACCGCGCCCTTCCTCGCACGCGTCGCACCCGCGCCGCGACCGAACGAGCTGACGGATCCGCCTCGCTCGGTGCGCAGCGTCCCGCGCCGTCGCGCGAACGTCGCCGTTTTCGCGGGGGTCCTCCTGGCGGTGGGCGCCGTCGCGTTGCTCGGATCGGTGCTCCTCGCTCACTTCGCCGAGCGTCGGGGAAAACGCAACGCGCCGACCACCCTCGGACTGCCGGAGACCGATGCCGGAGCGGTCGCACCGACGCCGATCGGTCCCCAGAGCGTCGTCCTCCCCGCAGCGAGCGTGCCCGCCGAGCCGATCGCGCCCCTCGAGCCGGCCGACACGTCCACGGTCCACGCGAAGCGGCCGCGAAGGTAGGGCGGTCGGACGGCGCGACGTTCGCCGTCGGCTTTCAGGTCGCGTCGATGCGCGAGCACGCGGGATCGATCTGCACGTGCGTCATGCGTCGTCGGACGGAGACGGAGGCCAGCCCGCGGCCGTTTTCGTCGACGACGCATGACGCACGTGCAGCTCGATCCCGCGTGCTCGCGCATCGACGC
>CALKVG010000615.1 GCA_937998045.1 uncultured Myxococcales bacterium
CGGGCTCATGACCCGCCGACTGGCGCGCTGAATGCGTTTTTCAACACGCTCTAAGGGAGCGCGCTTGGGAAGCAGCTACACGGACTCGTGGACGGCTGTCAGCAGACCCCCCTGGCTGCACGCTCTGGTGCTCTGGCCCATGGGCACCACATACGGCGGCGGGGGCAGGTTCATCGAGAATCGGCGCTTGGTCCTGCGGGGCGCGAGTAAGGTCCACCCCGACTACTCGCTGAACGGCATCGAGATCGTGCCAGGGACGGCGGAGTACCAGCGTTCGTCCGAGGAGGTCGAGGGGGCGGAGTGGTCCGGGAGGGACCATCGCAATCGACTTGTCTTCGCGTCGAACGGATGCATTTTCGCGCGGAGCGGCGGCTGCGATACAGAACTCGCGGACTTTGCGGCGCTGGGCCCGGACCCACAGCCTCCCCCCGAATGGGCAACGCGTGCGCTGCCGCCGCTCTCTTCAGCGAGACGGTGAGTAAAAGCTCAATTCGCGTGGCCCTGGGTGTCGAATGTCCTCATGGGCGTTGTGGGAGCAAAGGTATGCGCAGAAGGCAGTGAGCTCTACTCGGCGTCCGCGTGCGTCAACGTTGTGGTGTTCGCGTCTTGCACCGCGGGGCGCGCTGCTCCCAACGCGCGATTTCGTCCGCGCGCCAACCCTCCCGCCCGACCAATCGCCGCCATATGGTCCCGATCGCGGCTCACAGTCTCGCCGCCCTTGCGTCCCGCAACGCGGGCCTCGTCGGCGGTGAATTCGTGCGCGCGACCTTGCGCGTGCGCCGCCTTCCCCCCCTTGCTTGCGATTTGCCGCTGTTGACTGGAGTCCATGGACCCAAAACCGCGACGGCTCTTCGAATCACCCGGATGGTTCTCTTCCGACATGGGGCACCGACCTTTCTCGACGGGCCCCCGACCAATGCGGTCGGGCGACGGACCCGCGGGGGGGCGCGGAATGCAGAGCTCGTGCCTTCCCCGTAAGTAGTCGAGTGAGCACAAGCGGCGCCTGCCGCGCGACCTTATCGTCGTGGCAGCTTGCCTCGGTTGAGGCGGATGCGCCGTTCGGGCGGGGTGGTCGGGGCTGTCGCCAGGGGAAAGCAGCCGAAACCGCGCTCAGGTGAGCTGGCGACGCGTCCGCTCCTGATGCAATATCGCCCGCCTGATCATGCCGGATGACCTGGGTACGTCGCGCGCGCGGTTACTCGACCAAGCGGCGTTTCGGCTGCTCGTCGATAGCGTCGTGGACTGCGCCATTCTCATGCTGGACACAAAAGGCAACGTCGTGACCTGGAACCAGGGCGCGGAGCGGATCAAGGGCTTTCGCGCGGAGGAAATCGTCGGTCAACACTTCTCACGGTTCTACCCCAAGGAGGATCAGCAAGCCGGCAAGCCCGCGCATGCCCTCGAGGAAGCCGCGCGCGAGGGTCGCTACGAGGACCAGGGGTGGCGCGTGCGCAAGGACGGGGGTCGCTTCTGGGCCAATGTCATCATCTCCCCGGTCCGAGACGATCGCGGCGAGTTGATCGGCTTCGCCAAGGTGACGCGCGACCTCACCGAACGGCGGCTCGCTGACATGCAGCGGCTCGAGCTGGCCACCAAGGCGATGCGCGGGCTCGAGGCCATAAGCGAGTTGGCCCTCGCGCTCGCCCACGCGCGTACGCAGGACCAAGTGGTCGCCATCATTGTGGACCAAGGCGTCCGCATCGCCGGCGCGGACACGTGCTTCCTTTACGTCCTCGACGACGAAGGCTCCGCACTCGATCTCGTCGGTCACCGCGGCGTGGCGCCAGAAATCGTCGAGCGAGGCCGACGGCTCACGCGGGCCTCCGCGCCGGACACGTTCGCTGCACTGGGGACGAGGACGAGCAGCTGGGCCGAGACCGCCGAGGACTACGCTCGGATGTCGCCGGGTCTGGCGAGCATGAGGGTCCAGGGGCCTCGAGCGCGCGCGTTCTGGTCCATGCCCCTCGTGGGCGAGGGCGGCGCCGTCGGGCTCCTCGGAATGGGCTTCTACGCAGAGCGCCGCTTCGCGCCGGAGGACCGGTCGCTGGTCGAGACGCTCGCGAAACAGTGCGCCCAAGCGCTGCTCCGCGCCGCGCGCCTCGAGCGCGAGGAGCGCACCCGCCAGTGGATCGCGACGACGCTGCGGAGCATCGGCGACGCTGTGATCGCGACCGATGCGGCGGGCCGCGTGAACTTCATGAACCCAGTCGCCGAGCGTCTCACGGGCTGGACCGAGGCAGACGCGCGGGGCCGGCCGCTCGAAGAGGTCTTCCACATTTTTTCCGAGCAGACGCGCGCCGCATGCGAGAGCCCGGTCACCAAAGTACTTCGTGAGGGGACCGTCGTCGGCCTGGCCAACCACACGAGGCTTCGATCGAAGCAAGGCAAGGAGCTTCCGATCGACGACAGCGCCGCGCCCATCCGCGACGCCAAGGGAAACTTGTTCGGCGTCGTGCTCGTCTTCCGCGACGCGAGCGCGGAGAAGCTGCAGCACGCGCAGCGCGACTTCCTGGCGCGCGCCGGCGCCGCGCTCGCTTCGTCGCTCGACTACAGGGCGACGCTCGCCACGGTCGCGCAATTCGCCGTGCCCGAGCTTGCCGACTGGTGCACCGTCGACATCCTGGACCCCGGGGAAACCGCGCCCGATCAACTCGCCGTGGCGCATGTCGATCCTCAGAAGGTGCGCTGGGCGCGCGAGCTCGGGGAAAAGTACCCGCCCGACCCCAACGCTCCAACGGGTGCTCCGCAGGTGATCCGTTCGGGCAAGCCGGAGCTGTACAAGGAGCTCCCCGCGTCGCTGCTCGACGCTGGCGCGCGAGACGACGAGCACCGCCGTATCATCCGCGATCTGCGGCTCGAGTCGGCCATGATCGTCCCGCTGCCGGGACGCGAGCGCACGCTTGGTGCGATCACGTTCATTTACGCCGACTCCGGGCGCCGCTACACGGAAGACGATCTCGCGTTCGCCGAGGAGTTCGCGCGGCGCGCCGCCATGGCCATCGAGAACGCCCTGGCGCTGAAAGAAGCGCAGGAAGCGCGCGCCGAGGAGCGGCGACTACGAGCCGAGGCCGACGTCGCCAACCGCGCAAAGGACGAGTTCCTCGCGACGGTGTCCCACGAACTGCGCACTCCGCTCAACGCGATCCTCGGCTGGACGGTCACCATCCGCGGGCGCGAGCCGCCGGCGGATATCGATCGCGCGCTCGCGATCATCGAGCGCAACGCTCGGCGGCAGACGCGCCTGATCGAGGATGTACTCGACATATCGCGCATCATCAGCGGCAAGATGTCGCTGACGCTCGGGCCGACGAACATCGGCGAGGTGGTCGCTGACGCGATGGAGGCCGTCTTGCCCGCCGCCGACGCGAAGGGGATCCTGGTCGAGGAGGACGTCGACCGTTCGCTCAAGGTCACTGCGGACAGCGATCGCCTGCAGCAGGTGATCTGGAACCTCGTCAACAATGCCGTGAAATTCTCCCCGAAGGGCGGACGGATCGCGGTTCGGGCGCACCGCGAGGGCTCGGACGTATGCATCCGGGTGGCCGATTCGGGCGAGGGCATCGCCCCGCTGCACCTCCCGCATATCTTCGAACCGTTCCGCCAGGCCGATGCCTCCACGACGCGCAGGCATGGAGGCCTGGGGCTCGGGCTTGCGATCGTCAAGCAACTCGTCGCGGCACACGGCGGCACGGTATCCGCCAACAGCGCCGGTCTCGGTCTCGGAGCCGAGTTCGTCGTGCGTCTTCCGGCGAGGTCGGCCGTACCGGCGGTGGCGGGCAGCCCCGCTTTGCCGGCGACGCCTGGTCCCCTCCGTTTCCCGGATCCGCGTGTCGCCCCGCGCCTCGACGGACTGACGGTGCTCGTCGTCGACGACGAGGAGGACGCGCGCTTGATCATCGAGGAGATCCTGCGCAGGCAGGGTGCGCGAGTGGTCACCGCAGCCTCCGCCGTACAGGCGCTCGAGATGTTCGCCATGACGAAGCCCGACGTCGTGGTGAGCGACGTCGGGATGCCGGAGATGGACGGCTACGCGCTCCTTCGCAAGATACGGGCGCTGCCGCCCGACCGCGGAGGGCGCACACCGGCGCTCGCGCTCACGGCGTATGCGCGGAAGGAAGATGCCCAGCGGGCGTTCGCAGCCGGTTTCCAGATGCACACGGCAAAGCCCGCCGAGCCGTTGGAGCTGGCGACGCTCGTGGCGAACCTAGGCGGACGCACGCTGGACGTGGGCTGTCTCTTATACACATCTCCGAGCCCACGAGACAGGCAGAAATCTC
>CALKVG010000616.1 GCA_937998045.1 uncultured Myxococcales bacterium
GGGCCCGTCCCCGCCCTTGCCGCCTTCATCCCCGCAAGGGGACGCCGTCGCCATTCGTTCGTCGCCGCCCACACCGGCGCAAGCCCAAATGCCAGCTGGGGCGCCGCCGATGTTCGCGAGCACGCTCCGGCCGATGTCGCTCGGCGTGACCGCCCCCATGCCCATCGTGCGGTCCGTGCCGCCGCCGGCCGCCTCACCCTTCTCGGCAACCGTCGCGGCGCCCGCCTCGTCCTCGCCTCCGGCGACGCCAGGGGGCGAACCCCGCGGCGCGCATGTCTCGTCGAGGCCGCCGCCTTCGCCCCAGGCCGCGTGGACTCCCGCTCATCCCTCGAGCAGCAGCCATCCCGCCGCGCTCCGCGGCCGCGCCCCCATCTGGCGAGGGCACCGCGGATGGATGTTCGCGATCGGCATCTCGGTCGCCGTCAGCGTGTGCTCCATCGTCGTGCTCATCCTGTGGACGCGCGACGACACACGCGCCAGCCCGCTGCCGAAGGTCACCGCGGACGGGCGCGCGGCCGCTGCGGGGTCAACTGCGTCGTCGGGCGTCTCTCCGGCGAGCGCGCCGACTCCCGCCACGTCAGCACCCGCGGCCGCCGTCCCGGCCCTCGGCTCGAGCGCGCTCCCGACCGCCACCCAGCCTGCGACCCCCACGCCCGCGCCGCCGCCTCCGACGGCGACCGCGGCGCCCGCCACGGAGCGAGCGGCGCCCGCGGCGAACACCGGCACGGTCAACGTTCCCACAAAGGGCGGTCACCGCATATGGATCGACGAGCGCCTCGTCGGCGAGTCGCCGGGCAGCTTCTCTATACGCTGCGGGACGCACGCCGTTCGCATCGGCAGCGCCGGCGCCTTGCAGCGCGTAAACGTCCCCTGCGGCGGCGCGGTCGACGTTCGCTGAACCTCGCGTTCGGGATCGGCTAGGCCCGAACGGCCCCTCAGAAGCGCCCGGCGACGCCCACGGACCCGACGCTCACCCACGGCTGAATGCGCGCCGCGTTCGCCGCGGCTGGAGCGTCCGACGCCGGCGGGGACGCGCCGCTCGAGAGCAGCAGGCCCCCCAGCCCGACGAGCGCCCCTGCGCCTCCGGCGATGAACGACACCGTCGAGATCGTCGCCATCGTCTGCGCAGTGCTGATGTCCCCGAACTCCGCCGGGCCGCAGTTGTCGCCGAGGCACTGCCCCGAGCTCTTGATGCTGCTCGTCTGCGACAGCGATACGAGCCCCGTGATGGATCCGAGGAGCAACCCAGCGCCGGCCACCCCGAACCCGCCCCAGATCATCGCGTTCCGAAGCGGTGACCCCGATCGCGGCCGCTCGTCGTTCTGCGGCGGCGTCTCGGGCGTCTCGCCCGCCGCGGGCGCAGGCGCCGGCGGCCCCGGGAGCTCGACGGTCACGTCCTTCGACTCGCGCTCGGCGACGTCGATCTCCTGCGTCGCCTCCGCGGCGCCCGCCCTCGCGACGATCGCGTGGTGCCCTGGATTCAGCTTGCGCGGCTGCCCCAGCAGCTCCGCCGGTACCGCCGCGCCGTCCACTGTCACGCGCGCGCTTGTCCCCTGGGGCGCCCCCGTCACGACGATCTTCAACGACGGTACGCGCCCTTCGAGCTCCGCGTCGAGCGCCGTCGCCGCCTCGCGCGCCACGCGGAACGGGACCGGCTCGTTCGGCCTTTCCGGTGTGCGCGCCACTCGCAGCGCCGTGTCCAGCGCCTCTACGAGCTGCCCGACGGCCGCTTGCGCGCGCGCTAGTTCGAGCCCTGTCGTCGGCACGTGCATGATCGCGTCGGCCGCGGCAAATGCCTTGAGCGCGCCCTGCACGTCGCCTCTGTCGCGGTCGGCACGCCCTTCGGCCATGAGGCCGCGGGCGGTTTCCTTGTCGGCCGCCGTCGGCTCGGCGATCGCGGAGCCGCCGACGCAGAGCGCAACGGCAACCGCCGACGTCGCGAGGAGCTTGCTAGAACCCATCGTCGATCGTCTTCGTCGGCTTCAGCTTGGGGGGAGGTGCGGAGGGAGGCACCCAGCGCTGCGGCGGCACGTAAGCCGGCGTTGCGGGCTTCGCGGGGGCAGCGGCGGGCTTCGCGAGGGCAGCGGACGTCGCTGTAGGCGCCGAGGATGCCGCCGGCGCCGCGCCAGCCGTCGCTGCAGCCGCGGATGGCGCCGACACGCCATCGCGCGGCGCTGCCGCCTGCGCGTTGCCGGGTGCAGCGGCCGCGGCGGTCGTTTCGATGCGCGCGGCGGGCGCCGGCGGGTCCGCCGCGCTGGGCCGCAGCACCACGACGGAGACCGCCGCGACGGCGAGCGCCGCCGCGATGCCCCCGACGACCAGCGGAAGGGGCGACTTGCGGGTCTGACCTGCGAAGGGCATGCGCGCCGACGCGTCGAGCGCCGCCGAGCCCAGCGTCGCGTACGAGCTCACCTTGGAGGGCGACGGCGGCGGCTCCGACACGCGCGGCGTCAGTCGGGCGACGGCGTCGCTCGTCGGCGACGCGAGCGGTGCGGCCGGAGCCGCCGGGAAGTCCGAGCTGCTCGACAGCGGGTCGAACGACTTCGCAGGCGCGGCCATGGGCGCCGGAGGTACGCTGTTCGACCCGGACGGGCGTTCGTTCCCGGTGCGCAGCATCTCCGCGACGCGACGACGGTCCGAGGCCGCTGCAATGGCGTAGTCGATGGCCTGCCGCCGGCGTGCCGCGCGCTCGGACATGTGCTGCGCGCAGAACTGCGCGACCTCCGCGCTGGACGTGCTCACCTTCGCGTCGACCATCGCGCGCTCGATCGTGTCGCGCATCTCGGCGGCCGTCGCAAACCGCTTGTTCGGATCGTGCAAGAGCGCCTTTCGCACGATTCCCGATATCGAAGGATGCACCGACGGGGGGAGCGGCACCGGCGGCCGGCCCGACCCGAGGAGGTGCAGTGTGGCCAGCTGGTTGTCCCCCTCGTACGGCGGCTTGCCCGCCATCATGTGATAGAGAATCGCACCGACCGCCCAGAGGTCCGAGCGGCGATCGACGTCGCCGCCGGCCGCCTGCTCTGGCGCCATGTATTGAATCTTGCCTTTGAGGACTCCCGAGTTGGTGTCGCTACCGGCGCGCGAACGCGCCTTGGCGATACCGAAGTCGATGAGCTTCGCCGTGCCTTTCGCGCTGACGAGGATGTTGTGCGGACTCACGTCGCGGTGGACGATGTCCAGCGGATGGTTGTCGCTGTCGCGCAGCTCGTGCGCCTCGTGCAGCCCGGCGCACGCGTCGGCGAGGATGCGGAGGACGACGCCGGTGGGGATCTTCGCGCCCTTCTTCTGGCAGGCGCGATTGAGCTTGGAGAGAGCGTCGCCGTCGACGTACTCCATGACGAGGTAAAGGATCTCGTTCTCCTCGCCGAGGTCGAGGATGTGCGCGACGTTGGGGTGATCGATGCGCGACGCGATGCGCGCCTCGTCGAGGAACATCTCCTGGAAGCGAACGTCGGCCGCGAACTTCGGGAGAATCGTCTTGATTGCGACGAGCTTCTGGAATCCGTGTTTGCCACTCTGGCGAGCGACCCAGACGCTCGCCATTCCGCCCTCGGCGATGGGGCAGAGCAGCTCATACCGATCGAGCGTATAGCCCGGGGTAAGTGGGGAGCTGGCCGTTAATGCGGGGTCAGTCACGTATTCGGCACGAAGCCTACTCCGTTTGTGAGGCCAGGGGCAGTGGCACCGCGCAGGCACACACATGCACAAGCGCTAAGCGGTAAGGAGAGGTGAGACGTCCAAAAGTCGCGTGGGGGCGTTCATCTACAGGAGCGAAAGATGCGGAAGTGTAACCGCTCGGTGGGTATGCGTGGCAGATGCACGTCGCGGTGTCTGGGGGTGGGGGGGCGACCCCGCGGAGCGAAGAGCACGGCGAGGCGGACCCGCCCGCCCTGCGGTGCGCCGCCGGGCCAGCACGGCTCGCCAATGTGTGGGGTCGCTTCGCCAAGTCGCGAGTCCTCCCACGTGTCAGTGGTACTGCGCCTCGCCGGAGCCGCTGCTGCCGCTCGGGCAGATGCAGTTCGTCTTCGACATGCTGTCTACGGCCCAGCCCATCGCCGTGCCCTTGTAACTCCAGCAAACGCAGTCTTGCGTGCTCGGTGCGTAGAAGTTGCACACTACGAGCTCGTTCCCCGCGCACGACGACCCAGCCTGCGCGCCCGTCGCGCAGTTGCTCGCGATGCCCGAGTACTGCGTGCACGCCTCGAGCGCGACCTGCTGGTTGATGCTGGTGTTGCAATCGTAAAACGTCGGATCAAGCTGCGCGGGACCTGACGTGAACCCGGTGGTGTGCGCTGTCGGGCACGCGCTGCCGCAGCACGTGGCGGTGATGGATCCCGGCGTCGAGCATTCGCAGCCGTCGGTGTCCGGTGCTGTTCCGCCGTTGCAGTCGAGATGGCTCGGCAAGCACTGATACGAGCACGTCGCGCCGTTGCAGCTTGCCGAGTTGTTCGACGACGACGGTGCTGACGCGCATGCGACCCCGCACGCGCCGCAGTTGTCTACCGTGTTCGTCGGGCCGCACCCAGCCTCCGTCGCCGCTTCGGGCGAGTCCTCCGGTGGGGCGTCCACCATCGTCACGTCGGGCGGCGAGTCCGGTGCGCTCGTGTCCATCGTAGTGGCATCGGTCGGCGCGCCGGCGTCGCCGCTCGCATCGGCGGCGTCGCGCGTCCCGGCGTCCCCTTCGACGGCGCCGTCGGTCCCGTGCGCGTCGGCGCGCGCGTCGTTGCCCGACGCATCGCCGGGGTTCCACGCGTCGCCGGCTCCGTCGCTCGTCGCCGTATCGGATCCTTGCGCCGAATCCGCGCCCGAACCGGTGTCGGCGCTGGGCTCATCGTTCGCGTCGTCGCCCGCGTCGCAGTCGATGACGCATGGGCTCTCGTGGATCTGATCCAGGCCCGAGATCGCGGCGCATCCGATCAGACCGAGGACGCACCCCGAGAAGAAAGCAGCGCGAGAAGCACTACGCACGAGGCGCAGGATACCGCGAAGATCTTCGCGGTGAAGTAACGCGCAGCCAATGCTCCTTTCCAGCGTCACGCCAAATGCACTTTATTTCTCATTCGTGAAACGTACGCGTTACCGAGCGCGCTGGCGCTGGCCATTCGCTCGTCCCATTTGCGGCTCGGGCGGAACGGGCGTTGCTCAGCCCCGAGGCGGGAGCCCTACGCGACGCTTGGCCTCGGCGAGCACAGCGTCGAACATGGCCTGCGTGAGTTTGCCCGTCTGCGTGTTCTGCTGGCTCACGTGGTAGCTGCCGAGGAGCGTACGGCCGCCGATTTCGATCATCGCGTTGTGAGCGAACGCCGGCCGCGGGCGCGGGACGGGCACGCCCGTTCGGCCGCAGTGGTCGAGGTACGCGCGCCACGCGATCGCCCCGAGGGCGACGACGACGCGCAGGCGAGGGAGGAGCGCGATCTCGGCGTCGACGAAACGCGAGCAGTTGGCGATCTCCGACGGGGATGGCGCGTTCCCCGGGGGCGCGCAGCGCACGGCTACGACGACGAAGGCGTCGTCGAGCACGAGGCCGTCGTCGCGCGACGTGCTCGTGGGCTGACTCGCGAGGCCGGCGCGGTGCATCGCCGCGAAGAGAAAGTCGCCCGAGCGGTCGCCGGTGAACATTCGCCCGGTGCGGTTGGCGCCGTGCGCCCCGGGCGCGAGGCCGATGAACAGTATGCGAGCGCGTAGGTCGCCGAACCCCGGGACCGGCTTCCCCCAGTAATCCCAGTCGCGGAAGCGGGCCACCTTCTCGCGCGCGACGCGCTCGCGCCATGTGACGAGGCGAGGGCACGCGCGGCAGGCGACGATCTCCTCGCGAAGCAGGGACAGCCGGGTCATCGGGCGGCGAGCTCGGCGTAGACTCCGGCGTAGCCGGATCGCATGGCCGCGAGGGAGAAGCGCTGAAGGACGCGGTCGCGCGCGGCGGCGCCGAGGGATCGGCCGCGGTCGGGCGCGTCGGCGACAGCGCGCATGCGTTCCGCGAGGGCAGGGAGGTCTCCGGCAGGAGCGAGCCGGCCGGTGACCCCATCGGCGACGACCTCGGGGACGCCGCCCACGGCGAAGCCCACGACGGGGCGCTGCATCGCCATGGCCTCGAGGAGCGCGACGCCGAGCCCCTCGGTGCGCGAGCTGCAGAGGATGGCGTCGGCGCGGGCGACGACCGGGCGAGGGTCGCTCAGGTAGCCGTGGAAGGCGACGCGATCGGCGACGCCCGCGCTGCGCGCGACCGCCTCCAGCGCGGAGCGCTCCTCGCCGTCGCCGACGACGTCGAGCCGGACTCCGGCGACGCGCGCGACCGCGGCGATGGCCAAGTCCACGCCTTTCCGGCGATCGAGGCGCCCGACGATCGCGAACGTGAACCGTTCGTTACGCGGCGCTTCCGTGGGCGCGAATCGCTCCGTGTCGATGCCGTTGTGGACGACGCGCATCCGCGACGTCGCCCACGGGGCGCGCCCCAGCGCGCTCGCGCGCACGGCGTCGCTGATCGCGACGCTCGCGTGGGTGCGCGCGAGCGACCAGCGGGAGAATGGCCAGCAGCTCGCGTCCTCGAAGGCGCGCGTCGAGTGCTCCGTGCGAAGGAGGCGCGCGCCCGAGCGCACCGCGGCGCGGGTGCCGACGACCTGGGACGCGAACGTGTGCAGGTGCGCGACGTCAGCGCGCTCGCGCGCGAGGACGCCGGCCACCCACTCGACGTGCCGCGGTCCGAGCGAGCTCCAGAGAAAGGGGAGCGGCCCCTCGCGCGTGCGACCGGGGTCGTGCACCCGGAGGCCGGCGCCGCGCAGGAGCTCCGCGAGGCGGTCGTTCGGCGTGAGCAGCGCGACCGAGTGCTCGGCGTCGGTGCCGGTACCGGTGTCGCACGCGAGGTCGCAGAGCATCCGTTCGGCGCCGCCGATCTCACCGGCGACGACGACGTGCACGACGCGCGGCGCGCTCACGGGACCCCCGCGGGCACGGGTGCAAGCTCGCGCGTCACGGCGGCCATGCGCGACTCGAAGCGAACGGCGAAGACGATGGCGACTACGGCGTACGTGCACGACGTCGAGAGCGCGATGCCTTCGAGCCCGAGCGCAGGAAGGAAGGCGAAGTTGAGCCCCGCGTTGAGCGCCGCGTTCAGGATCCCCATCGAGATCATGATGCGGCTGTTCTGCGCCGCGACGTGCGCGCGGGCGAGGACGAGGAGCGCGCCGAACGGCGCGAGGCCCACGAGATGGTACGGCAGAAGGCGGGCGAGGCGCTCGACGCCGGCCGGGTCCATCGCACCGTGCGCGAAAGCGAGGTGCACGAGCGGCGTGCGGAGGACCCACAGGACCGCCGTCGCCACGACGAGGATGCCCGTGACTGCGGCGAGCGCGCGGCGGACGGTGGCGCGCAGTTTCGCGACGTCGCGCGCGGCGAAGTCGTCCGAGAGGTGGGTGAGGAGCACCGGCAAGAGGGCGGCTTGCAGGAGCGAGGTCGGCACCGACGCGACGTCGCCGGAGAGCTTGAGCAGCGTGCCTCCGCCGGCCACGGCCGCCATCGCCGCCATCAACTGGTCGACGACCGGGTTCAACCGGGTGACCGCGCTGCCCCCCACCTCGGACGCGACGAGGCGCGCGATGCGGCGCACAGGCTCGGGGCGGGCGAACGTGGGAGCGATGGCGATCCCCGCGGAGCGCGCCGACGCCGCGAGGACGAGCGCAGCGGCGACCTCGCCGGCGAACGAACCCCACGGGACGGCCGCGACCGAGACGGCGCCCTTCGCTGCGGCGATTGCTGCGATCGTCACGACCGCGCCGAGAGCGCTCGCGACGGGCAGCGGCGTGTAGTGGTGCTCGGCCGCGAGGATGGATGAGAGGAACGCCTTCACGCTGAGCGCGACCAGGTACGCGCTGAAGGGCGGAACGAGCGCGAGCGCCAGCGCGCGCGCGCTGCCGGCGTAGCGGATGGCGAACCATGCGGCGGCGAGCGCGCCGAACGCCGTGGCGAGGAGCGCCCCGGCGGCGAGCGTGTGCGCGAGGAGCGAGCCGCGAACGGTGGGCGCGACCCCGGGGTCGACGAGCTTCACTTCGGCGAGGACGGGCACGACGGCGGAGTCCTGGAACGCCGAAAAGACGAGCGACCCCGCGAGCGCGAACGCGGCCCACGCGAAGTAATAGATGTCGGTCGCTTCGCTGCGTCCGAACCAGAGCGCGAGGAGGAGCGGCAAGAGCGCCTCGACGCCGCGCGACACCGCCTGCAGCGGCAGGAGGAGCAGCGCGGTCGTGACGATCGAACGGCGGGAGCCGGAGGTCATGACGCGAGCGGCCTCACGCCGGCGCGCTGGCGAGCAGCTGCGGAAGGTCGCCCAGCCGCGCGAACGCGATCCCTTCGCTGCGGGCGAACTCGAGGAGCGCCGTCAGGCGTTCGAGGATGCGGTGGGCCCGGGCGTCCGTCGCCGCGTATGGGCTCGAGCCGGCGACGACCTCCACGTTGTGGAACATCGCGTTGAGGACAACGGGGGCGTGCGGCCGGGCGCGCCGCGCGTCGTCGATGGCCTCGCGCGCGATCGCGACGAGCTCGCGCCCCGCATTCCGCGTCGGGCGTAGCCAGCGGGCCTCGACGTGCTTGCCAACGACCGGGATACGCGCGAAAGGGTTCGGCCGGATGGTGATCGG
>CALKVG010000617.1 GCA_937998045.1 uncultured Myxococcales bacterium
GGCCTCGTCGTTGACGACCGTGTCGTCGGCAGGCGGCGCCCTGTCGGCGTCTCGGCCGGGGCGCAGCGGGGGTCTCGCGCGAGACGCTTCTACGCTGCCGTGCACCACGAGGACAGCGTCACCGATCGCAACGGCTTGCCCGGGTTGCAGCGCCGCCGGCTCGGAGGGTTGCAGGGCTTCGTTGCCGAGCCGTGTGCCGTTGGCGCTGGCGAGATCCTCGATCCGGGTCGGTGAGCCGATCGTCAGGATCGCGTGCCTGCGGGAGACCGACGGATGGTCGATGACGAGATCGCAGTCGTTGGCTCGACCGATCACGAGCGAGTCGCCGTCGTTGACGGGGCGCGAAGCGGAACCGCCCGGCCACATCGCCAGCACGTGGGGGCGCGACAGCTCCGAGCGCGATTGGGCAAGATCGGTGGTCAGGTCGGTATCGGATGCCATCCCGTTCGAACGTCCCGGCCGTGCCGGCGCCCAGCCTCCCTTAAATATCAGACGCGGCGTCGGTCTCGGCAACCGCGGCATGGACGCTGGAGCACGAACCGTGCGCGCACGCTCCCCTGGGGCGCCGTTACTTACGGGATGCCGACTGTCCGGCGTAGCGCACATCGGTGCTCGAATTGCGCACGCGATTGCGCACTCTGTTCCGACGGGCTTTCTATCGCTTCCGAGCGCCTCCGATCGCCGGCGTTGGCATGCGACATGTGGGAGATTGGCTGCGCGCCCGATGAGCCGGCGTTAACCTTGTGCATGATCGGGTGAAAGCTAGAGTACGTTGGTGGTCGGCCGCAGCGCGCCACCGGGATGGCCTCGGCGGCGAGGCCGACGGAAGTCCCGGCGGGACACCTCAGGATGAGCGCTCGTACTTCGCTGCCGCTGGGGTCTACAGAAAATGCAGACCGGACCTCACGCACGCTCTCGGGGGGTCTAGGCGACGACCCCGGGCCGGCCTCCGCGCTGGAGTCGATCCGTCGGGAGACGACGCAGCTCGTACCGGGCTTCCGGCTCGATCGCTACGAGCTCCTGTGCCCGGTCGGCAGGGGAGGCATGGCGAGCGTTTGGGTCGCCCGCCTTCGAGGCCAGCTCGGCTTCGAGAAGCTCGTTGCCGTCAAGACCATTCTGCCCCACGTCAGCCACGATCTCCGGTTTCAGCAGATGTTCTTGGACGAGGCACGCATCGCGTCCGGCATCGATCACGTCAACGTCGCGCGCATCCTCGACCTCGGCGAACAGCACGGGCTCTTGTACCTCGTGATGGAGTGGATCAGCGGGGATTCGCTCGCGAGCCTGCACCGGGCCGTGAAGAGCGCGGGCGCTCTGGTGTCGCCGGGCGTCGCGCTGCGTGCCGTGGCCGATGCGTGCGCTGGGCTGCACGCTGCTCACGAGCTGCGCGACCGAAAGGGAGCGCTTCTCGATGTCGTTCATCGCGACGTGTCTCCGCAAAACATCCTCGTGAGCACCGAAGGGGTGGCCAAGGTCATCGACTTCGGGATCGCCAAGGCTCAGTCCCGCATCGCGGGCGATACGAGCGACGGCGCGCTCAAGGGGAAGCTGGCCTACATGGCGCCCGAGCAGGCGCTCGGACGACCCGTCGATAGACGCGCGGACATCTGGTCGATGGGCGCCGTTCTCTATCACCTGCTATCCGGGACGCCGCCGTTCAAGGGGGAGACCGAGGCGGCGACGTTCGCGTTCATCACGTCCGGGTTGCCCCCGCAGCCGCTGGCCGCGAGCATCCCGGGCCCCATCGCTGCGGTCGTTCGCCGGGCGCTCGGGCCTCTCGACCAACGTTACTCGACGGCCGCGGAGCTGCAGAGAGCCATCGAAGGCGCGCTGCGCGAAACGGGCCTCGCGACGACCACCGCGGAGGTCGCTGCGTACGTACAGAGTCACCTCGGCGAGCGGGTGTCCGCTCGCAAAACGCTGATCGACCAGGCCATCGAGTCGCTGGCATCGCAGGAGAGCGCTGCTCGGGGCGGGTTGAATACCACGGCCTCGCCTTGGGCGCGCCAGGGTCCCGAGGCGACTGCGCCCAAGAAGACTTCGGTCTCCAGCCTCCGGACGGTCGCCACGCGCGCCGGAATGGCGGCGTTGCTGATTGCTGCAGGCGCGGCGGTCGCCCTGGTCCGCGTGCGTTCGGGGACCGCGGCGAACGCCGACTCTGTGCAGAACGTGTCCCCGGCAGCCCCTTCGAGCGAGCCCCTCGGCGTCTCGACGGTGCCGCCACTCGGCGCTTCCGCGCCGGAAGCGGCCGAACCACCGCCGACCGCCGCGGCCTTCGCTGCGGCATCTTCGGCGACCGCGCCGTCGCGCGAGAAGGTCAGGCACACCCCGCCGGCCAAGGCCACCGTGCCGTCGTGCGAGCCTCCCTATACGATCGACGCCAACGGCGTAAGGCACTACAAGCGCGCGTGCGTTCATTGACGACGCCGCGCGAGGGCCGCTCACAGGGTGCCGCGGACGCCGAGCAGGGCGCCCTGGGGGATCGGCTGAATCCCGGCAGTCACGGGGTGCTCGGCAGGGCGCTGTCCAAAAATGAGGATTCCGACGCCAACGGCGACGAGGCCGACGCCGGCTGCGGCCGTGACGTCGCCGATCACGAGCTTCCGGTGCGCCGAGTCAACGTCGGACGACTGGCATGAGTGCGTGGTTCCGCACCCGGAGACGAGCGACGCGCGATCGCTCAAGCCGGAGACCCACAGGATCGCCGCCCCGGCGAGCGCAATGCCGCCTGCGCCGATGGTAGCGACCGGCCAGACGAGCGGTATTCGGGGCCCGGACACCGCCGCTTGAAGGGGCCGAGGGGGGTCGGCGCGGCTCGGTTGGGCGCCGAGCAATGTCGTTTGGGGGGAGGGGACCGACACAGGTCCAGGGCAGACCACCGACACCCTTCGGTGTTGCTCTCCTTCTCTCACCAGGACCGTTTGCTCGATCGGAGGCGCCCCGGCACGAGTGAATCGAAACACGTGCTGGCCTGGATCGACGTGGATCTCGCTGCCATCGAGCCGCTCGGTGATCAGCTGATTGTCGATCTCGACGCGAACGTCGATGACGTCACCCCCCGCTCCGTCGACCGCGCGGAGCACGAGGGAGGGCATGAGCTCATCGACCTCGGATAACCATCGCGAGCAATCGGAGCGCACGATGGAAGGGCACCGGGTCTGCGAGCACGCCAGCAGCTTCTCGCGTGCTCGGGTGAGTCTTCCGTCGAGCCGCAGTTGCTGCGCTTGCTCCGCGGTGTCGATGCAGTCGATTGTCTCGGCGGAAGCCGAGGCGGGAGCCAGCATCGCGGCCATCCACGCGGCGCCGGACCATGCGCAGAGGAGCGACGGAGATCGAGCAGCCATCCTGGCGCTCATCGTACGATTGCCCGCGGTGTCAAGGCGAGGAGCTCATTGTGCGAATTCCATGCAGCCGGACTAAGGTACACTCGCCGACGTGGAGCATGCCGTCCGCCGCATCGTCGTTGCCTTGAGCGGCGTTTCGCTCGCGGGGTGCGCGCTCCTGGTCTCGTTCGATGGACTCGACGACGGGAGCCCACCTGACGCGACTACGGAGCCGACGAATGCCTCGGACGGCTCGTCGCCCGAAGGTTCGACCGACGCGTCGTCGGACGCGGTCGCCGACTCCGCTGCAGACGACGGAGCGCTGAGCGACGGGCGAGGCGGTGACGCTGGCCCGCTGTTCCTCGGGTGTTTTGCGGACAGCGTCCACCGCGACCTGCCCACCTATGCGTACGGTAGCCCTGCGAACACGGCCGCGGGATGCGTCACCGCCTGTGCTTATCGCAAGTTCCAGTATGCGGGCACGCAGAACGGCAGCCAGTGTTTCTGCGGCAACGCGTTCGGCGGACAGGGCCCAGCGGGCGATTGCACGATGCCGTGCCCGGGCGACGACGCCGAGGCGTGCGGGGGCAACTACGAGAACAGCGTCTATCTGGCGCTCGGAACGGCGCCGGACGCCGCGTACATTGGCTGCTACGCCGATAGCATGATGCGCGACCTGCCGTACCAGGCCTACGGAAGCCAGTACAACACGGTCGGGAGCTGCGCCGCCGCGTGCGCGTATCACGGTTACCGGTACGCCGGCTTGGAGAACGGAAACCAATGCTTCTGCGGGAGCGCCTACGGCGGGCAAGGCCCCTCCGTCGGCTGTACGGATCCCTGTCCCGGCAACGACGCCGAGGCGTGCGGCGGATACTACGTGGACAGCGTCTACCAAACGTGGACCTGGGACGCCGCGGCAGACTGAATCGGCTCTCGACTTGGTGGCGACGAAGCGTATGCGGTGACGCCGTTGCTTGCGCCGCTCGTCGACCTGTTGAAGCGGCGGAGCGGGTCCGGTGGCGCCGTCACGAAGCGCGCCGTCGATCCCCTCCTGCGAGAAGCTTGGTGACCAGCTGCTCGAGCTCGTCGGGCAGAAACGGCTTCGTCACCAAGAGATCGCAACCGGCATCGCGCATCTGCGCCTCCGCGCCGGATCGGTCGAGGCAGGTAACGGCGACGATGGTCGTACCTTTCGTTCGCTCGTCCGCTCGCAATGACCGCGTCGCTTCGTAGCCATCGACGCGCGGCATCATGATGTCCATCAGGATCAAGTCCGGACGCGCCTGCAACGCCAGCTTCACGGCTTCCTCACCGTTGGCCGCGACCAGGACGCGGAAGCCGACGTACGCGAGGTACTCGGCGTACATCGCCCGGGAATCGGCGTTGTCGTCCGCGATCAGGACCAGCGGCGGCATCCGGTGCTCCCCGGAGATGCCTGTGTGCGGCACGTAGTGCGTGAGGGTCGGCGCCTCGTGAACGTCGTCACATTCGTCGTCCGCCGAGGCAGTTTGCCAGGCCCGTGGCGAATACGCGCGGTCGCCCGAGTGAACCGGAGATCGATCGTCCGCCGCGACACTCTGCGCGGTAGGCGGTTTCTGTTCGGACGCAGTGAGTGATTGGCGCTGGCGGGTCACGGTCGCGCACGGGCAATGCGACCGGCGTGCCGCACCGACAGCGAGCCGCTCAACCTGATCTCCCCGGTGACCGGCGCAGGCGGAGCGTCGACGCACTACGCGACGACGCGTGGTGGTGCGCTTCCCGAGCGCTCTGCGAGAACTCGCCGTACGAGGACGGCGAGATCTTCCAGTACGACGGGCTTCAAGAGAAAGCGATCGGCACCCAGCGCCGCCAGGCGCCTCCACTCCTCGGGTCCTCCCGAGGCCGTCAAAATGATGATCGGCATGGACGCCGACGACGCGCGTGCGCGCAGCCGTGCCGTGAGCTCGATGCCCCCCAGCGCGGGCATCCGCAGATCGGCAATGGCAATCGACGGAACACTTCGGTCGACCGCGTCGAGGGCCTGCTGTCCGTCCTGAACGCATTCGATCTCGGCCTGTGGAAAGTTCAGCTCCAGGAAGAGCTTGAGGGCGCTCCGGAAGTCGTCGTCGTCTTCCGCAACGAGAATTCGCAGTGGGTCGCGCTCCCGCCGGCAGGCCGCCAGCAAATCGCATCGAAACGCCTCGACTGTCGGCGTCCTCTCCTGGGGATTCTTGGCCAGAGCGCGCAGCACGGGCTCGTCGAGGCCTCGTGGCAAGTCGGAACGCACGCTGCTCGGGCGAGCGACCGCCGTCGTGGCATGCTGCAGATGCAGGCCGATGTTCCCCGCACCGTCGAAGGGAGGACGGCCGGTGAAGATCTCGTATGCCACGCAGGCTACCGAGTAGACGTCCGCGCGCGACCGCGGCTCGGGATCGACGTCGGTCGAGAACGCGATCTCCGGCGCCATGTACGCGGGTGTTCCGACGATCCCTTGAATCGCTGCCCGCTCCTGCAGATGAACGACGGCGACGCCGAGGTCGGCGACCCGGACGCGGAGCTTGTTGTCGAGGAGGATGTTGCTGGGCTTGATGTCGCGGTGAACCGTGCTGGCCGCGTGGATGGCTGCCACGCCGCGACAGAGGTCGTCGAGGATGCGAAGCGCCAGGTCGACGTTGCGCGGCGCCCGGTTCGTGGACATCCATTGCTCCAGCGTCGGCCCTCCCACGTACTCCATGACGAAATACGGGGCGGCGTCGTGCTCTCCGTACGCGTGCACCTGGACGACGTTGGGATGACTGACGCGCGCCATCGCCCGCGCCTCGAGCTCGAAGCGCTCCCGAAAGCCTTCCGTGAGCAGGTGCGGGTGGATGCACTTGACCGCGACGCGTCGATCGAGCCGGTCATCGTGGGCGAGATACACAGCCCCCATCGCGCCCTTCCCGAGGAGACCTAGGATGCGATAGCAGTCGCCGATTACCGTGCCCGTCTCGAGCCCCCGCCCGCCTGAGCACGGTTCTTCGCCGGTGCCGACGTTCGGATCGAGCCGTTCATCGAACGCGATCAAGGACGACATGTTCGCTGGGTCGGTCGCGGCGGCGCGCGAGGAGCTGCGCTTCAAGCACAGCGCGTACCGCTTCGGCTACGCCGTGCTGCGCGAGGACACACGCCGAATCCGGACGACGGCGCGCGCACGATTGTCACGCAGCGCGCAAGGCCGCCACAATGCGCGCCGGCGCGCGTGACCCGATTTGTCGCGGAAACCGTCTGGCTCGCCGTCTCTTCCCTGCGGCGGAGCGCAAGCATGCCGATTGCTTGGGCCGGACGGACCCGGAGCCCCCAGGCGGCAGCGCTTCGATGGTGCGGCCGTGACGGTGCGCCGGTTCGCCCCCTCACGTTGCGTCGATGGTTGCGTTCCCAAAGGAGCTACCGCGTGGCCCTGAACGAGCACGAAGCGAACGGGAAGGGGATTCGTCGGACCGGTAGGAAGGGAGGCCACGAGCGGCAGAGGAAGTCGACCTACGAGCTCCCGCCGCCGGCCAGGAGGCACCTCGAACGTTTGCTCGCCGCCGTTCGCGCGGCAAGTCGCGGCGACTTCGAAGTGCGTATCTCCGCTGCGAACGTGGGCCACGAGCTGGTCGGAGAGATCGACGAGGCGTTCAACGAGCTCCTCGAACGCAACGCGGCACTCGCGCGGGAGCTCGTTCGCGTTGGACGCGTCGTAGGCCGGGAGGGGCGGCTGAGCGAACGCGTGTCCCTGGGCGAGGACGTGGAGGGGGGATGGGCGGCCTGCGTGGGCGCCATCAACGCTCTCATAGGTGACCTGATGCGGCCCACGACCGAGCTTGCGCGCGTCATCGGCGCGGTCGCGTCGGGCGATCTCTCGCAGAAGATGGCGCTCGAGATCGAGCAGCAACCCCTCAAAGGGGAGTTCCTGGACATCGGCAAGACCGTCAACGCGATGGTGGCGCAACTCAACGCGTTCGCCGCGGAGGTCGCGCGCGTGGCGAAGGAGGTGGGGACCGACGGGAAACTCGGCGGGCAGGCGGACGTAAGGGGGGTCTCCGGTGTCTGGAAGGATCTCACGGACAACGTGAACGGAATGGCGTCGAACCTGACGACGCAGGTGCGCGGGATCGTGAAGGTCGTGACCGCGGTGGCCAATGGCGACCTCACCCAGCGCCTCGAGGTCAACGCAAAGGGAGAGGTCGCGGCGCTGGCGGACACGCTGAACGGCATGACCAAGACCCTCGGCATCTTCGCCGAACAGGTGATCAACGTCGCGCGGACGGTGGGCGTCGAGGGCAAGCTCGGCGCGCAAGCGCAGGTGCCGAACGTCGCGGGCAGCTGGAAGGACCTCACCGACAACGTCAACCTGCTCGCCAACAATCTAACGTCGCAGGTCCGCAACATCGTGGAGGTGACGACCGCCGTCGCCAACGGCGACCTATCTCGCAAGATCAGCGTGGACGCGCGCGGCGAGGTGAATGAGCTGAAGAACACGATCAACACGATGGTCGATCAGCTTCGCTCGTTCGCGTCGGAGGTCACTCGTGTGGCGCGCGAGGTCGGCATCGAAGGCGAGCTCGGTGGCCAGGCGGACGTGAAGGGGGTGTCCGGCACGTGGAAGGACTTGACCGACAACGTCAACGTCCTCGCGGCGAACCTCACCGACCAGGTTCGCAACATCGCGAAGGTCACGACGGCGGTTGCCAACGGCGACCTATCCCAGAAGATCACGGTCAGCGCGAAGGGGGAGGTGCTCGAGCTCAAGAACACGATCAACACGATGGTCGACCAGCTTCGCGCCTTCGCGGGCGAGGTCACGCGCGTCGCGAAGGAGGTCGGGACCGAGGGAAAGCTCGGCGGCCAGGCGCAGGTCCCGGGCGTGTCCGGCACGTGGAAGGACCTGACCGACAACGTGAACTTCATGGCTCGCAACCTGACGACGCAGGTGCGCGGCATCGTCAAGGTCGTCACCGCAGTCGCGAACGGGGAGCTCTCGCAGAAGCTCATTGGCGTCGAGGCGAAGGGCGAGATCGCCGCGCTCGCCGATACCATCAACAACATGTGCGACACCCTGGGGACGTTCGCCGATCAGGTGAGCACCGTCGCCCGCGAGGTCGGCATCGAGGGCAAACTCGGGGGGCAGGCGAAGGTGCCCGGTGCAATGGGCACGTGGCGACAGCTCACCGACAACGTGAACCAGCTCGCCGCAAACCTGACCGGTCAGGTGCGCGCGATCTCCGACGTCGCCACCGCCGTGACCAAGGGCGACCTCACGCGATCGATCGACGTGCAGGCGGAGGGCGAGGTTGCGCTCCTCAAGGACAACATCAATCAGATGATCCTGAACTTGAGGGAGACCACGCAGAAGAACACGGAGCAAGACTGGCTCAAGACCAACCTCGCGCGCTTCTCGAGCATGATGCAGGGACAGAAGGACCTGCAGACCGTGTCCGAGATGATCATGAGCGAGCTCACGCCTCTGGTCTCGGCGCACCAGGGAGCGTTCTTCATCATGGAACACGACAGTGGCACGCCGACGCTCGTGCTGCGTAGCACGTACGCCTATCGCGAGCGCAAGAACGTGCCGCATCGCTTCCGCATCGGCGAGGGGCTCGTCGGGCAGTGTGCGCGCGAGCGCAAGCCGATTGTTCTGACTCGCGTGCCCGCCGACTACATCCAGATCAGCTCCGGTCTCGGCGAGAGTCCTCCCCTCACGATCATCGTTCTGCCGGTGCTCTTCGAGGGCGAGGTTATGGCAGTCGTAGAACTCGCGTCCTTCCATCCGTTCAGCCAGATTCACCAGCTCTTCCTCGACCAGCTCGCGGTGAGCATCGGGGTCGTGCTCAACATGATCACGGCGAGCATGCGCACCGAGCAGCTCCTGCAGCAATCGCAGGGGCTCACGCAGGAGCTGCAAGACCAGTCGAAGGAGCTGCAGTCGCAGCAGGACGAGCTGCGCCGGACCAATCTGGCTCTCGAGAAGCAGGCTCTCGAGCTCGAGGAAAAGGCGCGGCTGCTCGCGGAGCAAAACGAGAAGGTCGAAATCAAGAATCGGGAGGTCGAGCAGGCGCGCTGCTCGCTGGAAGAGAAGGCGGAGCAGCTCGCGCTGGCCTCGAAGTACAAATCCGAATTTCTCGCGAACATGTCGCACGAGCTGCGCACGCCTCTCAACAGCCTCTTGATCCTCGCGCGGCTGCTCGCGGACAACCCCCAGTCGAACCTCACGGGCCAGCAGGTCGACTACGCGCGAACCATCTATGCGTCGGGCGCGGACCTGCTCTCGCTCATCAACGAGATCCTCGATCTGTCGAAGGTCGAAGCGGGAAAGATGGCGGTCGATCCTCGCGCCGTTCTCGTCGAGGACGTCGTGGAATCGATCCGGCGGAGCTGCGAGCCGCTCGCGGACCAGAAGAGGCTCTCGTTCGTAACCGAGACCGCCCCGGGGACGATCGAGACGATCGTCACCGATTCGCAGCGGGTGCAGCAGGTCCTGAAGAACCTGCTCTCGAACGCCTTCAAGTTCACGGACCAGGGAGCCGTCACGCTTCGCGTCGGCATGGCGGATCCCTCGCGGCTCACGCGAGAGTCGCTGCGGACGGCGGCGCGGGTCGTCGCGTTCGAGGTGACCGACACGGGCATCGGCATCCCCGAGGACAAGCAGAAGCTCATTTTCGAGGCGTTCCAACAGGCGGACGGAACCACGAACCGGCGATACGGCGGCACCGGATTGGGCCTCTCGATCAGCCGCGAGATCAGCCGATTGCTCGGCGGTGAGATACAGCTCAAGAGCAAACCGGGACGCGGTAGCACCTTCACGCTCTACTTGCCGGAGTCAATCGGTGCGGCGCGTGCGCCAGCCGTCGCGACGCGATTGCAGGCCCCGACATTGCCCGAGAGCGTGCTGACGGAAGCTTCCTCGGCCGGGTCCTCCGTGTCGCGACCTGCGCCGATCGAGGACGATCGCGAGAGTCTTCGCCCCGGCGATCGCGTGCTCCTCGTGATCGAGGACGACGAGCATTTCGCGCGCACGCTGATGGCGATGGCGCGGATGGCTGGCTTCAAGGTCGTCGTCGCGACCCGGGGCGACACCGGACTGGCGCTCGCCGCCCAGATCAGGCCGAGCGCGATCACCCTCGATCTCGAGCTGCCCGTGTACGACGGGTGGACGGTGTTCGATCGACTGAAGCGCGATCCATTGACGCGCGACATTCCCGTGCAGGTGATAACGATACGCGAGGCGGACGGACGCGGCGCGGCCCTCGACGCCTTCGCCTACCTCGAAAAGCCGGTGACCAAGGAGGCGCTCGACGGCGCATTCGCCCATCTGCGCGGTCACGTGGTTCGAGCGATTCGGCTGCTCCTGCTCGTCGAAGACAACGACACGGAGCGGGATGCCGTGACCCGCGTGATCCAGGAAGCGGGAGGGGTGGAGGTCACCGCGGTGCAGTCGGCGGAGGAGGCGGTTTTCGCCTTGGAGCAGCAGGTCTTCGACTGCATGATCGTCGATCTCGTGCTGCCGGGGCTGGACGGCATCAGCCTGCTCGCGGAGGTACGCAAGCGCGACGTTTGGAAGACGCTGCCCATCGTCGTCTATACGGGAAAGGACCTTGCGCCGGACGAAGAGACCAAGCTGAAGCAGCTCGCCTCGTCGGTCGTCGTGAAGTCCGGGCTCGCCTCGCTCGATCAGCTCGCGGACCAAACGAAGCATTTCCTGCGGCGCGTGACGGGGGAGACTCCCCACGATCGATCCAGCGCGGGTGGCGGTGCGAAGACGGTCCTCGTCGTCGACGACGACGCAAGAAACATCTTCGCGCTCTCGAGCGCGCTCGAGACAGCGGGCCATCGCGTCGTGTATGCCGAGAACGGTCGCACGGGCATCCAGATGCTGTCGGAGAACACCGGGATCGACGTCATCCTGATGGACATCATGATGCCCGTCATGGATGGCTACGAGACCATCCGAGCGATCCGCGAGGATCCGCGGTACGCCGAGCTGCCGATCATCGCGGTAACGGCGAAGGCCCCCGCCGAAGATCGGGAGCGCTGCCTCGCCGCGGGGGCGTCCGACCACGTGTCGAAGCCGGTCGACACGAGCCGACTGCTGGAGTGCATAGCCATGCTTACGGCGCGGCGGGGCGCGTCGATCGGAGTCGGCTGATGAAGGAACCCACCATTCTCGCGGTCGACGACAGCCCGGCCAATTTGGTCGCGCTCGAGGCGGTGCTGCAGCCGCTCGGCCATCGCATCGAGACGGCCGCCACGCCGGCGGAGGCACTCCGCAAGCTGCTCCAGCAGGAGTTCGCGCTGGTGCTCCTCGACGTTCATCTCCCCGGGATGAGCGGCTTCGAGATCGCAGCATTGATCAAGAAGCACCCGAGGCTGTCCGACGTACCGATCATTTTCATCACCGGCGTGAGCCGCGAAGCCAGCCACGTCTTCGAGGGATACGCACAGGGCGCGGTCGACTATTTGACGAAACCGTTCGAGCCCAATCTCTTGCGCGCGAAGGTGCGTGTCTTCGTCGAGCTCTACAGGCGGCAGCAGAAGATCCGCGACCAGGAGGTCATCATTTACCAGCACGAGCTTCGCGAGCTCGAACGGCGCAACGCAGAGCGCGTACGCCACCTGGTCGAGTCGATGCCCCTTCCGTTGATTGGCCTGCACGCCGACGGGACGGAGTACGTTCGCAACCGGGCGTGGACGGAGCTCTTCGGGCCCCCCACTCCGATCAACGGCCTGCTCGCCGAGCGCTTCGTTCACCCCGACGATCGCGCCGCGATAGATGCCGCCTTGCGACACGCGATGCAGTCGCGCGAGGCCTTCGATCTCGAGTGCCGTCTCCTTCGCGACGGCGAGACGGCGTTCCGGTGGCACCTGCTGAAGGGCGTGCCCCAGGCGAGGGGCGATCCGACCGGAGCGCCGTGCATCGTGACCGCGATCGACATCCACGCGCAGAAGCGCGCCGACGAGGAGCGCGAGCGGCTGCTCGAGCGTGAGCTCCGTGCCCGGGAGGAGGCGGAGGCGTCCAACCGCACGAAGGACCAGTTTCTGGCGACGGTTTCTCACGAACTTCGCACGCCCCTCACGGCGATCGTCGGCTGGTGCAGCATGCTCAATACCGGCATCCTGGACGCCGAGAAGACCGCGCACGCCCTGCAAACGATTTCGCGGTGCGCCCAGACGCAAGCGCGGCTGGTCAATGATCTGCTCGACGTATCGCGGATCGCGACGGGCAAGCTGGATCTGCACGTGACGCGAGTCGATTTGCGTCAGGTGATCATGGATTCAATCGAGACGGTCCGTCCGACCGCGGACGGCACAGGGATCGCGATCTCCCTGGACACCCCGCCCGGACAGGAGGATCTGCCCGTCGTTGGCGACGCGGCGAGATTGCAGCAGATCGTGGTCAATCTTCTCGGAAACGCCGTGAAGTTCACACCGAAGGGAGGGCGCGTTCGGGTCTCCACAGCCCAAGCGGCGGGTTGCGCGCGTCTCGCGATCGAAGACGACGGCATCGGCATTTCTCCCGACTTCTTGCCTCACATCTTCGAGCGGTTCCGCCAGGCCGACGGCACAGCGGCGCGCGCGCACGAAGGCCTCGGTCTCGGCCTGTCCATCGTGAAGCATCTGGTCGAAAGCCACGGCGGTACGGTGGTCGCGGAGAGCCGCGGCATCGGCCAGGGTTCGCGGTTCACGGTCACGCTGCCGCTGGCGATCCTTCAGGCGCTGCCCACCGTGCGCGACGCAGGGCCAGAGGCGGTCGGGGCGGTGCTCGCCGTCGGAGAGGTAGGGCTGCCGCTGGGGTGGGAGCGCCGGCTCGAGGGCATCTCGGTCCTTCTCGTGGACGATCTGGAGCAGACGCGCGAGGTCGTCGCGTCGATTCTGGCGGGCTGCGGGGCCACCGTCAGGGCCGTGCCGAACGGCGCCGAAGCGCTCAGCGCCTTGCGGGCGGGCCCTCCCGACGTCCTCGTCTCCGACATCGGCATGCCCGGCCAGGACGGCTACGAGCTCATTCGCGAAGTTCGATCGCTGCCGGCCTCGCAAGGTGGCACCGTGCCGGCCATCGCTCTCACCGCCTATGCGAGGCCGGAGGACCGAAGGCGAGCGCGTGACGAGGGATATCAGGTCCACCTGACGAAGCCCGTCGAGCCGCGGGAGTTCGTCTTCGTCGTCGGAAGTCTCGCCCGCGCCCGATCGGAGCGGCGAACCGGTGGGGCGAGCGAACGCGCAGCCGCGACTACGCTCCCGGCCTATGCGGCGGCGCGCAGCGCGTGAGGCTATCCGCCCGTCAGACCCGTCAAGCCGGCCAGGACGATGCACCCGGCGAAGGCGCATGCCGAGACGTCTTGCTCGGCTGAGTTGGCGTAACCCCCGGGACGGAGGGCGTATTCGACCGGCGGGAGCTCGGGAGACATCGTCGGCAAGATCAGCGTCGGCTATCAGGGTTGGTTCACTGCGGCCGGTGACGGCTCACCCCTAAACCCGCCATGGTGGCACTGGACGCCGATCGCAACACGCCGGCGACGAGCGACATCTCGATCAAATCGTGGCCCGACATAGGCGACTACACCCAGACCTACGCGACCGGCCTCGCGAATCTCAACGGCGGCGGCGCGGCCAACCTTTACTCCGACTGGGATGCCTCGACGGTCGACGTCCAGGTGCAGTGGAGAACGTGGGCATCGACACGATCGCGCTCCAGCGTTTCGGTGACTTCCGCGGCACGGGCCAGCCGCGCGACGTGGTGGCCGGGCACGTGCGCGACGCGGCGCAAGCGCACGGCCGCAAGTTCTACATCATGTACGACATCAGCGGCTGGGACACCTTCCAGACCGACCTGAAGTCCGATTGGACCCAGAACATCGTGGGTGAGCTCCACCTCACCGACTCGCCGGCTTATGCGAAGCAAAACGGCAAACCGGTGGTGTGCATCTGGGGCGTCGGCTACAGCGGACATCCCGGTACGCCGCAGACGACGCTCGACGTGATTACCTGGTTTCAAGGGCAGGGCCTGTACGTGATCGGCGGCGTCGGCAACGACTGGCGCACGGCCGACGGCACGCGCTGGTCGCAGGCGAGCTTCGGGCAAGTGTTCGACACCCTCGACGCGATTTCACCGTGGATGGTCGGCATAATTGGCGACGACGCCGAGACGGCCGCCACCTCCGCGGGCATCCCGGGCGGCACGAGCTTCGTCACGCTCGATGAAGACGGCACCCAGTGCTCGTCCGATTACTACCTGCGTCTCACCGGCGACGGCGGCAAGATGCTGAAGCAGCACATCCCGCTCACGGCGACACGGCCCACCTCGCCGATGTGAGCGAGGTTGGCGGCCTCCCGCACGGGTTGGGAGCCGGTTCGCGCGGTTGGCGTAGCACATTGCGCAGAGTGAGATCGTGCGGAGGGCCAGATATCGCGTTTCTCGCGGGAATGCGCTCGCACGGATTGTGCTCAAAGGACGCGAGCGGGATGCGGCGAGCACTTCCGAACTCGAGACTGTCGATATGCTGGGCCGGCACTCACCTTCCCGGCCGGAGCGGTCCCCACGATGGTACCGGACGACACTGACCTGCCCACCGATCTGGCGCAGTCACGCGAGGAGCTGTCGCGCCCCTACGTCCTCGCCACGTGGGCGGGGGGATCCGTATCGCGTCCGGTCACCGACGGCGAATCGCTCGTCATTGGGCGCGCGAGCGACTCCGACCTGGTAATCGACCATCCTACCGTTTCCCGCAGGCACGCCCGCCTGACTGTCGGCTCGCCGGCGCGGATCGAGGACCTCGGCAGCGCCAACGGCACGCGGATCGGCGACGCCGTTCTCAGGCCGACCCAGCCGGCCGTTCTCGAGCGCGGGCGGTCGGTCGCTATCGGTGCCGCGCTACTCGTCGTCCAGGGGGCCCTCGAGCTGGCCGAGAGGACGCGCACCGCGCCGGCTGTCCGCTCGGGTCGACGCGAACCGGGCGACGCGATGATCGTCAACGCTGACGCCACCCGCCGGGTCCACGAGACCATCGCTCTCGTGGCCAGGAGCTTCATTCCAGTGCTCTTGCTTGGTGAGACAGGCGTGGGCAAGGACGTCCTGGCGGAGGCCATCCATCGCCATTCGCCGCGCGCATCCGGTCCCTTCGTGCGCGTGAATTGCGCGGCCATGCCCGGCACGCTTCTGGAGAGCGAGCTGTTCGGGTACGAGCGCGGAGCGTTCACCGGAGCAGGGAGCGCCAAGGCGGGTCTCGTCGAGGCGGCGGACGGCGGGACGCTCTTTCTAGACGAGATCGGCGAAATGGATCCGACGATGCAATCGAAGCTTCTCCACGTGCTCGAGAGGGGCGAAGTCATGCGCGTCGGGAGTCTTCGACCCCGGCCCGTCGACGTGCGCTTTCTCTCCGCCACGAACCGCGCGCTGGACAAGCTCGTGGCCCAAGGGGCGTTTCGCAAAGACCTATACTTCCGCCTCAACGGAACCACGATCGTGGTCCCGCCCTTGGCCGCGCGCTCGAGCGAGATTGCGCCCCTTGCCGAGCTCTTTCTCGAGCGGGCGTGCGGCCGGTTGAACCGACCCACGCTCGCGATCGCGCCAGAGGCGCTGGATTGCCTGCTCGGATACTCGTGGCCGGGCAACGTCCGGGAGCTGCGCAACGCGATGGATCGCGCCGCTGCGCTCTGCAGGGGGGTCACCGTCGAGGTGAGCCATCTTCCCTACGAATGCACGATGCCGGCGCCGGAGATCTCGTCTCCGGAACGTCCGGCGGAGGCGACTCCTCGCCCGAGCGACATGCGAGACGAGGTGCGCCGCGCCGCGCGTTCGGTTGAACGCGAGCGCATCGTCGACGCCCTGGGGCGTTGCTCCGGCAATCAGTCTGCGGCGGCGAAGCTCCTCGGCATCTCCCGGCGCACGCTCGTGGCCAGGCTCTCGGAATACAAGATCCCGCGTCCCATCAAAGACAACGAATGTTAGCCGCCATCCGCGCCTGACCGCTCGAACGGCCGCCTTCTCAAAAGTCGCTCACATGAGTGTCAGGCTCGGACGAGGTGTGCTCGCACGGCGACGACTGCAGCGGAGGATTCCCACTATGCACATCCGGTTCTCCTTCGACTCGCGCACCATGCCCCTCTCCAGGGTGTTCGTTCTGGTCGGTGGGGTGCTCGCGGCGAGCTGCTCGGACTCCAGCGGCTCGAACGGCTGGAGCGATTCCCCGGGCGCGGGCGATGGAGCGGGCGGCAGCGAAGCCGGAGTCATCGACGCGCCGGGTGGTGGCACCCCGGCGGATGCGTCGACCGGCGACGCTCCCGCGGCGATCGATGCGCCCGTCGCCATCAACGACGGCGGCGGCGACGCGACCGCCGATGGTGCTTCCACCAACTGCGGTGAGCAGCTCGCCCCCGATCCGTACTCGATGTCCATTGCCGGGACGTGGAACTTCACCCCGGCGGGTGGAACGAAGATGTCCATCCCGGTTCCGGGAGGCGGTTGGGTCAAGCAGGGGATCAATACGTCGAGCGGCACTTACCAGACGCAGATCACGGTTCCCAACTCGGGCGCAGCGCAGACGACGCTCATCGAGTTCGGTGCGGTGAACTTTCAGGCCACCCTCTCGGTCGACGGCACGATGGTCGGAACCAACACGACCTCGTTCACGCCCTCGGTCTTCGATGTGACTCCGTTCGTCAAGCCCGGCATGCAGCACACGATCTCGGTCGACGTGAAGGGGCGCGGCGCCCTTCAAGTAATGGAGTCTTGCGGTGGTCAGAACCGCACCATCGACCTCGTCCCGGCCGCTGCGCCGTGGTCCCCGAACGTTGCTCAGGGGATTTTCCGCTCAGCCATGGTACGGGTGCATCCGGACGTGTACGTGAGCGACGTATTCGTGAGAACGAGCGTCGCGAACGACTCGGTGACTTACGACGTGGCGGTCACGAACACTGGGACGAGCGATCAGCATGTATCGCTTTCCGGAGCTTTGGGGTCGTGGAACTGCGGCTCGTTCAGCTACCCGTCGATTCCGACGACAATGGTCACGGCGTCCGCCGGGAAGACGACGGTAGCCACCGTCGGGCCGGTCCCGTGGGGACTCGGGCCGACCTCGTACTGGTGGCCGAACGTCCCCTACCAGGCAGGGTACAGGGCCCAGCTTCACAATCTGAAGGTCGACCTGAGCGTCGGGGGGCAAGTGAAGCACCAAAAGATCGTCCGCTTTGGCTTCCGCGAGATCGACCAGCAGCGCGCGGACGCGACACACGTCTACTACTATCTCAACGGCGTGCACGTTCGTTTTCACGGCGACAATCTGCAGGGCGCCGACTACGACAGCATCGACAACGGAGGCAAAGGCGACGCCTACGACACGCTCCCTGGCTTCCTGCCGCCGTCGGGGCAGAACCCCGGCTGGCCGGGCGCCATCGCGAATTACCAGAAGCTCAACTACAACATCATCCGTGTTCACCAGGAGCTCCCCGCGCCGTACATGCTGGACACGGCGGACGAGCTCGGGATGATGCTCATTGGGGAGGCGGCGATCCGCGGCAGCAACGGAAACGAGGACTTCGCGCTCAGCCACGACACGATGGTGAACCACGCGAAAGCCATGGTCCTCGCCGAGCGCAATCATCCGTCGATCGTGCGCTGGGGTCAGTCGAACGAGCCCGATCTCGGTTGCAATGACTCGAATATGTTCGAACAGGATCTCTTCTCGGCGATCAGTTCGCTCGACCCGACCCGGCCGGTCAGCGTCGATGGTCCCGGCAACACGTATGGGATCACTGCCTCCAATTTTGCGTCCTTCCGTCACTACACGGACGGGCTTGGCCACTACAGCCAGAACGTGAGCTCCACTCCGAACTATCCCTTCGGGCAGGGTGAATTCATCTGGCCCGCCGACAATTCCGCCCAGGGGCTCGCCTGGTTTGCGACAGCGACGATGGCGATGCGAAGGCAGGACGCTTCGGACGTTCGACCCTATGCGCTGCTCTCCGGCTGGGCCAGCGTGATTCCCGGGGTGACCCGCTCAAGCATGACGATCGAGCAAGGAGGCAATCCATTGCTCGGCGAAGACACCGTACCGGACCCGTGGTCGAACCCCCTCATCAGCCGCATTCAGCGAGCTTCCAACCCGGTGCTCGTCGCCGACCAAGACTACTGGGAAGCGAACAAGATGTCCGACCAGAACGGCACCTGGCCCGTTTCGATCCCCACGCTGACAAAGGGATCCATGAGCAACCGCACGCTGCTCGTCTTCAATGATACCTTCGCCGGCACGGGGGTGGACGTCACCTGGGAGGCCCACGCCGACAGCCCGACGGGCGCGATTGCGTCCTCGGCGACGGTCAACCTGAACGTGCCGCTCGGGTCGATGCTCACGCAGATGATCAACGTCACCGCGCCGACCAGCGGGAGCAAGTGTTACCTCGTGCTCCGCGCCCAGAAGAACGGAACGACGCTCTTCGAGGAGGACGGCGAAGTGTTCGGCTTGAATTGACGATCGCCTCCGCGAGGTAACATGTCGGCTGTATTGGTGATTCGTGCGAAAGGACGCTGCGGGCCTCGTGCACCGCGACGTCAAGCCGTCAACGTCCTGGTCAACCGGAAGGCGAGGGTCGCGGTGCACGACTGCGCCTGATGATCGCGTTGAGGTCCTTTCGCCGGGGAGGCAGTCGACGTGATGCACGAACAAACTGAGCCGCGCCGCTCCAGCGGCCCGCGACCTGCAGCCCCGCGTTCCGGACGATCTCAACGCGCTCCGCACCGATCTGCTCCAGTCGAAGTCTGCGCTCGCCAGGCGGCCATCACCGCGCGTGCTCGCGTCGCCAGCTGCCTGGCGTCATGCCGACCACGCGGCGGAACGTCCTGTTGAACGCCGCCTGGTCGCCGAAGCCGGACTGCATCGCGACCTCGCCGAGAGGGGTACTCGTTCGGGCCAGAAGCTCCTTGGCGCGGTCGATTCGCCGATGTGTGAGCCAGCGATGGGTCGTGGTCCCGAAGGTCGTTTTGAAGGCGCGCGCGAAATGACTCACGGAGAGCTCGCATTCGCGCGCGAGATCCGAGAGTCGAACGCGGCCGCCCAAGTTTTCGCGCAGGAGCTCGAGGGCTCGCCTTTGCTGCCAAGCTGCGAGGCCTCCACGCACGACCGCGCGAAGCGTCGCCGCGCCGTGGCGCTGTAGGAGATGAGCGCATAGGATCAGCTCGAGATTGTCGAGGGCGAGAGGGTTAGGCCGCTGCTCTGGATCCAGATACGGCAAGACGTTCTTGGTGATCTGCGCCAGCACAAGGTCGTCATCAGCGACAGTGAGGCGAAAGCCACCGACTTGCACATAGCCGAGGTCAGCGGCCGTATCGTCGATGGAAGCGCGTCGCAGGTGAAATTGGACGCAATCGACGCCGGTGTCCGCCCACATGGCGGGCCGCGCGGCCAGATCGAGCACGTTGGTGCGAAACGCGGGGATTCCGCCCGTCGGAATGGTCTTGCGATCGACCCACAGTCGATACTGAGAGGCCGAGACCGCTCGTACAAAGGTCGAGACGAGCAGCGCGGGAACGCTCGACGAGGTTTGAACCGCTTCGGGCAGCGGCCCGCTCGTCTCAACGCGGACGATCGAGAAGCGGTCGGCGTAGCGATGGGCTCGCATCGTCGACGATTCGTCAAGACGGATGGTGTTCGCGCAGGGCTCGAGGGACGCACCGGCCAAATCTGCTACTCCAATACAAAAGCGATCGCCGACGCGGCACGCACGAACCGTGCGAGCGCTGGGACCTTCAGCCCGCATCACTTGCCGGCGTCCTGCTGCGCACATTGCTGCGCGAATTGCGCACGTGCTTGCGCACTCGCTGTCGCAGCGGTCGTCATGCGACAATGCAGAAGGGCGACGGGCCTTTTATCGATTCATGCTTCCATTTGTCGATTCTTGCGCGATTGTCGTACGTCCTCGTTGGTCGCGATCTCGTGATCAAATCGACAGGGAGGTGATGAGGCTCACGGACCGTCGCGGTAGGGTACCAAGGCAATGTCCAGCGGCGGATACGGACGGCACCGCAGAGTGCCTCCGCGCCGCGGACTGCAGCCGTTCCCCCTAAAGTCGACTAACGAGATGGCCGTTCTTTCTCCATCGATATGGCTCCGAGTACCCGAGCTCGCTCCGAATGCGGCATGCATGTTCCTCTTACGAACACGGCCTATACACTCATTCGCACCCTTGGTTGGCGGGCTACGCGCCGCGTTGTGACAGGCGGCAACGGTGCACCTCGTTGGTACTGCTCTCAATGCTGGCGAAAGCAAAGAGCCGCTGTGAGTTCCACGGCGCCTGGGTCAGCGCTGCGGGTCCCGGAACGGCCACGCGGCAAGTGGGGTCGCGTCATCGGCAGCTCGGGGCTGTCCGCGTCGGAGGAGAAGGACCCTTCGGTGCCTCCGGCACGCGGCAAGCGGGAGCGCGGGTAAGGCGAAGTGTTGCAGCGTCTGCGTCCGGCGGCGTCGGCAAGGGCCCATACTTCGGGGCTGCCTGCTGAGTGCTCAGTTCCATCGACGAGACGGTACACTGGCAGAATTCGGGCAATCGTAGCCGTCCTGATCGCGGCGTTAATGTCGCCGTCGGTCGCGGGCTGCGAACTCCTGCTCCCCTTCCAGGGTATCGACGACGGTCGCTCGTCGGACGCGAGCCCAGATGTGGGAGGGCTCATATCGCGCGATGTGGACGCGGCGGCCGCCGCCGATGCGCAGGTTGGTCTTGCCGAAGGAGACGCGTCCCAGCCGGAGTCGGGCGCGGTGGACGAAACGGGCTCCCCGGCCGTGGATGCAACGGATTCCGCGGTCGTGGATGCAACGGATTCCGCGGTCGTGGATGCGACGGCCTCCGAGGCGGCCGCTGGTGTCCAAGGTGGAGATGCAGAGGTCGGCCCGGTCCATCTCGGGTGCTTCATGGACAGCCAGACCCGGGATCTGCCCTATCAGGCGTACGACAGCCAGCTGAGCACGACAGCGATGTGCGTCAGCGCCTGCATCGCTAAGGGGTACCGCTTCGCGGCCACGCAGTGGGGCAGCCAATGTTACTGCGGCGACGCCTACGGCGGACAAGGTCCCGCGGGCGGCTGCACAACGCCCTGCACGGGGGACGCTACGCAGGTATGTGGCGGAGCTTTTCAAAACAGCGTCTACGTGGCGGTCGGACCGGCCCCGCGGGCGACGTATGTGGGGTGTTACGCCGACGGCATGATCCGGGAGTTGCCCGACCAACTGTTCGGGGGGGCCTTCACGACGGTTGAGAGTTGCGCCGCGGGCTGCGCGTATCACGGGTATTTCTACGCTGGCCCCGAGAACGGCAACCAGTGTTTCTGCGGCAACTCCTACGGAGCGCAGGCTCCGGCGCGGGGCTGCACCGCTCCCTGTACAGGCAACTCCGCCGAGGTTTGTGGCGGTTCCTACGCGAACAGCGTCTACCGAACGTGGGTCGCCGCCGACGCCGGGACCGACGCGGGCGACGGGGCGAGCGACTAAGGAGCCCTCGCAAGTGCCCTCGACCCGAGCAGGCTTCTGGCTGCGGCCGCCGGTGCGCGTCATCAAAACAGGGGTTGCAGATCCGGAAATACGTGACTGACTTCCGTGGTTACCGCCGTCGAGCTCGAGGTCATGTTCTGATGGCAGCTCAAGCAATTCGTGCCTGCTGATACGTCCCCATCGTCGAGTTGGCCGGCCGATTCGTCCCGACGCCCGGCGTCTGTCCCACCGGATTCGAGCCAGGCGGTCCACGTCGCGCCTGTCATCACGTAGTTCGCGCGAAGGTCGCCCGGCGCGAGCATCCCCAGCACGTGGCCATTCATGGAATTGACTTCGGTGTTCGATGAGGCGCTCGGCCCGTCCATCCCCCAGGGTTCGGTGCGAAGGGTGTCGCTCGGCGAGATCGTGAACGGCACGTCGGCCGCGATGCCGTTCGCCGGGGCGCCCGTCAAGCCCGTGAAGCTCATGTGCGCCTGATTGAAGGGACCTTGGGAACCGTTCTGTGAGAACAGCCACGTGCCCGACTTATTCTGAGACACGGTCTGTTGACCGGCGGCCGACGAGTAAGAATAGGAGGCCAGCGGTGCGTCGCCGACGTGCTCGAACATGGCCCAGACCATCTCCGGGTGGCCCAGCGTGCTTCCAACGACGTGCATGCCCACCAAGGCCAGCTGCACCGTTCGTTGGCCGGTGGGGCGTCGTCCCGGGCCGTGTTGAAATCGGGTGGCGGCTGACATCGAACTACGC
>CALKVG010000618.1 GCA_937998045.1 uncultured Myxococcales bacterium
ACAAGACGCCCGCTCGTCTCTGAAGGCGGTCCTTCGCGCTCGACGGAAGGTCCGCTGGGAAGAGAGAGCGGCCGGACTGCATGGACCAACGGCCCGTCGATCGTTGATGCCGGTCCTCGATGAATTGCGAGCGGCCCGCTGGCCAGGAATAGCGGCCTTCCAGAAAGAACAAGAGACCGCTCGTCTATAGCGACCGGCCCACCGGCAAGACCAAAAGGTCCGCCGGCAACGATCGAGGGTCCGTCGTGAGTGACGGACGGTCGTCGTCGGAGACCTGACGGTCCGCGTGCAGAAGTTGAAGGACCGTTCGTGAAGAAGAGCGGCCCGCAACCGGAGACGAACGGGCGCCCCGCCGGAAACAACGGCTCGGTAGGAACGACGAACGGCCCTCCAGCAAGCGACGAAGGCCCGTAAGGAAGAACGGCCGGTCCGGTAGCCGGACACGAAGGCCCGGTCGTGAATCCGAGCGGTCCGCCGGCTAACGCCGACGGTCCGCCACCAGAGACGACCGACCCTTTCGCGAAGAACGAGGGTCGCGTCGGACCAAAGAACGGCCCTCTACGAAGTACGGACGGTCGTCCGCTCGAGAACTCCATCGAAGTACCAGAATCGAACGTCAACCGAACAACCACAACCAACCGAAACGGAGATTGTCATGGCCACTCCCGTCAAGATCGTTTACCGCTCGCTCGTCACGCTCAGCCTCCCCACCGCCGTTCCCGCGCTCATCAGCTACACCCAGAACATCCTTAAACGGATGACGGGGAACGCGTACTTCGCCAACCCCACCCCCACACTCGCCGCGATCACCACCGACCTGGACGATCTTCAGATCGCCGAGGCGGCGGCGATCTCGCGCGTGAAGGGCGCCGTCGCCGCCCGCAACGAGAAGCGCAAAGCGCTCGTTGCGTCGCTGCAGCAGCTACGCGCCTACATCCAGTCGGTGGCCGACGCCGACGAGGGCAACGGCCCGGCGATCATCGAGAGCGCCGGGCTCGCTGTCCGCAAGCACCAGCGCCATCGCGCGCCTGCGTCAGTGCGACCGCAAAACGGCTTACCGCTGGCTCGTAGCCCTCGAGACGCAGTTCGGAGTCGAGAGTGATCGGTCGCCGAGGTCGCAAGCTCTACACCACCGAGGCCGCTTTGCGCTCTGTCGCGCCCGAGATGTTCGAGCAGGGCGCCGTTGAGCAGCGGGTCGAGGAACTAGAGCGGCGCGTCGACATCCTGCAGCGTCTGGTTCACAAGCTGATGGGTACTCGCGGGGCGCTGCGGGGCCAAGAGCGCCGCCCGTAGTGCGTGGCGCACCGTCGTCCCGAGCACATCGGCTATGGTATCGGTCGCCAATGGCCTTGCTGCGATGCCTAGACTGCGGTCGGGAAGTCTCGGATCTGGCGGTGGCGTGCCCGGGGTGCGGGCGACCAGTCGCCACGATGAGGCCTTACGCGCAGCCGCAGGCGTACCCGCCGCCGGACAACTTTCAGTACGTGCCGATGCGCCCACCCACGGCGCCATCCCCGCGGCCCCCGTCGAAGGCTCTGTGGCTGCTACTGCTTCTCCCGGTGCTGCTAATTGGCACCTGCGTTGCGGCTGGCGCGCTGACAGCGGGCCGAGCAGCGCCCGACGTCAAACCGGCGACCGCCGCACCCGTGACTAGCGCGTGTAGCTCCAACTCGGACTGCAAGAATGGCCTGGTCTGCGTGACTCGCGCGGGCACGGGCAGCCGGTGCGAGCCGGAACCGGACATGGCGAAGGAATCCGCGAACGCGCGGGCTCTGGAAACCTCCCATGCTCACGATAACCTGTGTCCGCATGCCGCAAAGCGCATGCTCGACAAGGCGTACCGTTGCGGCTTCAACACGGTAGGCCTCGACGAACCGAGCGTTTGCGCGACCATGACCTACGAGCAGGTCATCTACCTCGAGTCGCTCAACTGTCGCGAGATGCAGAACGCGTTGGCGAAGTAGGGGATCGCGGTCGATTGTGATGATGCACCAATGATGCGTGATGATGCTTGCCGCGGAGTAGATCAGGTTGAGAGGGGGCCACGAACGGTAGGGGGTCGTGGCGCACGATTGTGGGGCGCTCGCGGGGCGCAGTGGGGCCAAGCGACCCCCTAACATGGTCGAGAGAGCGGGTGCAAAGGCCGCGCTGCAAAGCGACAGCGTCGATTGTCGGACGCTGACCGGACATGGTCGGACTGGGCCTGATCCGCTTCCGCGGACAGGTTGTTCAGCAATCGCGTCCGAAATCCTGATCTCTCATTCTAACGTCTCATAGCCCCTCACGCCGCGGGTTCCACGGCGGCGAGGCGGCGTCGCTCGAAGTCGGCCGGTGCGAGATAGCCGATGGTCGAGTGACGACGCTGCTGGTTGTAGAAGACCTCGATGTAGTCGAAGGCCTGCTCCTTGGCGCTGGCGTAGCTGTCGAAGCTTTCGCCCAGCTCGCTCTTGGCCGAGAACTACGGCGTTACCGCCGCGGCGCTTGCGAGGGCACTCATCCGCGAGGCATATGCCACGAAGATCGGTTCGCCGAAGAAGCCGCGGGGGAAGCGGTGAAAGCGCTTGCCGTAAGGCAGCCGTGGGCAACCCTGATCGCGGGCGGCTTCAAGACGGTTGAAGCCAGAACGTGGCGTACACACTACCGCGGCCCTCTGGTCATCGTAGCCAGCAGGGCCCTAGACCGCGCCGCGAGCGCCTGCTGGCAGATCGACAACCCGAAGACGTCGGCGCTTGCCGCGATCGTTGAGTTGACCGAGGTTCGCCCGTTCCGTCGCGGCGATGCTCGTCGCGCGTGCTGCCACCGGTGCTTGAGTGGCGCCTCGACGAGCTCTACGCCTGGATTCTCGCGAGCCCACGCAGGCTCGCCCCGCTGCCGTTCACGAAGTCGAAGCTGATGACGTTCGAGATTCCGACGCGCCTTGTGCGTGCCGCAATGAAGAAGGGGTGACCGCCATGAAGAAGCCGACCAACGCCGAGAAGATGAACGCCGCAATTGCCTACGTCGCACACGCAGAGCCCAACGGCTGGCGGCTCTCGCGCGGGCTTGTCGATGCCCTGACGAGCAAGCGCGCCTTGACGAGCGCCGAGGATCGCGAGCTGCGCAAGCTACTCTCGCGCGAAATTGACGAAGGGCCCGCCGACCAGGGCGCCAGGCTGCGTGCCGGTACTGCGCTGCTTCGCGCTCGTGCCGGCATGGTGATCGAGATGATCGAGCGCGGCGATCAGGGGCTGGGCTGGGGGCGCTTCCTCAACCAGCTGCGGGTAGTAGAAGCGATCGCCGCATGAGGCCGAAACGGCGCGCAGCATGCGCCGTCTGCACGTCACGCGTGCACTGACGAGGCCAAGCCATGAGGAAGCGAACCGGTGAGCTGGTATCGAAGCCGTGGGGATTCGCCGCGCGCATTCGCTACGTCGACGCGAACGGCAAGCGCGTGCGCAAGCAAGTCGCGCTGAACACGAAGGATCCGATCCTCGCGCGCAAGAAGCTTGATGGCCTGGTGCGCGACCTCGAGTCGGGCGCGATCGCCCGCGATCCGGTCGCTGCCGTCGAGGCGCCCGAGCTGGTGCGCGACGTGTGGGGCGAGTGGATCGCTGAGCGCAAGGCGCGCGGCGTCGTCATGGTGAACACGGAAGAGAGCTACTGGAACAAGCACCTTTCGACGCTGCTCGGGCCCACGCCGGTGCGCGAGGTGAGCAAGTTTCAGTGTCGGCGCGTGCTCGATGCGGTGCGGGCGAAGGGTCTGAGTCAGGGCACCGTGGGGCACGTGCGTCGCCTGCTCGTGCGCTTCTTCGGGTGGCTCGAAGAGAACGAGCGGATCGACAGCTCGCCAATGCGTGGCGTGAAGTCGCCGCGCGCGAAAGTCGACGATCGCCCGCGCACACTACTGCGCGACGAAGAATACAGCGCGTTGCTGGCGGCCCCGGTCGACTTCACGCCGTCGAAGAAGACGGGTCGCCCACGCACGAGTGAGGTCGAGTTTTTCGAGATGAAGCTGATCGCGTTCACGTCACGCACGCTTGGGGGCCTTCGCGCTGGTGAATGCGTGCGCTGGGGGCCCGTGTTTCCAGTCACCAGGGGCGACCGCAAGGGGCAGGTGAGGGGGCGAGGCACCAGCCTTGCGAAGCGCAAACTGAAAGCCCTGGCTCGCGCGCTCACGTGGGCAGGCATGCCGCTGCGGCACGAGCTGTTCAACGATACGCCCTACAGCAGGCGAACCGACTTCCACTCGGGCCGCCGAGAGTTCGTGACGGGTCTCGCCGTGTCGGGGGCGAGCGAGCAGAAGGCGATGCGGCTCGCCAATCACCATGACAGCAAGGTGCACCAGCGATACCAGCTCGCGCAGTTCAAAGAGGTGCCCGTCGAGGCGCTACCGAAGCTCGCGCTCGTGGTGCCTCTGCCGTCTTCCCCGTTGCCCACCCACGTGCCCAACGGCGTCGCGGTCTCTGGGGATTCCGTAATGATTTCCGAGCGGGACACGGGTCTCGAACACGACCGGGCGAGCGCCGGAACCATCAATGGTTCCAAGTCGTTAGAGGCCAAGTCAGGCGCGAAAAACGTGGACGAAAAGGCCGGCTCGACGTCGCTCGCGGTACGGTCAACGGTGCCGCAGCCTGAAGCGACGGACGGGCCGGACAGGGCAGCGGACGCCCCTGACACGGCCCTCCGGGCTGCCATCAAGGCTGCGGTGGACGCGGGGCAGTGGGAGCGCGTCCAAGCCCTCCGGGCCGTGCTCCGGGCGACAACGGCTGTGCTCCCTTACCCAGAACGTGAACGCTGAGGATTCAAGGGGGTTGTAATGGGGCAGCCTACATCCGGCTGACCTTGTCCAAGATCCTTGGACAGCATCGCCTTGCGACATGAATTCGTATACGTATACTTGTCCAAGAATCGTGGACAGCCCGAGCCTTCAACGCAGCGATGTTCTGGTGGCCGCAAAGCTAGCGGTCCGCGTTGGGCCTTCCTCCGTACGGGAGCTGGAGCAAGAGCTCGGCATGTCGAAGAGCGCCGTTGCTTACTCGCTCGTTCGCCTGCGCGCGCTTGCGCTAGTCAGCGACGACGAGAACGGCCCCCGCGTGAATCGCATCGCTCTCCGTGATCTTCTCGAACACGCCGTTCGTTGGCTCGCTCCCGCGATCGTGGGGGACTTTGAACTGGGGCTCCCTACGGCGCACGCGTCGGACGCCATCGCAGCAAAGCTGAGCGCCGACAAAGACCCCGTGGTTATTCCGCTCCCGCACGGTCCCATGCGTGGTCGCGCCGTCACCCCGCTGCATCCGCTTGCCCCTCGCGCGGCGGAGAAGGATCCAAAACTCCTTCGTCTGCTCGCCATTGTGGACGTGTTTCGCATCGGAGGCGCGCGGGAGCGAGAGGTTGCATCGGCGGAGCTTCGTTCGTGCTTCTGAGGGGTGGAGAGCAGCGGTCAGCAATCGCCCTGGTGCTTGACGTCTTCGGCGACGAAGCAAGACACTTCGTGTTCGTTGGGGGATGCGTCATGGGGCTTTACGCCCGGCCCCAAGGCTCCCCCATACGGACCACGAAAGACGTCGACTGCGTTTCGACCCTTGTCCCCTGGGTACTCCAGCAAAAGACGCTCGCAAAGCTCTGCGAGCAAGGGATCCTCCGACCCGATCCCGAGATCCAGTGCCGGTATCGGATCAAGGGCACGGACGTGGACGTTGACGTGCTTTCCCCGGAAGGGCTCAACGTCGGAGGGCCAAACCCCTGGCTCCAGCTTGGGTCCCAGAAAGCTAAGCCGTACGTGCTGGAGGATGGCCGCAGCATCAATGCCCTGACCCCGCCGTACTTCCTGGCAACGAAGCTTGTCGCGTTCGAAGATCGGGGAACCGACCCGCAATCCAGCAAGGACCTTGAGGACATCGTTGCCGTTGCGGTGGAAGTCCCGGACCTTGTCGAACAGGTGACCGCTGAGGTCATTGCTCGCGAGATCGCGGCACTTTGGGAGGGCGCCTTTCAGAAGCACTCACTCCGTCTGAGCGATGTCCCGGAGCTTGTTGACTGGCATCTGCACCGAGACGACAAGGACGATCGAGGGCGGGTGATCACTACGTTGCGCAAGCTGGCATCCGGGGCCGTCTAACGAGGGCTAGAAAACGGGCCCCAGGTCGATGGTCGATGGCTCCACCGGAAAATCGAAACCGTAGCGAAGCGAAAGATCCTTGATCAAGTCGAGGACCCAACGCTGCGTCCCCGGGGCAACACGGACGCAACGGATGAATCGTTTGAGGTCCACTTGGTGACGGATGCCCGGTCCAACATTCTGTATGCGTGGATACTGTTCCAATGGCATTCCCCATGGTTTGAACTCACATATTGCGCGCACCTCTTTCTCGTATTCAAACGCCTTTCGTTTATGCAGATACCACTTAAATGTGTTGTCATTGTCTTCGATGCGATCCGCTTCATAGTCTAGATATGTCACTTCGCCGATGTGCACCTGTTCCGGCAGAAGTTCGAACATGAGACGATATGTGGTTTGAACCATTAGTGCGCCATCCTTACCCGCGTACCATCGCCACATGGCCATCGATTCGTGCTCGTTTGCGTGCCAGCAACTGATCATGGTCCACATTCGGAGCCGGCTTGCCTCTCCGGCATATCTTTCGAGCTCCGCCGGAGACGCTCCCGCGTATTTCGTGATCCTCTCATCCTCTCTGTTGAGGCGAGGGAGAGAGCCTTCAAACGGATCGCCGAGTTGATCGGACCTACAGAAGAATATACTTTGTCTCGATAGCATGTCAGCGAACTTGGTCAGGTCCATGTATCGCGACAAAATCACGTCGGGATTGCTGGGGGCGCGAAAGGCGGGATGGTCAGATGCCATGAACGTTCAAGGCTTCATTGGCTGTGGTTTTCGATTGCATGCCTTCCAGTAAGAACGCCTAACAAAACTTGGCCCAGGGCTGGCTGGATGGACAATACGGCCTGCAAGAATAGTTGACGTCGATCAGAGAGGGGAGGGAAGGGGCCGGTGAGCGCCGTGGAAGAGCTCCACATGGCAAGGGCGCTGCGCCGGTGGCTTTGGCGTGCCGGCGTTCGCCGAACGGAACTCCACGAAGGCTCACCCACGCGCAAACCGATGACCTGGCATGACCTCCGAGCGACCGGAATCACGTGGATGGCGGTCCGAGGAGATGACCCGTTGAAGTGCAAACAGCGCGCGGGTCACGCGTCCTTCAGCACGACGGAGATCTACATCCGCGAGGCGGAGAACCTTCGCGACGGCTTCGGGGAAGTGTTCCCTCCGCTCCCTGCGGACCTGCTCCAGAGTAAAGGCCCGGAAAAGGCCACAGGCCGGGGAAAGCTCCGTAAGCCCGCGATTCTACGGGCTAAACCAGAGCGGGACACGGGTCTCGAACCCGCGACCTTCGGCTTGGGAAGCCGACGCTCTACCAACTGAGCTAGTCCCGCGGAGGAAGTTCCCAGT
>CALKVG010000619.1 GCA_937998045.1 uncultured Myxococcales bacterium
GCGTAGTTCGATGTCAGCCGCCACCCGATTTCAACACGGCCCGGGACGACGCCTCGCGGAATCCAATTCGTCGTTGGCCTTCTGGTCGGCAGCATCCTGTACTTCGCGAGCGCACAAAGCGCGTGGGCGATACCCAGCTTCGCGCGCAAGTACCAGACGAGCTGCCAGACGTGCCACACCATCTACCCGGTACTCAATCCATTCGGAGAAGCGTTCCGTCGCAACGGCTACCGCTTCCCCAGCCAGAACGACAGCGTCGGCAGCGACGCCGTCAAGGCGCCGATGATCCCGCTCGGGCAAGAGGAATACACGAAGACGTTTCCGAACTCGGTCTGGCCGGACAAGATTGTCGAGGCCGTACCGCTGTCGGCGTGGCTCAACGGAGGGCTGGCGCTCAACCTGCCGAACTCCGCGGCGCAGCAGGCGGCCGGCAACACCTTCACGTGGTCGGGCATCGAGGCGGAGCTGCACCTCTTCGCGGCGGGAGCCTTCAACGACTCGCTCACGTACATGACGCAGCTCACGTTCGAATCGGACTTCGGGTCGCCTCCGGGGTCGTTCGACATCGAGACCGCGTACCTCCTGTGGAACGACGTCGTCGGGCCGAGGCACTGGTTCAACATGTGGGTCGGACGACTCTGGGCACCCCAGCTGACGAGCTTCGGGCTGCACACGTCGTATCTCAACGACACGGTGATGCCGGCGGTTTCGGCCGCGGGCTTGTACAACCCGAGTGCGAGCTTCACCCTCGGTCACGGACACACCGACGGCGTCGAGCTGAACGGGATCATCGGGCACAGGTTCGGCTACGCGCTCGGATGGGTCGCGTCGTCGTCGTCGATCTCGGGGGCCATCCCGAACGCCGAGGACGTCTATGCGCACATCGGCATCAAGTCGGGAGGCGTCGCGCTCGACGGCGAGGGCAAGTACGGCCCCAACGTCCCTGACCCGCTCAAGCCCTGGGCGGAGAAGGCGATCACGCTGGACCTCTTTGCGTACCACGGCCTCACGCGCATGGACAACGGCACGGGGATCGCGGTCAACGGAACGGCCACTCCGACGGGGCAGGACGATCGCTTCAACGCCGCAGGTGCCGTGGCGCACGGGCAGTGGGACTCGCTCATCCTGATGGCGGGCGCGCAGGTCGAGAGGCACGATCGGCCCTATCCGGGCTCGGCGGCGACGACGCTCGCCTCGAGCATGGTTCCAGGCGTGCCGGACCTGACGAACGCGACGTCGTTCATGCAGTACGACGAGATCGAGTACGTCGTCTTCCCCTGGCTCATCCCGGGCGTCCGCGTCGAGTACACGTACGCGACGGTGGAGAACAACCCGGACGCGCAGCTCCTGCGAATCGTCCCCGGGATCGCGACGCTCGTGCGGCCGAACATCAAGTTCACGCTGACCGGAGACCTCGAGTGGGGGAAGAACCTGCCACCGGTCGGGAGCTGGTCGACGTCGGGAGCCGGCAGCATCGCCTCGACCAACGGTTCGAAGTTCGAAGCGGAGCAGATCAACGCCATCGTCGGGGTCGCCTTCTGAGCGGAGAAGCGGAGACAACCATGCGCGCACGCAATGTCAGCAACGCGTCGAGATACTTCTGGGCCCTGGGTATGCTGGGAGTGGTGGCCGCCGCAGGGCCGGTCCTATCGCTGGTGGCCTGCGAGGGCGAACCGCCCGTCAACGCACCGGAGAACACGCTGAGCGCAAGCGCCGCGGCGTCGATCGCCTCGGCCGCGTCCGGCGCTCCGGCGGTGAGCGAAACCTCCGCATCCGAGGCACCGAGCGTCTGTCCGCCGCCTCCGTGCGCACCGGTGGCCGCGTCGGCGGCTCCGGTGGCTTCCGCGTCGGCGGCCCCCTCGGGAAGCGCTGGGGCACCCGAGGGCTCGGCCGCCGCCCTTCCGGTTCCGCCTCCGTCCGTGCCGCGCGGGAACATCGTCGGGACCGTCACGACCAAGCCCGCCTGGGTGGCCTCGCAGGCCGTCGTGTACCTGGAGGACGGTCCCCTCGAGGATCAGCCCGCGCGCCTTCAGACGGTCACGATCGCCAACCGGCAGATGAACTTCATCCCGTACATCGCGGTGGCCGCCGTTGGCGCCAGGGTCGTCTTCAGCAACGAGGACCCCTTCCCGCACAACGTGTTCTCGCCCGACAACGAGAAGTTCAACATGGGCAATATCCCGCAGAACGGCGCGCACGTGCGCGTGTTCAAGCAGTCGGGGGCTTACTCGCTGCTCTGCAACCTGCATCCGGGGATGCTCGGGTACGTCCTGGTGACGCCGTCGGCCTGGTTCGCGCGCGTCGACGCCAAGGGGCACTTTCTGATGAAGCACGTGCCCAGTGGCACGTACAAGGTGACCGCATGGGCGCCTCGCCAGACGCCGGTCACGCAATCGGTGACCGTCGCGGATACGGACGCGACGGTGACCTTCGACCTGCATCGCTGAAAGAAAAAAGGCGCGAGGTTACGCGCCATCGATGGGCGCTCGTACACGTACATGTTCTTCATGAGCGCTCACGCGAGCAAGCGCGACTTCGTCAACGCGGTTCGCGCCGGCGCGGACGACTGCCTGCTCAAGCCGATTGACGTCGAGGACCTCGAAGCGCGCCTCGTGGCGGCCGCGCGTGTCGTCCGCGCGTACCGCTCGCTTGCCGACCAAAACGCCGGGCTTCTGCACGACAGCGAGACGCTGTTCCGCGCGGCGCGGACCGATCCTCTGACGGGCCTCGGCAACCGCCTCAGGCTCGAGGAGGAGCTGGAGACGTTGCAGGCCGAAGTTTCCCGGTACGCGCGCCGAGTCTCCCTTGCAATGTGCGATATCGACGCGTTCAAGCGCTACAACGACCGCTACGGACACCCCGCCGGCGACGATGCCCTGCGACGGATCGCGCAGGCAATCCGCAGCAGCCTGCGGCGTGCGGATCGCGTTTATCGCTACGGGGGCGAGGAGTTCCTGGCGGTACTTTCCGAGCAGGCGCCCGAGTACGCAGCGTCGGCCATGAACCGCGCTCGCGTGGCGGTCGAGCGGCTCGGCATTGCGCACGCTCCCGGCGCGAAGCACGCGGTGGTTACGGTGAGCGTCGGGCTGGCGTCCGTTTCGCGGGAGGGCGATCCCTCTCTGCGGGCGGCGATCGCCCGTGCCGACCGGGCTCTCTACCGCGCGAAGGCGAACGCAGGGGACGCTCGCGATCGAGCCCGCGAAGACGTGACGATGGGCCCTCGCCCCGCCGCAGCGCATCGGGCCGCTCCGCGGCCCGATGCATTCAGCGCTCGACGCCCTGCCGCGTGTAGAGCGTCGCGACCCAAATCTTTTCGAACTTCACCTGCGCGGTTCGGTACGAAGCGCGGACGGCTTCCGCGTCGGGTGCCTCGAAATGGCACACCATGCGCAGTCGGTCGCTCGAGAGATAGCTCCGGAGCCACTTCGCGCCGTGCGCTTCGAGGCAAGAGTCGAGCCTCTTTCCCGAGGCGTCATGGAGCTCATCGGTGAGCGGTTGGTCGAACGTGTTCTCGACGACAAAGATCGCCATTGGCTGCCTCCGGTGAAGAATGACGTTACGAATGCAACGACGTACTCGAGGTGTCCGTCAAGGAGATGCCGAGGTCGCGCGCCAGAGCCGATGCCGCCGCGTGCGCGCGGGCGGAGAGCACGCCGGGCCGGCCCAGGTCCACGAGGAGCGCGCGGAGCGACTCGGTCGCGTCGTCGCGTCGGCCTGCCGCGAAAGCGGCGCGGCCGAGGAGCGCGCGGGCTACCGCCGCGTCGCTCGGGCGCGCCACGACGGCGGCGGCGGCGAGCGCTTCTTCTGCGCGGTGCGCCGCGAGCTCGTGGTTTCCCTCCGCCAGATCGATGTCCGCTGCGTGCGTCAGGGCGTACGCGAGGTGCCCTTTGCTGTCGATCGCGCGGAGGCCCTCGAGCGCCGACCCGACGAGCTCCGCGGCACCCGGTTCGCCGGAGCGCCTCCGCGCGATCGCGTCGACGGCCTTCGCGAACGGGCCTTCGCTCCCGTCGCCGAGCTTCTCGGCGATCGCGGCGAGCTCGCCCGCGCGCCCGACGGCGAGGTCGCACTCGCCGCGCTCGAGCGCGATCATCGCGAGATGCGAGAGGCAGACGCTCGCCCGCCAGTGATCCGCCTCGGTGCGTGCGCGTGCGACGGTCTCGCAGAGCTCGACCACTGCCTCATCGAGCTCGCCGAGGAAGTGATGCGCCACGCCGACGCCCATGCGCTTCTGGACGACCGCCATCGCCACGCCGTGCGAGGCCGCGAGCGCGGTGGCGCGTTCGAGCATGGCGCGCGCCTTCGGTATTTCGCGACCGAGCAGCGCGAGGCAAGCGCCGCCGTTGATGAGGGCATGCACGGTGGACGCGGGATCGGCGTGCTCGGTCGCCTCGACGAGGCGAAGCGAGTCTTCGGCCGCCTTCGCCCAGTCTTCGCTCCTGTAGCGGACGTGCGTGAGATAATGCATCGCGAGCTGCGCGCTGTCGTGGAGGCCGGCGGTCAGCGCGTCGACGAAGAGGCGTGAGATCCCCTTCTCGAGCTCCGGCAGGTCCTGGTCGCGCGCAGTGACCGCCACGCCATAGAGCTCCGCGCTGCCCTCGATGCGGGCGCGTGTCGGGAGCGTTGACGCGAGCTCGAGCCCGCGCCGCGCGAGCTCGAGCGCGGCCCCGTTCGCGAAGAGGCGCACACAGCGCTTGCCCGCGGCGATGCACGCGCGAACGGCGAGATCGACGTCGCCGCCGACGGCCGCGTGGTGCGCGACGTCGCCCGCGAGCGCGTCGTCGCTGGTCCCGAGGGCGCGCGCGATGTGGAGGTGGACGAGCCTCCGGCGCGGCTCCGAGAGACGCCGGTACGCGGCCACGCGCACGAGGTCGTGGACGAAGTCGTAGCTCGCCGCCGCCGCGCTCGCGAGGACGACGCCGCGGCGCTCGAGCTCCTCGATCGCGGCGAGCAGATCGACGGAAGCCAGACCGGTCACGCGACCCAAAACATCGGCATCGAAGCTCGTCCCGAGCGCGGCCGCCCAGCTGACGACATCGCCGGCGCGTCCCTCCAGCCGGGCGAGCCTCTCGTCGAGGAGCTCGTCGAGACGTTCGGACGATGCGTCTCCGCGCGCCAGGGCGCGCGCAATCTCGATGACGAAGAGGGGGTTGCCCTGGGAATCGGCCAGCACCGGCCCGAGGTCGACTCCCGGCACCACGGCGCGCGCCAGAGCCTCGATCCCGTCGCGATCGAGCGGCGAGAGCGCCACTTCGAAGAGCCGCTTTTCCCGGCCGAGCGCGCGCACCAGGCGCAATGCGTGCCGGTTGTCGAAGAGCTCCGCCGACCGAGCGCCGCACGCGACGACGAGCCCGGGGACGTTCGCCCGTACGATGAAGTGCAGCAGCGCGGCGGATGCTTCGTCGATCCAGTGGATGTCGTCGAGGATCACGACCAGCGGCGGAGCGCCGGCGGCGAGCCCCTCGACCAGGCGGATGACCGCGTCGAACAGGCGGGACTTGTCGGCGCCCGCGGCGCTCGATGCCTCGGAGCCGACGAGGGGCGCGGCGTCGCGGAGGACCTCCTCTGCGATCGTCGAGAACCGCACAGCAGTCAGCGCGTCGATCCATGCGCCATACGGCCTTACCATCTCGGCCTCGAAGGCGCGGCCCGCGATGGCCTGGCCTCCCGCGGCGCGCGCCTGGGCGGCGACCTCCCCGAGCAGTCGCGACTTGCCGATGCCCGGCTCGCCCAGGAAAAGGAGCGGGCGCGTCGGGTTCTTCGTGCGCGCCGCGGCGATCGTCTCCGCGATCAGGCCGCGTTCTCGATCGCGCGCGACGAGGACGGGCTCCGGTTCGCGCGCGACGAGGGTGGACTCGCGTGACGTCGCGGCGGTCGGGTTGGTGGGAGCGGGCGCGGAAGGTTGCGCGCCTCGTCGCTCGGGCGGCCGCGCCGTGAGCGCGATGCGCGCGCGCTCGAGCGCGATCGAAGGTCGGGCGTGCAGCTCGTCGGCGAGGATTCGCTTGCAGCTTTCGACTTGCTCGAGCCCCTCGCGCGTGCGCCCGAGCTCTCCCAAGATTTCGATGACGGCGACATGCGCGTGCTCGGACAGAGGGTCGATTGCGACGCGCGCGCGAGCGAACGTCAGCGCACGCTCGGGCTCCGAACGCGTCCGCGAGACGAGCGACTCCAGGAGCGAGATGCGAAGCGCGCGGACCGCCTGTCGCTCCGCCACGCACCACTCGTGAAAGCGGTAGCAGCTGGGCAAATCGAGCCCCTCGAGGAGCTCGCCGCGGAACGCGCTCGCGACGGCTTCGAGCGTGTCGGTCGGCGTGGCGGCGAGCGCGCCCGCGGAGAGGGCGGCGCGCGCTGCGTGCAGGTCGATCCTGGCGCCCGCCGGATCGAACCGTGCGTGTTCCCGGTCGGCCGTCAGGCGTTCGATCCTCGCGTCGTTGACGAGCGGTCGAAGCTTCGCAAGGCTCCAGCGCAGCGCCGCGCGCGGGTCGTCGGGCCCGTCCCAGAGCAGGTCGCAGAGGTGGCTGCGCAGATGCGCGCGATCCGTGACGGCGAGATAGCCGAGCAGCGAACGCGTCTTCTTCGACGCCGGCAGTGCGACCCGGCTTCCGTCGCGAACGAGCTCGAGCTCGCCGAGCACCCGCACCTCAAGGCCTCGCGTCCCCACGCAGCGAGCATACACGCGGTTGCGCGGTTCGGGACGGGGCCGCACGGGAACGACGAGGAGTGTCGCGCCGATCGCGACTGCCCTACGCGACCGACGCAAGGCCCGGCCGGGCCGACGCAATTCGATCGAAGAGCCGGTAGAACATGTCGGCGACCTGCGCCGCGATCGCGAGCGCCTCCTGGCGGTGGACGCTCGTCTTGCACGCCGAGACGAGGCAGGTTCGGAGCTGCGAGGCGTGGACCACGTCCGCCCCCGCGTGCACGTGGAAGAACTCCATGCCCTGGGCCGGAAGGCCCGCGTGCTCGAGGCCGTACTTCATCAGGTCGCACGCCGGGCCGAACAGCAGCTCGATCGCGTAGAGCGCAGCGAGCGCGCGATGCGCGGGGCCGTTGCGGCAAATGGCCGTCACGCGCGCGGCGGCCTCCGCGCCGGCGGTGCCTTCGCCGATCTCGAGCGCCGCCGGATCGAGCCCCAGCGCGCGGACGAACGCGCGAAAGAGCTCCGGGTGGATGCGTGACGGGTCGAGATCCCCATGCTCTTCGTAGAGGTTTGCAACGAGGAGAAGACGGGCGCGCTCGTCGCGCATATGGCTGATGGCTGCCGCGAGGAACAGCGAGAAGTCGAAGCAAAATGGATAGAATTCGCGCGCGAGCGACTCCGCGACGACGCGCGACGACGGCGCGTCACCCCGAGCGAAGCGCCGCATCGCGGCGCTGTTGCCGATCGCCCTCGAGAGGATGACGGCGTCGATGGCGTCGAAGTCGATCGTGCGGAGGACGTGCGAGGCGGGTTCGGTGTTCATGATGGGATCTCCTGTGCGCCGGCGAAGCCGGCAGAAAGTTGATGGTGAAAGTCCGTTACGG
>CALKVG010000620.1 GCA_937998045.1 uncultured Myxococcales bacterium
GGAGCCTCGCGCGATCGACGCACTCGCGGAAGGCGTCCATTCCGAGACGGTTACATAGAAGCCACGCCGGCGCCCGCAAGCCAGCAGGCGCGCCTTCGTACGTGGCTCGTGCCCGGACTTCAGCGTCTGCCGTCCAGAGGGTCGACGTTCGGCGGAGCGGTCGTGGGCGGCGGTGCGCTCGCGGGCTTGATCGCGGGAGGAGCCGGAGCGCTCTCGGCTCTCGTCGCCGGAGGAGGCGGCGAAGCGCGTCCAGCCGGCGCTGCGCGTCCGGCGATCGAAACCGGCGCGCGCGGAGGCTCGGCGTGTTTTCCGCTAGACGCATTTCCGGCGACCTGCGGAGCACCCAGCTCGGTCGAGCCGCCGTCCGCCGACTCCGCGGGAGAGATTGGAGCTGCGCTCGGGGCCGTCGTGTGCGGCGACGCGGCGGCGGCCGCCGTTTCGGCAGGCAAGGAGGACGCGCTCGGCGCGACGCTCGCGGCCAGGCCCGTCCCGCTCGACGCACCCGATCGCACCGCGTTCCTGCGCGCCCCGTAGAAGAAGACCCCGAGACCGCCGGCAGCCGCCGCGACGACGAGCGCGGCGACCATGACCACGGCGCGCCCCGAAGAGCGTCCGGCCGGAACCGCCGGATGCGACTGAGACACAGGCCTCCCGGTCTCGACGACGGGTGTCGCCGCCGGCGCTACCCGAGCGGGCGTCATGCCCGGTGTTGGCGTGGGCCTCACCCCGGGCACGTGCCCCGGCGTCGGCATGGGCGACGCCGAGGCGGGGGGAACTCCGCCGGAAGGATATCGCTGCGGACCCGACGGCGTCGCCTGGAACGGAAGTTCGGCGCCGCTCCAACCGCCTGCCGGGGCCGCGGGCGGAGGCGCATACGACGCGACGAGGCCGGCGATGACCGCACGCGTCGGCGCCTCGCTGCCACTCGTATGCCGAGCCCACGCGAGCGCGTCGCGCATCTCGACGGCGGAGGGCCAGCGCCGGGCCTTGTCGAGCGCGAGCGCTCGATCGACGACACTCACGACGGCGGGAGGGGCGCCCGGCAGCACGGTCGCAAGCGATCTCGCCTGCTCGGTCGCCAGCTTCACCAGCAGCTGCGGCGCGGTCTCGGCGTCGTGCACCATCTCGCCGCTCGTGAGGCTGAACACCGTTGCGCCCACCGACCATAGATCCGCGCGCGCGTCGATCTCGCTCGCCTTTCCCAGCGCCTGTTCGGGCGACATGAACGCGGGTGTGCCGAGGAGCAGGCCCGTGCCGGTCGCGTGCGTGCCGCCGGTCATCGTGTCGCGCACGCGCGCAATGCCGAAGTCGAGCACCTTGAGCGTACCGTCGCGGCACAGGAACAGATTCGCCGGCTTCACGTCCCGGTGCACGATCCCGTTGGCGTGCGCCGTCCCGAGGACATCGAGCACCTCGACGGCGATCGCGCATGCAGCGTCCAGAGGCAGTCGGCCGCCGCAGCACGCGAGCAGCGAATCGCAGGGGATGCCGTCGAGGAGCTCCATGACGAGGAACGCGGCGCCGTCGTCGGCGACGTCGTCGTCCACGACGCGAACCGCGCCGGCGTGCTTCACCGAGTTGGCCGCGTACCCCTCGCGCAGGAAACGCGTGCGAATGTCTTCGTTCAGCGAGAGCTCCGGGTGGAGCATCTTGATGGCGAATTCGGCCTGATTTCGATGGGTGGCCTTGTAAACGACCGCCATCCCGCCGACCCCGAGGACGCGATCGATCCGATACTTGCCGCGAAGCACCGAACCGAGCCGGACGCGCGCTCGTTCTTCCAGTTGGTCAGGCGGCATGGTGTCCCGCTGCAAGGAGCGTCGGCCGCGCCAACCCCCCTCCAGATCGCACAATACAACCTGTCCCCCGAAGCCGCCAAGGGCGAGGGCCCCGCGCCCGCCAAGACCGAGACGGGGTCAAGTCGCACAAAATGACTACGCGCCGCCGTCGGGTGGGGTGCCGCGTGGGTGCCGCGCACGTCGCTCCGAAGCACCCTCTTTCTGGCCCCGCTCTGCAAAAAGAGGCCGGCAGGAGCTCGTCGACTGCCTCCTTCCGTACGCGTCCGATGCGGCGTAAAGAGGTAACGTGGGGGAATCGGCGGGCGTGACTTGCGCCTCTGAGGTCAGTGACCAGCACTGGTCAAGGGAGTGACCCCCACGCGGCGGGGGGCGCGAAACGACGATGGGGCGCGTGACGGCCATGCGGCCCTCGCGCAGAATGAAGTGGGGGAATGGAGAGCGATCCCTTCGACCTCGTCGGCGACGTGCTCGACGGTCAATTCCGCGTCGATACATTCATCGACGAGGGAAACCTCAGTGTCGTCTACAAAGGCCATCATCTGGGGCTGAACGCTCCGATCGCCGTAAAGTGCCTGAACCTGCCGAGCACGCTCGATGTAGCGCTCGTGCAACCCCTCGTCGATGCCTTCAATGAAGCAGCGTGCGTGCACTACCGACTCGCGCGTCGCAACTTGAATATCGCCCAGAGCATCGCGTGCGGCACGACGTTGGCGCCGCGCACCGGCGCACTCGTGCCCTATCTGGTGCGTGAGTGGTTCGAGGGAGAGTCGCTCGCCTCCGAGCTTGGCAGCCGTCGCGCCAGGGGGCACGCCGGGCGGTCGCCGGAGGAAGCGCTCGCGCTCCTCGATTCGGCTTTGGACGGGGTGGCCTTCGCCCACCGCGAGGGGATCACGCACCTTTCGCTCAATCCGAGCAATCTGTTCCTCGCTCGACGCGCGGAGACCGTGTCGCTCAAGGTCTTGGACTTCGGCGTCGCGCGCACGATGAACGATCTCGCATCCGAGCTCTCTTCGACGTCGGCCCGCGGAGGTCTGCGGCTCCTTTTTCCCGCGTACGCGGCCCCGGAGCAGCTCGACAAGAAGGCAGGCGCGCTCGGCCCCTGGACCGACGTCTACGCGCTCGCTCTGATCGCGATCGAGTGTCTCTCGGATCGCGTCGCGATGTCCGAGAGCGATACGGGCGCGCTGGTCGAGCACGCGCTCGACGGGAAGCGGCGGCCCACGCCGCAGGCGCACGGCTTGAAGCTCCCACACGCGCTGGACCGCGTGCTCACTCGCGCGGTGTCCCTCGCGCCCAAGCAGAGACAGCAAAGCGCCGACGAGCTGTGGGACGAGCTCCGGAGAGCCGTCCGGAAGCCTGCCGCCGTGGCGCCTGCGCGGCCGCTCTCGATGCGTACGAGAGCCCCCGCCGAAGTGGCAATCGGTCCGCGGCAATCGACCGTCGCCGGTCCAGGACCCCACAGGTCGGAGACCGAGGCGCTGGTGCTGCCTGCGCTGACGCGGCCGCTGACCTTCGACCTTCGTGCGGCCCCCCCGGCCCCCTCGCGCGACGTGCCGCTTGCGATTCGCTGGCCTCCCGCGGCGGCGGATGGCTCGCCGCTCCGTGGCCTGACCCCCGTCTCCGACGGACCGCAGACGTCAACGGGCTCGAATTTCTGTCGGACCCCCTTGCCCTCATTCCCTGCTTTTCTTCGTCTGCGCGCAGGCTGGGACCGTTTTTCGGCCCTCACGGGGACGCCACCGCGTCTACTGGCGATCGGCAGCGCGGTCCTGGCGGCAGCCACGGTCATGATTCTGGCCGTCCTTGCATATGCTCCCGCCTCGGCTGCTTCTGCAGCCGCCCTGGCGGGCGCAAGTCTGCCCGTACCACCCGCGGCGGAGCAGTCGTCCCCCGCGAGCGAAGCGGCGCTTCCCCAACCGGGCGAACCGTTTTCGACCGAGGCCGCGTGGCGTGCGCTCTACTCGACGTCCCACGAAGTCGCTGGCTGCCGGCGCGGCAAAGTATGGGGCGGGACGACGGCGACCGTGACTTTCGGCAACGATGGCTCGGTCAACAAGGTCGTTTTCCGCCGACCGTTCGCGCGCAGCACCACGGCGACCTGCGTCGCCAGCGTGCTCGAGTCGGTGCGGGCGCCGCCGTTCCACGGCAAGCAGGGAATCGTGGACTTCTGGTTTTACGTCCGACCCCGCTGAGTTGACGCTCGGCGGCCAGGAGAGGGCGCCTTCCGTCGTCGTGGACCGTGACCCGCCGCGCTCGCTCGCGGTAGGTTCGCGTACGCAGCTGGGGTCCACTTTTTCCAGCCAGAGTAAGAAGCTCTCCTCTGCCCGGACCGCGCGCCCCCGAGAGACCCACTCGCGACGCAAATCGCGTTGCACCACTAGGGGGCACGCGCATCTACTAACCGGCCGAGAAGAGCCGGAGGTCGTTTGATCGTGCGCTTCGGAGCTACTGCTTTCCTGACTGGCGGCGCCATCGCGCTGTGCGCGTGCAGCGGCGCGTCGCCGAGTGGCCTGCTCTCCTCCTCGGGAGGAGACGACGGGGGCGTCGGCCCGGACGGCGCCGCCGAGATGGGGGCAGACGCCTCGGTAGGCTCGAGCAGCGGCAGCGGCTCGACGAGCAGCAGCGGGAGCAGCGGATCGCCGGGGACGAGCTCGGGGGGAGGTTCCGGCAGTAGCTCCGGCAACACCGCGAGCTCCGGCTCGAGCGGATCGTCTACGGGGTCGAGTACCGGCTCGAGTGGCAGCACCTCGGGCGGGTCCGCCTCGGGGAGCGGTTCGGGGTCGAGCGGCGACGCGAGCAGCGGCGGATCGAGCGGCGGAACCAACGGCTCGGACGGGGGGAGCGGGTCGAGCAGCGGCGGCACCAGCTCGACGAGCAGCGGCGGGGGATCG
>CALKVG010000621.1 GCA_937998045.1 uncultured Myxococcales bacterium
CCCGTGCACCCGTGCCACCCGTGCACGTGCACCCTTGCCCGCGACCACGACGCCGCCGTCGCCTAGGGATCAGCCGTTCACGCTCATGACGCGGGTGAGCTTCAGGATGAGCGGGAGGTGAAAGGCCATTCCGTAGACGTGCAGCGCGCCCCGGCGCATGGCCCCCACCACTGTACGGACGCTGCGTACCGCTTCGGAGTCGCGCCGACTGGGTATGGGGAGGCCCAGGCGCGTCGCCAGCGGCATGTTCGAGAGCGCCATGATGGCGTCGGACGGGCCCCGGATGGTCACGTCCGGGATCCCGACGATGCCGTCGTGAATCGTGAGCTTGCCCCCCCGCTCGAAGCGCAACGTCAGCGCCACGTCGGCGTCGTCGGCCACGATCGACACGCGGCCCCCGAGGGCGTCGAAGTCGCCTTTCTTGTGGGGTTTGGCCTCGAGGTTCTGGCGAACGAGCTCCGCGAGCATCGTCGCCAGGCCGTTTTCTTCGGCGCCGGGGGCCAATAGAACCTGAGGGGCAATCTGCACAGACGTGATCTCGGAGGACACGAGGTCTCCTTCGCTTCGCGGTAGCGTCTACTGCGAAGGCCGGGCAATCTCAAGCTTGGACCCCCATGCCCAACCTGGCCAGGGCAACTCTCCTCGCCGTCGGCTTGCACGCGGCCTTCCTCACCGCCCCTTCTAGGGCGCTGGCCTTCCCCCCGGGAGGCGCGCAGCCAGTGCCCTACCAGACGGCTCCCGTTCCCTACGGTCAGCCGCCCGCGGCTCCGGCGCCGCAAAGCGCGGGCACCCGCGCGCTGTCCCTCGGCCCGGCGCAATCGGTTGGCTCCGACGTCATCTACCTGCGCGACGGCGGCATCCTTCGCGGAACGATCATCGATGCCATCCCGAATGCGCAAGCCCGCATCCAGCTCGCCACCGGCGAGATCGCCACCGTGCCCTGGTCGGAGATCGCTCGCTTCGATCACGCCGGCGCCACGCCGCCCGGACCGCCGCAGCCTCACCGCACGGACGCGAGTCCGGAGCCGAACCGCACCGCGAGCGCAGCGGTCTCGGGCTCGGGGGTCCTCGTACACATCGACTCGCCATCTCCGGTCGAGCTTCAGCGCAAGGTCGATCCCAACGCGGCCGCGCGCGGCTCCGACGGGCACGCGAACGCGAAGAGTGGCTGGCAGACGGTCTGCAGCGCTCCGTGCGATCACGCGATCCCCGCCGACGGGCGCTATCGCGTCATCGGAGACGGGGCACGCCCTTCGCGCGAGTTCATGCTGCCCGGTACGGCCCGCAGCGTCTCGCTGAACGTGAGCCCGTCGTCTCCGGGCTGGTTCATCGGCGGGATCGTCCTCACTTCGGTCGGGGGTATCACGATGATCGTCGGCCTCTTCGTCGGTCTCATCGGCTCGCTCGCGACCACGTTGGACAGCAGCGGCACGGCCCAGGACTGGGCGAACGGGGGGTGGACGGCGGTCGCCATCGGCGGCGTGGGCATGATCGTCGGCATCGTCGCGCTGGTCGGGAACATGCACTCGGACGTCGCGATCGGAACCGGAGAGGCCACGGGGCAGACGCCGGGCTCGGCATGGGCGCACGTTGCGACCTGGCGGGAGGCCTCACCCATCGAGCGAGCCGTTGCGCCGGCCGTCGCGGCCCCACTCATCCACCTCTCATTTTGAGAGGACGTTCCCCTGGGCGTCCCGCATCTCGGGCGCGGGGAGCCCGAGCTTGTCGATCATCGACTGCACGCGCGTCCGCGGGCCGACCACCACGACGATGCCGTCGTCCGGCGTGTAGAGCTTTGCCAGCGCGTCGAGCTGCGCCTTCTGCGCCTCGTCGCGAGCTTGCGCGGCCTTCGCCTGGTAGTCCGGCGGGAGCCCCAGCGCAGCGTCGGCCGCCAGGTGCCCTGCGACTCCCTCCACCGACTCGTACACGGCGACGAGCTCGCCTCGCGCCTGCGATCGCGTGCGCGCGACCTCTTCGTCCGTCAGCCCTTCCTGGGCGAACTTTCGCAGGTCGGCCAGCATCGCCGACAGCGCGTCGCCCGTCTTGTCGGTGACGACGTTTGCCCAGGCGACGACCTGCCCGGGGCCGCGCGACATCGAGAAGCGCGACCTCGCACCGTAGGTGTACCCGTGCTCCTCGCGAAGGTCCTGATTGAGCCGCGATGTGAAGCTCCCGCCGATCGCGTCGTTGACGCGCCAGAGCGCCGGTACTTCCGGCGCCTGCGCTGCGGGTCCGGGCTTAACCAGCGCGATGACCGCCTGGGGCGCGTCGGCGCGGTCCACCATGACGACCTTCGGCCACGGCCCCTTCGGCGCCGGTGGAACGAGCGGCGCTGGCGCCGGCGTGGCCGGGGCTCGCCAGGAACCGAAGCTGGAATCGATGAGCGACGTCAGCTCCGCCTGGGTGACGTCGCCGGCGCAAACGAGCGTCGCCCGATCCGGACGCCAGGCCATCGCGTAGAACTTCCGTACGTCGTCGAGCGTCACCGCGTTGGCGCTCGCCGGCGTGCCGTCCCACGGGTGCCCGTACGGGTGCTCGGGACCGAACAGCGCTGCGCGGAAGACGACGCGGGCGGTGGCGTCGGGGTCCTTCTCCCGCTCGACGAGCGCGTTGTGCCAAAGATCCTTTACGCGCTTCATCTCGGCGGGCTCGAAGCGCGGGCGGGCGACGACGTCGGCGAAGATCGGGAACGCGCGATCGATCTTCCCCTTGAGGGCGGTGAGCGAAACCGTGCTCGCATCGGCGTTCGCGTCGGTCGACAGACGTGCCCCGAGGTCGTCGATGGCCCGCGCGAGCTCGATGGCGCCGCGCTTGCCGGCGCCCTCGTCGAGCATGTTCGCGGTCGCGTACGCGAGTCCGCCTTTGCCGCGCGGATCGCTCGACGCGCCGAAGGGCACGGACATGTCGCACGAGACCATGGGCACCTGATGGCGCTCGAGCAGCCAGACCGTCACGCCGTTGGTCGCGTGGAAGACGATGGGTGCGGGCGGCAAGAAGGGCGCGGGCAACGGTGTCTCGGGACGCGGACCCAGGGCATCGGGAGCCGGCGGC